>NZ_SSXS01000050.1:0-255 GCF_004832235.1 Methylophaga sp. SB9B
GAATTACAGCAAAAACTTCAACAAGCTGGTCATGAAACGGATAAAATTCATGCCGCTTTAGAAAAGCTACAACAAAGTGGCTTACAGAATGACGAACGTTTTGCCGAAGCGTTTATTCGTTCTCGCGCTCTCCGGGGATATGGAGAGTTGCGAATCAGACAAGAAATGAAACAAAAAGGCGTGGCGGATGAGCTTATTAATTCCACCATGCAACAGGCAGAAACAGATTGGTTTGCGCTTGCTATCGAAGTACGA
>NZ_SSXS01000051.1:0-255 GCF_004832235.1 Methylophaga sp. SB9B
ACAGTAAATAGTATTGAGTTCGTATTTTGTCAGTGTTGTAAGACTCACTAGCAGCCGTAATATCCATCTGCCGCCACTGGGTAAACCCGGATGACAACATAAAAAACAACAACAGGATAAACACCACGTCAATTAAAGGCGTTAGGCTAATTAATCGACGTTTTGCTGCCAGCGGGTGTTCAAGCAACATTTTTTAAGCTTTCAACTGGTTTTATTGTTGAGAGTTTTATAAAAGGTGCATGAGTAAAAACCTGT
>NZ_SSXS01000052.1:0-255 GCF_004832235.1 Methylophaga sp. SB9B
TCTTCCATTTGCTTAACGCGTCGCAGCGTTGGCGAGGGCGAGAGGTTGATCGCTTCAGCCAATTCCTGATTGGAAATTCGTCCCTGCTTTTGCAGGATCTCGAGAATCATCTGGTCATAACGATCCAGTTTTTCAGTCATGATTTACTCCAATAATTTATATTAAAAGCATTTTATGCTTTAAAAATTGATTTATCAGCAATTATATTTGTTATGAAGGTGATTTGAGGCAACTTTAGCAATTTAATTCTGCAGC
>NZ_SSXS01000053.1:0-254 GCF_004832235.1 Methylophaga sp. SB9B
CCGGTGCACCATCAATTTCTTTGACACCGGAAATCACATAGCCAACTTCACCGCAGTTCAGCGCAGGACGTTTACTACGTTTTGGAGTAAATACACCAACTTCATCGACTTGATATTCTTGACCGGTCGACATGACTTTGATTTTGTCACGGGTTTTCAGTCGGCCTGTTTGATACGAACCAGCGAGATAACCCCCACATAACTGTCGAACCAGGAATCAATAATCAAAGCCTGCAATGGTCCTTCCGGATCAC
>NZ_SSXS01000054.1:0-255 GCF_004832235.1 Methylophaga sp. SB9B
TAAAGCCTGCACCTAAATCTTCAATCGACTCAATGGCTTCCAAACGTTTAATCGCATCGGCAGTCATGGCCTGTTGCGGCGGGGTAATCAGATAAGCATAAGCACGATGATGCGAGCGACCAACACGACCACGAATTTGATAAAGCTGGGCCAAACCTAATTTATCGGCTCTATCTATAAAGATGGTATTGGCAGTCGGTACGTCGATACCGGTTTCGATAATCGTAGTGCAAACCAGTACATTAAAACGTTGAT
>NZ_SSXS01000055.1:0-255 GCF_004832235.1 Methylophaga sp. SB9B
GTCATCATATACTGGACTTGCTCTTTTTTGGCATGTCCATTGCCAACTACAGCTTTTTTTATTTGGGTTGCAGAATATTCATGGACCAGTAGCTGCTGGCTGACAGCGGCACAGATGGCGGCACCACGTGCCTGGCCAAGTTTTAAAGCCGAATCGGCATTTTTATGCAGGAATACTTGTTCGATAGCCATAATATCGGGCTGATAACGCTGAATAATATCGGTCAGCCCTTCAAATATCTGCTTTAAACGATTG
>NZ_SSXS01000056.1:0-255 GCF_004832235.1 Methylophaga sp. SB9B
GCTGATGGTGCATATCTACACCATCGGTTATATGCATGACGATGACGGCTACAGCCGTTTTTTTTAGTTATATCTCGCTGTTTACCTTCTCGATGCTGATGCTGGTCATGGCCAATAACTTTATGCAGTCTGTTTTTTGGCTGGGAAGCGGTTGGCGTGGTTTCTATCTGCTGATTGGTTTCTGGTACAAAAAGCCCACGGCGATTTACGCCAATCTCAAGGCATTTCTGGTCAATCGTGTGGGTGACTTCGGTT
>NZ_SSXS01000057.1:0-255 GCF_004832235.1 Methylophaga sp. SB9B
GCGGCGTTTAAGGATTTGCCGAAAGATTAACTTTCAATTGTATCCAGAGCTTTTGGTGCCAGCACTCTAAAGCTTTAATCCGCAGATTACGCAGATGGGCGCAAATATTAATAAATAAGCTAGGTCGGGTTAGCACAGCGTAACCCGACAATGCATACGTGATTGTTGGGCTTCGTACCTCAGCGCCAACCTACGAAGTTTTAATATTACCAATACTGGTGTTTAGGAAGGCATGGTTAAATCACCATTGCTTCT
>NZ_SSXS01000058.1:0-254 GCF_004832235.1 Methylophaga sp. SB9B
CACAATCACCACAACGAATACACGGTAACGGTTGTGCTGGCGGGCCACATCATCAACACCGACCAGAATACAGTTGGCCGTTTTAGTGATCGGTAAATCATCACCAGCCAGACTGTAACCCATCATCGGACCACCCTGGATAAACGGTTCGTCCGGTTGACGTCGGGTCTCACAGAATACCAATAAGTCTTTGATTGGCGTGCCAAATAAGGTTTCAAAATTGCCAGCGTGAGGGACGTCTGTACCGGTGACTG
>NZ_SSXS01000059.1:0-254 GCF_004832235.1 Methylophaga sp. SB9B
ATGATCAATTTTTTTTGTTCGAGTTTGATATGAGTTCGCTGGCGGTTGGTCTCGCAAACAATATCTAAAGGATAATATTCGCCCATAAAAGGCTGCAATTCACCTTGCACAAATTGCCGCTCAGGCGCGTTTTTGATAGTGCAGTAATTTGTCAGCGATCCATTGCTGTTTGCGCATCACAAATTGTTTTGCCAGCCACAACGGCATCAATTTAGGCAAATGCAAACTGACCTTACCATCTTGGATTTTGATGG
>NZ_SSXS01000005.1:0-51486 GCF_004832235.1 Methylophaga sp. SB9B
GAGCATTACAACCATGTCCGGCCGCATAGCTCACTGAATTACATGCCGCCAGTTGAATACGCTAAACAGGCAGCATAAAGTAGCCAAATCTCATCATGGGACTGGTACTAATTCAGGGGAAAGGTCAATTGTTACTCACAAATACAAGCGCTTCCATTTGAATCGTCTTGTAAAACATATGTAGTGTGAAGCAAATTCATGCGGTAAAACTCTGAATAACATTTTACGATTTATTATTGATCTATGTTCTCTCAGTCAATCTTTCATAAACAGCATGTTTATTGTTTCATTTTAACATTATTGGACATGCTGATTATTATCAGAGCTCATATAGCCTGTATTTATGGGTATGTAATGGACAGCATTATGCAGTGAGCAAGGATTAAACAACCGTTTTACTTTGGGAAGTTTTGAGTAAAAGTTGAGGGTCAGTTATGACCCTCAATAAAGGATGGTGGGCCGTGTAGGACTTGAACCTACGACCAATCGATTATGAGTCGAGTGCTACTAACCATCTGAGCTAACGGCCTTGTTTAAACTTTTTGGTAATATTACCTTACTTTTTGGTAATACTACTATATCTTAACTCTTTGTTTTTAAGTACCTATACAATAAATTGGTAGGTTTAAACTGCCTAAAGGCGCTCTAACCAACTGAGCTATAGGCCCGATTTTGTAATCAGCTGTCGGAATCTAAAAAGCTTCTCAGTTGATCCGAACGTGATGGGTGACGTAATTTACGTAAAGCTTTCGCTTCGATTTGACGAATACGCTCACGGGTAACGTCAAACTGTTTACCGACTTCTTCCAATGTGTGGTCGGTATTCATGTCAATACCAAACCGCATACGCAGTACTTTGGCTTCTCGCTCGGTCAGGCCGTTCAGAACGCCCTGAGTGGCTTCTCTGAGGCCTTCGATGATAGCGGAGTCTGCTGGTGACATAACGTTGATATCTTCAACGAAATCACCCAGATGTGAATCTTCATCGTCACCGATGGGTGTTTCCATAGAAATTGGTTCTTTGGAAATCTTCAGTACTTTTCGTACTTTGTCTTCCGGCATTTCTACGCGTTCTGCCAATTCATCCGGGGTTGGTTCACGGCCCATTTCTTGAAGCATTTGACGGGCAACCCGGTTGAGTTTGTTAATAGTCTCAATCATGTGTACCGGAATACGGATAGTACGCGCCTGGTCAGCTATAGAACGCGTGATAGCCTGACGAATCCACCATGTTGCATAGGTTGAGAACTTGTAACCACGTTGATATTCGAATTTATCAACCGCTTTCATCAAACCAATATTGCCTTCCTGAATCAAATCCAGGAATTGCAGACCACGGTTCGTGTATTTTTTGGCAATCGAGATAACCAAACGTAGATTAGCTTCAACCATTTCTTTTTTGGCACGACGCGCTTTGGCTTCAGCAATCGACATTTGACGGCTGATTTCTTTGATATCTGCAATGGTCAATCCGCGGTCATCAGCAATTTCTGCCAATTTGGATTGTGCCGCCAGAATGTCATCCAGATTCTTCTTGATGGTAGATGAATAGTGCTTTTTAGCCCTAACGAATTTATCGGACCATTCAAGGTTGCTTTCATTTCCCAGGAAGGCATCGATAAAGTCGCGGCGATTCATACCCGCCTGCTCGACAACGATATCCATGATAATTTTTTCTTGTTTACGAACTTCTGTGATGGTTGCTGTCATCAATTCGTTTAAAAACACCAATGTTTTTGGTGTCAATTTGAATTCCATAAACAGGTTACTCGCCTGCTCACGGGCTTCAACCATGGCATCACCTTGTGTTGCCAGGACTTTTTTGTAAGCTTCACGTAATGCGGTAAAACGAGTGCGGGCCTCTTCCGGATCAATTTCACCAGAATCCTCTTCATCATCACTCACGCCACCAACATCATCGTCGTCATCATCGTCGCTATCGCTATCATCACTATCGACGCTGCTGGTCAGATCATCATCTTCATCTTCACTAGCAAGCAGTTCTTCTGGCGCGATAAAGCCCCGAATAAGTTCATTAAGCCTCATTTCACCAGCTTCCACCGCATCGTAGAACTCTAGGAAAGATGAAATGACAGGAGGATAAGTAGACAGCATCAACAGGCTTTCGCGCAGGCCAGCTTCAATGCGTTTAGCGATAACGATCTCGCCTTCACGGGTCAATAACTCAACAGATCCCATTTCACGCATGTACATGCGAACAGGATCGGTGGTACGACCAAACTCACCATCTGAACTTGCTAGAACGGCTGCGGCTTCTTCATCAGAGACTTCGTCGTTTGATGAAACAGCCTCGGCAAGGCGTTCCATCTCATCGGTATCCATGCCATCTTCATGGACCATGATACCCAAGTCACTGAACATACTGACAATATCTTCGACCTGATCCGCATCGACCAAATCTTCTGGAAGGTGGTCATTGATCTCACCGTAAGTGAGATAACCGCGCTCCTTGCCCAGGGCGATAAGTTCTTTAACGCGTGATTGCTGATCTTTCATTCGGCCTCTTTATGCATGGTGACGCTGTTTTTGGCGGTAACACTATATTATAGTGAAAGCACTTCGTTATTGCATCATTTTTGATTACAGAACACTCACTTAAAGGATTTCACTTCCATTTTTTCAGCCTCTGTTAATTGGCTGAGAGGTTTGCTCATCAAATAAGTTAAACGTTCATCTCTTGCTTGCTTGTTTAGACGAGTCACAATCCCTATGAGTTCATGCTCCAGTTGTTCTGGCGACAAATTCAATGGTTGCATCGCGAGCTTTTCCATATAAGGAGCTTGTTGGGTGTCTCGCCAACGCTCCAACAGCTGTGCGGTTTTAAGATGGGGATGCTCACGCATGGTTTCAAGTAGCTGAATTAAAATCGCTAAGCCCGGCATATCCAGCAGACTTAATTTATCTGTATCCGGAACGGCTTCATGCAGTTGCGGATGTTGCAACAGAATCATCACGGCCATGCGCACCGGGGTCATATTGGCCATGGCATTTTGTTTAACGCTTTTAGCTCGTGGTGGCGCTGCTGGCTTTTCCAGATGTTTATTTAACGTGGCAATATTGGTCTTGGCATGGTCTGCCAGCTGCTGCTCCAGCATATCCCGGTATAAACCAGCTGGAATATGCCGTAGATAGGGTTTGGCAATTTCAACCAGCCTGGCACGGCCATCCATTGATTGACTATCCACTCGCGAAAGCAATGTAGCAAAGAAAAATTCGGAATAACTTTGTGCTTGAGCTATACGTTGATGAAAGGCGTCAGCCCCCTGCTCTCTTACCATGGTGTCTGGATCCTGACCTTCCGGCAGAAACATAAATTTCAATTCAAAGTTGCCGCCAAGGATCGGTAAAGCGTTTTCTGCTGCTCGCCAAGCCGCCTCTTTACCTGCACGATCGCCATCAAAACAAAAAACAATTTCCGGCGCGCTACGCGTTAATAGCCGCAAATGTTCGGATGTTGTAGCCGTTCCCAATGTTGCCACGGCATTGTTAATGCCAAACTGCGCCAGGGCGATCACATCCATATACCCTTCAACTATCAGGATCTTTTCCAATCGACGATTGGCTTTACGGGCTTGATACAGGCCATACAGCTCCTGGCCTTTATGAAAGATGGGGGTTTCGGGTGAGTTCAGATATTTTGGTGTGCCATCAGCATCTATAACTCGTCCACCAAAGGCGATAACGCGGCCACGACGGTCACGAATTGGAAACATCAGCCGATCACGAAAACGATCGTAAGTACGCCCCTTGTCATTTTTGATCAGCATTCCGGCTTCGAACAATTGATCCTGGGTTTGCTGATTATTGCCAAAAGTGCGTAAAACGTTGTCCCAGCCGTCCGGTGCCATACCTATATCAAAAGCGGCTACGGTTTCGGGACTCAGACCACGTTGTTGAATATAGTCCTGAAAGGGTTGGCGCTGTGGATGGTTTTGTAGTTGATGCACGTAATAACGACTGACCTTATCCATCAGATCGTAAAGATTTTGTCTGGCAGGAGTCAGGGAAGCTTGTTGTGTTACCGGTACCTGCATACCAACGGTATCAGCTAGCTCCTGAATAGCTTCAGGAAAGCTGAGCTGATCGTATTCCATCAAGAAGCCGATCGCCGTTCCATGCGCACCACAGCCAAAACAATGATAAAACTGTTTATCAGGGCTGACAGTAAATGAAGGGGTTTTCTCGTTGTGAAAAGGACAACAGGCGTGAAGATTTTTACCTGCTTTTTTCAGCGGTACACGCGCATCGATAATATCAACGATATCGACTCGTGAGAGCAATTCGTCAATAAATTGTGGAGGGATTTGTCCGGCCATAAATCAATTATGGCCGAAGTCTGTCATGAATGTTAACCACGTCTGAAAAAAGACCTGGCATGCTGGCTTAGGAACTGAGCGCGGCCTTAACTTGGCTGCTTACTGCGCCCATATCAGCACGTCCCTGAACTTTTGGACGCAACACATTCATCACCGCACCCATGTCTTTCTGGCTACTAGCACCTGTCTCTTGAATTGCATCAGCAATCGCTGCCTGCAATTCTGCTTCGCTCAAGGCTGTTGGCAAGAATTCTTCAATAATCGCCAATTCAGCTTTTTCGATAACGGCTAAGTCATCTCGGCCAGCTTGCTCAAACTGCGACAAGGCATCTTTACGCTGCTTAGTCATTTTGGTCAGCACAACGATGATGTCATCGTCTGACATATCCTGGCGATTATCGACTTCAACTTGCTTGATGGCAGCGGTGATTTGGCGCAATGTACCGAGACGATCTCTGTCTTTGGCGCGCATTGCGTCTTTTACGCTATCTTGAATTCGAGTTTTAAGCGGACTGGCTTCTTGAGGCATTAGAATGAGATTCTAATCAGCAATTAGTACATGCGAACGCGGCTAGCGTTTTCACGAGACAGTTTCTTTTGGTGACGTTTAACAGCGGCAGCTGCAGCACGTTTACGAACCGTAGTTGGTTTTTCGTAAGCTTCGCGGGCACGAGCTTCAGCAACCGTACCGGCTTTTTCACAAGCACGTTTGAAACGACGTAAAGCTACGTCAAATGGTTCGTTTTCTTTAACCTTAACAGATGGCATTCAATACATTCCTAAACAGACAATGACGGAAAAGCCCTTAATTGTACGAGATCTATTTAGGAAAGAAAATACTAAATGCTAATTAGTTGGATGAGACCAGCCCCAGCAAGGCATAATAATCGGCATTAATTTAATGCAGTCAGAATAAATTTATGCGTGTTTTAGGAATTGAATCATCTTGCGATGAAACCGGTATTGCACTCTATGATACTGAAAAAGGGCTGTTAGCTCACGCGCTTTTCAGTCAGATAGAGATGCATGCTGAATATGGTGGCGTGGTGCCAGAACTAGCTTCCCGCGATCATATTCAGAAGGCATTACCCTTAATGCAACAGGTTTTGGATGAGGCCGGACTGCAACGCAATGATATCGATGCGGTTGCCTATACGGCGGGCCCGGGTCTGGTAGGCGCTTTACTAGTTGGCGCCGCAATCGGTCGCAGTTTAGCCTGGGCATTAAACATTCCAGCCTTGCCCATCAATCATATGGAAGGGCATCTTTTATCGCCATTACTGGAAGCCAATCCGCCAGCATTTCCATTTGTTTCTTTATTGATTTCGGGCGGCCATACCTTACTGGTTGATGTTAAGGGCGTTGGTGAATACCAATTAATGGGCGAATCAATCGATGATGCGGTAGGTGAAGCATTCGATAAAACGGCCAAAATGTTAGGGCTGGGTTACCCAGGCGGCCCAGCATTGGCAGCTTTAGCAGAACATGGCCAAGAGGGTGCTTATGTCTTTCCTAGACCAATGACTAATCGTCCGGGTTTGGATTTCAGTTTCAGTGGTCTGAAAACATTTGCTTTAAACACCTGGCATAACAGCGATCAAAGTGAACAGGCGAAAGCCGATATTGCGCTGGCTTTTCAAACAGCCGCGGTGGAAACCTTGGTGATTAAATGCCGCCGGGCATTAAAACAAAGTGGCCATAAACGTCTGGTGGTAGCTGGTGGTGTCAGTGCTAACAAGTCTTTGCGAGCAGCTTTAGATGCAATACCTAAAGTTCAGGTTTATTACCCGCAGTTACAGTTCTGCAGTGATAATGGGGCGATGATCGCTTTTGCTGGAGCTATGCGTGATCAAGCTATGGTTATGGAAACCGAAGCCACTTTTAATGTGCGTTCGCGTTGGCCTTTGGACGAATTAACGGCCCCTGTCTCAGCCTGATTTTTTCTCTTCACCTGCCATTAAGCGCTGGATATTTCCGCGATGTCGCCACAGCAGCAGTATGGCAATGACCAAAATAATCCAGCGGGCAAATGCTGTATCAATCAACCAGATCGCATAAACCGGAGTCAGGGCAGCGGCCGTAATGGCTGATAATGACGAAATCCGGCTAATCACAAACACCATAATCCAAGTCAATAAGGCTGCGCCAGCCAATGCAGGTGAAAGGGCAAGAAATGCACCCAATGCCGTTGCGACACCTTTGCCGCCTTTAAACTGGAAAAAAATGGGGTATAAATGCCCAAGAAATGCGAAGAAAGCGATTAAGGTCAGGATATTGATATCAAAACCTAACATCCGTCCAATTAACACTGGAATGACGCCTTTTAAAACATCTATCAGTAATACTAATGCTGCGAGTTTTTTACTACCCATACGCAGAACATTGGTCGCCCCAGGATTGCCTGAACCTTGAGTCCGGGGATCCGGTAATCCAGCAATTTTGCATAGTATTACAGCGCTCGACAGTGAGCCAATTAGATAGGCGCCGAGTAGTGCAAGCAGCGCGATGGCAGTTAATTCAGGCATGTTATGATGCGACCTTTTAAAATGTAGCGGTATTATTCAGTACCATTACTACTTTTGCCAACATTGAAGCGACATCATGGATAAAATTTTTCTTAATGATCTCAAAGTAGACACCATTATTGGTATTTATGATTGGGAGCGTGAAACCCTGCAAACCCTGCGTTTTGATTTGGAAATGGACTGGGATATCCGTCATGCAGCTAAATCAGATGATATTTCAAATACGTTGGATTATGGCGCTGTAGCCAATGTCTTGGTGGAATTTGTTGCCAACAGCCGTTATCTGTTAATAGAAAGATTGGCAGAAGAGGTAGCACAATTGTTGTTGAAAACCTTTGCTATTCCAAAGCTCAAATTGACCTTGACCAAACCGGTCAAATTGCATGGTCAGAATTACGCACAAATTGTTATTGAGCGCTCTAACGGATGATGCAACGGCAAGGCTATCTGCTTGGACTGGGCTCTAATATTAGTCCGCAGGATAATATGGCTGCCATGGTGACTGCCTTAGTAAGAGAATTTGGTGAACTTAATATCAGCCGCGTACTGAAAATCCCGCCAGTCGGAATGAATAGCTATCGCGATTTTTTAAATACGATAATTTTTGTTGAAACCGACTTGCCCCAAAGTGAACTTAAGGTGTTTTGCAATCAAATAGAAACCCAGTTAGGTCGGGATCGTGACGACCCATTAAGCAAAACTAAAGATCGACCTGCCGATATCGATATTCTCTGCTCACTTAAATTGCCTGACGAAGCTGAAATTACCGTGAGCAGTGTGACTGACGAATATTTTCTTTATCCGATCATTCGTGAGCTATTAGGTTATTTGACTGAAACTGCCGAAGTAACACCACCTGAAGGCGTTTTAATCAAGACATCGCACCTAAGCTTTGGAGAGACGGCGACCACCATCTACTGGAATGGTAGCGCCAGTAATAAAGGGGTTTTCTAGCAAACTTTTGATGGCAAGATAAACTGGCTCAGCACCACCTTCTCGGGCCAATGGGGTTTCAGCCAACATTTTCTGCCGAACCTCTTGACTATGTGATTCGGTAAATAATACCGGCCCCGGCGCCACTGAATTCACTTTGATATTTGGCGCAAGTTTTTTGGCAGAAACCACAGTTAGGTTATGTAACCCCGCTTTAGTTGTGCCGTAGATATCAAACCTCGGGGTGGGGTTTTCTACGTTGATATCAGTGATGTGAATAATATCCGCCGGATCATCTCCCGGGCCTTTTAAAGTCGCAGATAACGCCTGATTGATAAGAAACGGCGCTAACATGTGCACGGTAAAAAAGTGCTGATATTGTTCAGCAGCTTGGTTTAGATCTTCTGACGTCGGAGTAAAAGCTGACGCATTGTGCACAATGCCTCGATACGATTGACTTAACTGCTGCAATTGCTCAATAAACACCATAATGCTACTGGTGTCCTGCAGGTCAGCCTGGATAGTCTGTATGCCTAAATGCCTTAGTTTTTGGACATCATCGGTTTCAGTACGGTAATGTGCCAATACCTCATAACCATCCTGTTTTAGCCTGGAGGCAATATGAAATCCAACCCGCCGTCCGGCTCCTGTTACTAAAATGGGATTATCCACTGAAATTTCCGACTAAATGAAACACACCGCCACGTTACCTGTACCTGACCCTATAGCGCAACAGCATAGCGCTCAGCTGTTGCAACTGATTTATCAGACCATCGAAGATCGCAATGGCTGGCTGAGCTTTGCAGAATTTATGCAATTGGCTTTATACCAAACTGGATTGGGTTATTACAGTAATGGCTTGAGCAAAATTGGCAAAGCAGGGGATTTTATAACAGCACCAGAAATCACTCCGTTGTTTTCCAAGGCGCTGGGCAATCATATTGCTGATGTGCTTAAACAAATCCCTGAAGCTGATTGCCTGGAATTTGGCGCAGGGAGCGGTCAGATGGCCTTCGATCTATTGTTATATTTGGCTGAAATTGATTGTTTACCAAAGCAGTATTACATTATTGAAGCGAGTGCCTACTTACGTGAAATAC
This sequence comes from Methylophaga sp. SB9B, assembly GCF_004832235.1. Lineage (NCBI taxonomy): Bacteria > Pseudomonadati > Pseudomonadota > Gammaproteobacteria > Thiotrichales > Piscirickettsiaceae > Methylophaga > Methylophaga sp. SB9B. The sequence continues at coordinate 8,896 of NZ_SSXS01000005.1, forward strand.
AGCGTCATAAATTGAAAGAACAATCAGGTGACATATCAAGCTTAGTCATCTGGCTGGATCAATTACCTGTAGAATTTAATGGTGTAATTATCGCTAATGAAGTCTGCGACGCAATGCCGGTGCATCGGGTACAGTTTGAAAATGAGCAGCTTTTAGAAGTAGGGGTGAGTGTTCATAACGGAGAACTTGCATGGCAGACTCAGCCTATAACCAATCCCGAATTAAAAGCTCGTTGTGAAGAAATTCAGCCGCAGCTGGAGCTGTTTCCATATCAGACCGAAATCGCCTTACAGTCGCCAGCATGGTTGAGCACCATTGCTAATCTGCTGAACCATGGCGCTATCTATCTGATTGACTATGGTTATGAAGCCAAAGATTATTTTCATCCTTTGCGTCATCAAGGCATGTTGCGTTGTCATTATCGTCATCAGGCTCATGATGATCCGCTGGTTTTAGTCGGTTTACAGGATATTACTGCTCATGTGGATTTCACCGCGCTGGCTGAAACAGCCCTTGCTGAAGGGCTGCAGGTAGAAGGTTATCAAAGACAAAGCGATTTTCTGCTGGCTGGTGAGATTCTTAATCTTAGTCAGAATAATGCAAATCAAGCCTTTCAGCAGTTGCAGCAAGCTGCAGCATTGAAACGTTTATTGTTGCCAGAACAAATGGGGGAATTGTTTAAAGTGCTTAGCCTGTCAAAAAAGGTTGAGATGCCACGCTCAAAATCCGCTGACCTTCGTTATCGTCTGTAATTGCTCAATAAAAAAGGCGCCGAAGCGCCTAATTTATATAACCCGAATAGGGATTATTGTTTTTCTTCAAGCTGCTGTTTGAGCTGCTCAAGCTGCTCTGACATTTCAAACAGGACTTCTTTGATGTTTGCCACATCGTCAGTCAAATTATCTGTTTGACGTTTAGTTCTGGCAATTTCTTCACGCATTTCAGGTGTTAATGCACCGGTATCCTGACCTTTACGTTCGGCAGCAGTTGCCAATACTGTCGGAATATCAATAATTAACCAGTCTGAACGCTCTGAGCCATCAACTTCATAATAAGACTGCCCATTATCAAGCACTACCTGCGTAGCAGGTCTGGAATCGCTTCTGCGGCTGCCCGGCAACAATGGATTCACCCGACGATCAATATCCTGACCGGTAATTTGGTCTTTATCGCGGTATTCCTGATGTACCAAACCAAAGATAATATTCAGACGACCATTACTATCAATGAACACACGACCACTGTTGGTTTTACGCTCTGCCGCAATTGCGCCGGCATGAACACCTAAAGTGACAAAAGTAATATCTTCATTCGGTTGAGCGCGACTTAAGCCTTGGGCCAGTGTTGAACTCAAGATCTGCAATTCACCTGGCGAGAACAAAGGAACCTGTTGTGTTCTCAATAATACCCGCTGATTGACATACAACGAAGACAGCACTTCTCGCATTTCATCAGAATTTATTGGTAATGGATGCTGGTTGGTACCAGGTTGATCCCGCTCGACCAATCGCACGTATTGCAGATTTGACTCCCACAGTTTCGGACCACTTTGTGACATGACGACTTCATTATCATTGGATGATTTTTTACTGAATGGGTTGCCACAGGCAGACAAGCCGACAGTCATTGCCATACTGAGTGCAATGATGCTGCTGTATTTCACAATGCCTTGCATATAAATTTCCTCAATTAATTCGTATCACGTTTATCCGACTACCGGAGACTCTGCTTTTTGTTCACGACATAATAATGCCTGAACTGATTTGCGCGGATCGTACCCTTCAAACAAGATTTTGCATACCTGCTCGACAATTGGCATCTCAATACCTGCCTGCTGAGCGCGTAATAAAACCTCTCTTGCAGCATGCATCCCTTCAACCGTTTTCCCAACCTTTACAACGGCCTCATCAACGGTAAGCCCTGAGCCAATAGCCAAACCCAATTGACGATTACGACTTTGATTATCAGTGCAGGTCAAAATCAAATCACCCATCCCAGACAAGCCAAACATAGTTTCCGGTTCAGCTCCTAACACACTGGCCAAACGCATGATTTCTGCCATACCGCGGGTGAGTAAAGCGGCTCGCGCATTCGCCCCATAACCCAACCCATCACAAATACCAGCGGCGATAGCCAATACATTTTTCACCGTACCGCCGATCTGTACCCCCAACAGGTCATTGGTGGTATAGGCCCTTAAAGCCGGACCATGAAGTGCATTTGCCAAAGCCTTGGCAAACTCACTGTCCCGCGAAGCCACTGTTAATGCCGTTGGTAACCCTGCAGCTACTTCTGCGGCAAAAGAGGGTCCAGAAACGACTGCCAGCGAATGTCCGACGCCCAGAATTTCAATCGCCGTATCATGCAGAAATTGCCCGGTTTGCGGCGTTAAACCTTTTGTTGCCCAGCTAAGTGGGATGTTTTTTGGCAGAAAAGGTTTAATTTTGTTTAAGGTTTCACTAAACGCCGCACTGGGTACCGAAACCATTACATGCTGGCAATGGGTCAATGCCTTTGCCAAATCCATTTCAATTTTTAAGGACTCTGGCAGAGTAATTTCTGGCAAATAACGACTGTTCATTCGCTCTGTCGCTATTCGCGAAAGCTGTTCCTTATCCCGTCCCCATAACCAGACTTCATGACCATTTCTCGCCATAGCTATAGCCAGTGCCGTTCCCCAGGCACCGGCACCAATGACTAAGGTGGGCATTAAAGTTGAAGCGTTCATTACTGTTTGTTCAAAAATTAATGCGTGGCTTGTGCTGCTTCCATTTGCTGACGAGCTTGATCAATTTGATGTCTGTATACCGCATCGAAATTAACTGGCGCCAACACTAACTGCGGGAAACCGCCTTTAATGACCACGTCTGAAATCACTTCACGAGCAAACGGGAAAATCGTATTCGGGCAGTAGCTGCCAATTAAAGGACCCATTTCTTCTTTGTTGTAACCGGTCAAGGTGAAAATACCAGCCTGTTTCACTTCTGCCAGAAACGCCACTTGATCATTAACTTTAGCGGTAACGGTAACAATCAGAATAATTTCATGGGTGTCTTCATCAAGACGGTTGTATTCATTACCTAACTGCAGATCCAGTTTTGGCTTCCATTCTTCACGGAAAATTGCTGGAGAATTCGGTGTTTCAAAAGAAATATCTTTGGTATAGATTTTCTGAATGATGAACTTAGGTTGTTGTTCTTCTGTTGCTGCTGCATTTTCTTCAGCCATGATTTTCCCTCTCGTTAAAGTTTAATTATTTGTTAATAAAGCATCGAGCTGGCCTGACCGGTCGATATCGACCAAATCGGTATAACCACCTACCGCTTTACCATTAATGAATATTTGTGGAACCGTACGGCGCTGACTTTTTTGCATCATTTCTTCACGTTTTTCAGGATGCTGATCCACCCGGATCTCATCGTAAACAACACCTTTACGATCCAACAGTTGCTTAGCCATAACGCAATACGGGCAATGGCCAGAAGAATAAATGATGACTTTGTTCATATCAGCACGTTCCAGGTCTTAACTGAACAGCGGCAATTTGGCATCTCGCCAAGCGTGTAAGCCGCCAGACAGTACATGAATATTGGTATAGCCACGAGTCTTAAACTGCTTGGCTGCAGATTTGGCGCGTTGACCACTGTCACACACCAGCACTAAAGGTTGTTCTTTCTTTTTCAATGGCTTCAGATTCGCATCAATATCCGCCAGTGGCACATTTACCGAATCGACAATATGTGAACTCTCAAACGCCGCTTTATCACGAACATCCACAAAACAGCCTTTTTGCTGATTTACCAGATTGACCGCCGTCGTTACGTCGATGGTATTAAAACCACTGAGTTTGCGTGTTAATGAATCGGAAAAAACCAACCACAACAATACGACAAACAAGCTGGACAGTATCCAGTGGTTAATAATAAATTCGCCCAGATTTTCCATTAAACAACCCTAAAATTATGAATAATTGATGTATCTTATTTTGCGCAGAACAGTTCACACATCATACTGATCAGCCTTAACAGACGATCATCTTTAACACGATAAAAGATCCTATTCGCATCTCGTCTGGCAGCTAAAATGTTTTTTTCTTTTAATTTGGCAAGGTGCTGAGAGACATTACTTTGCGTGGTGCCTACATGATCTACGATATCCTGCACAGACAATTCTTTATCCCCCAAAGTACAAAGAATTTTCAAGCGCAAAGGATTCGACATTGCTTTCAGCGCAAAGGCAGCGCGCTCAATATCTTCATCAAGAGCCTGCGCCTTCATGTTTCCAGCCTGTGAGATGATGTTCGTCAATGCGATGGCAACTGTAATTGATTACAAAAGCCCATATAATACACAGCATTGTTGTTGATTTGCAGTGCTCACTGTTTTTGGCAAGCAAAGATGACGTCGCAACCTGTGATTAAAGGATAAATCCATGAACCACATGCACCGCCCACTTGCACTAATCATTCTTGATGGTTGGGGTTATAGTGAAGACCCTCAACATAATGCCATTATGGCTGCCCATACGCCTGTTTGGGATCATTTGTGGAATGATTACCCGCACACATTGATCAATGCTTCTGGCGCTGGCGTAGGCTTGCCCGGAGATCAAATGGGAAACTCGGAAGTGGGGCATCTCAATATTGGTGCAGGTCGCGTGGTGTATCAGGAATTCACCCGCATCAGCCGCGCAATCCGTACCGGTTCATTTTTTAGCAATCAAACTCTGACAGATGTTGTGGATGATGTGGTCCGCAATGACAAAGCGTTGCATATCTTAGGTTTGTTGTCTGATGGCGGGGTACATAGTCACGAAAGCCACATTCACGCAATGGTCAAGCTCGCCGCAGATCGTGGCGCCAAAAAAATCTATTTACATGCATTTCTGGATGGTCGTGATACGTCGCCCAAGTCAGCTCTACAATTTGTCGAAAATATGCAAGCAAGTTTTAACGAAACTGGCGAAGGACGCTTTGCCAGTGTGATTGGTCGTTACTATGCAATGGATCGTGACAAGCGCTGGGATAGAGTCCAGCAGGCTTATGGATTGATTACCAATGCCAATGCTCTTTATCAGGCAGACAATGCTTTGCAAGCCATCAATGATGCTTATGATCGCGGTGAAACCGACGAATTTGTTAAAGCCACGCAAATTGGTGAAGCGGTGCCAATTGAAGATGGCGACAGCATCGTCTTCATGAACTTCCGTGCGGACCGAGCACGTGAACTGACCCAGACGTTTATTGATCCGGACTTTAATGATTTCGTAAAACCACGAACACCAAAATTGTCTCAATTTGTCACACTAACTGAGTATAAAAAGGATTTTGTGGTTCCGGTAGCGTTCCCGCCGGAAAAACTCAATAACCTGTTGGGTGAGTGTATTTCTGCCGTTGGTTTAAAACAGTTACGCATTGCCGAAACCGAAAAGTATGCGCATGTCACTTTCTTTTTTAATGGTGGCCGAGATGCTCCCTATGAAGGCGAAGATCGGATTTTGGTCCCATCCCCTAAAGTCGATACCTACGATTTACAACCCGAGATGAACGCACCAGAAGTGGCCGAAAAGTTAGTCAAAGCCATTCATAGCAACCAATATGATGTGATTATCTGTAATTTTGCCAATGCCGATATGGTTGGACATACCGGAAACTTTGACGCAACCGTTAAAGCCATCGAAACATTGGATAATTGTCTGGGCAAAATCTGGTCTGCATTGAAAGAAAGCGGTGGAGAAATGTTGGTTACTGCAGATCACGGCAATGCTGAAAAAATGCTTGATCATGAAAAAGGTCAAGCTCATACCGCACACACCAGCAATCTGGTGCCTTTGATTTATGCTGGCCGTCCTGCAGCATGTATGGAGCAAGGTGGGTTATCCGATATTGCCCCCACCATGCTAGACCTGTTGGGCCTGCCGATACCGGCGGAAATGAATAATCACCTTTTGGTGAAACTACTCTGAACTCGCAAGCTATGATTCGTGGTTTAATTCTGTTTTTATGGTTGTTTTTGCCTTTAAACCTCGCTGCTGAGCCTTCATCCGCAAAAAAGTTGGAGGCCGTTCGAGGTGAGATCTCAACACTCGACAAGAATTTAAATCTCAATAAAAAAACCCAGGCAGAGTTGCAACAGCAGTTAAAAAAACAAAGTCTCAAAGTTTCAGAAATCAATCGCGAGTTAAACAAGTTAAAACAGTCGATTGCCGTTAAAGATGATGAATTACTCAATCTTCAACTTGAACAAGGGCAAACTGAGCAACAACAGGCTCAACAGCTGGAAGCCTTGAATGAACAGATCCGTTCTGCGTTTATGAATGCGCAACCTAGCTACTTGAAGATATTATTGTCTGAACAATCTCCCGAACGAGTCAGTCGTAGCAACACTTATTACCGTTATTTCCACACAGCCCGTCAGCAGCAAATCGAAGCTTTACAAACCACACTGCTGAATCTGACTGAACAGGAAAAAGCCATTTATGCCGTCAAGAAGAATCTGAGCGATCTAGAGCAGCAACAACTGGCACAACAAGAAGCTTTAAAACAACAAACTGCAGAACGAGAAAGCACCCTTGCAGCATTGAATAAGAAAATCTCTGGACAAGATGCTCAGCTATCAGCGCTAAGGCAAGAAGAGAAAGATTTACAGTCATTATTAGACGCACTTGCAAAAAAAGCAGCGCAAAGACCACCACCTGCTGCAGCGGTGAAACCAAATGCACGGTTTTCGGGTCTGAGTGGGAAGTTACAATGGCCTTTAACAGGAAAAATCCTGGCAAGCTATGGTAGCCAACGTAATCTTGATAAACTCAGTTGGAAAGGCATACTGATAGCATCCGATAAAGGTACGTCAGTCAAAGCAAGTGCAGATGGGCGGGTGGTGTTTGCAGACTGGATGAAAGGTTTTGGTTTGTTAATCATCATCGACCATGGCGAACAATTCATGACACTTTATGGCAACAATGATAGCTTGCTTAAAAACACCGGAGATACGGTAAAAGCAGGGGATGTGATCGCACAAAGTGGTGATCAGGGTGTCAGACAAATCGCTGGATTATATTTTGAAGTACGTCATAAAGGCAGTCCGACTAATCCTATACAATGGCTGCGCAAGCAAGGTTAACTAGAAATAAGGAATGAAGTTCATATGCGCTTTTTGAAACGTGATTTTGCGCTGGTAACAGCGGGTGTCATTATCGGCATCACATTGATTTTTGGCCAAATGGTGTTAGCCGATAAGAACCCTGTTGTTAAGCCTGACTTGCCAATCGATGATTTGAGAGCTTTCTCGGAAATCTTTGGCCGCATTAAAAGCAGTTATGTCGAGCCAGTAGAAGACAAAACCTTATTGGAAAATGCCATTCGCGGCATGCTTTCCGGACTGGATCCACATTCAGCTTATCTTGACCTGAGTGAGTTTAAAGATCTCCGTGAAGGCACTTCAGGCCAATTCGGCGGACTGGGTATTGAAGTCTCAATGGAAGATGGTTTTGTGAAAGTCGTTGCACCTATTGACGAAACCCCCGCGGCTGAAGCAGGCGTTAAATCAGGTGATTTAATCGTTCGGTTGGACGATACGCCGGTCAAAGGTTTAAGCCTTAACGAGGCTGTCGATATCATGCGCGGTGAACCTGGTAGTAAAATTTTGTTGACCATCATTCGTGAAGGGGCAGATAAGCCTCTACAACTTGAACTGACTCGCGCTATCATCAAAGTGAAAAGTGTTCGTTCAGAAACACTGGAATCTGGGTATGGTTACTTACGAATCAGTACCTTCCAATCGCCGACGGGTCAAAACCTGCGTGATGCGGTAAATCAATTGAAAACTGATAATGGTGGAAAATTAAAGGGTTTAGTGCTGGATTTACGTAATAATCCGGGCGGTGTTTTAGATGCCGCGGTAGAAGTATCTGATGCTTTCCTTAATAAAGGTTTGATTGTTTACACTGAAGGTCGCCTTCAAGATTCAGATCAAAAATTCCATGCCAAACCCGGAGATATGTTGAATGGTGCCCCGATTGTGGTGCTGGTCAATGGCGGATCGGCCTCAGCCTCTGAAATTGTGGCTGGTGCACTGCAAGATCACCAACGTGCAGTGATACTGGGTACTAAAACCTTTGGTAAAGGCTCCGTGCAAACGGTTATGCCTTTAACCAACGATACCGCGGTGAAAATGACCACTGCGCGCTATTACACCCCGTCAGGCCGCTCAATCCAGGCTGATGGTATTGAACCAGATATCAAGTTGGATGCCCTGCAAATCAGTGCAGCCGAAGATAACGGTTTCCAGCCGCTGCGTGAAGCGGACTTGAGCCGTCATCTGGAAAATGGCTTACTTGAGCAACTCAATGAGGCCACGCCTAAAGAAGAAGCTACAGACGAAGAAGAAAAACAGCCTTTAGCGTTACGTGATTATCCATTGTCACAAGCATTGAATCTGCTGAAAGGTATGCATATTTTGAGCAAGCGTTAATCCAGGTTTCATGACCACTGTACTGATACCTCTGGCAGAAGGCTGCGAAGAACTCGAAGCAGTAACCTTGATAGATGTACTGCGTCGAGCAGAGATTCAGGTGGTTACGGCAAGTTTGTCCGAACATCAGCAAATTACCGCCAGTCGGGGTGTCAGGTTAGTAGCAGACACCACGCTGGCTCAAGTAATCGATGACGAATTTGATATGTTGGTGTTGCCAGGCGGACAACCTGGCACAAATAATCTCGATGCGGATCCACGTATTCACGTTTTGGTTAAACGTTTATATCAAGGAGGTAACTGGATTGGTGCCATTTGTGCCGCACCAATGGTTTTAGCGCATGCTGGTTTACTTGATGGGCGTAAAGTGAGCTGCTATCCCGGCGTTCTTGCGCCTAAAGAATGGCCAGAACTTCAATTCAGTAATGATGCTGTCGTTTGCGATAATAAAGTCATCACCTCTCGTGGGCCGGGAACCGCCATGGCTTTTGCCTTGATGATTATCGAAAAATTAATGGATGAAACAACCCGCAGCCAAGTTGAAGCGGGCCTCGTTATTCGCTAAAACGGAAACAGCATGAATTCACTTGATGAATCAGAATTGTCGATATTACTGGTTGAGCCATCTTCGGTTCAGCTGAAAATTATCATGCGTGAATTACGTCAGGCTGGCGTAGAAAAAATTGATGGAGTTCACGACGGCGCTCAAGCCATTGTCGCCATGCAAAAATATCCTCCCGATCTAGTGATCAGCGCTATGTATCTGCCAGATATGACGGCGACCGAATTACTGGCTTCAATACGCCGCCTGGATAATCTTGAAAATACCCATTTCATGCTGATATCCAGCGAGTCAAATATTGAAACCCTCGAGCCTTTGCGCCAATCTGGTGTTGTTGCGATTCTGCCTAAACCTTTCGCTCACGCGAATCTGCAACGAGCCATCCGTACGACTCTGCAACACATTGACCCTGCCGAAATCGAACTGCAGAATTATGAAGTCGATCAGTTGGAAGTCCTTCTGGTTGATGACAGTTTGGTATCTCGCAACCACCTTTGTCGTGTGTTTCAAAACATGGGAATAAATCAGATTCATCAGGCTGAAAATGGCATTGAAGCGATTGAAAAACTTAAACAACAAACGTTTGATTTGGTTGTGACTGATCTAAATATGCCGAAGATGGATGGTCAGGCTCTGGTCGAACATATCCGTAGTGAAATGGGCAATACCTTTGTTCCTATTTTAGTAGTAACAAGCGAGCAAAATCAGACCAGACTTGGCCAAGTGGAGCAGGCGGGTGTATCCGCTATTCTTGATAAACCATTTGAACCACAGTCTATTCGCGAGATTTTGTACCGTGTGCTGGACGAGCGTACCTAGCTTTAGCGAGTAGGTAGTATCCTGGATTGTTTGCCGAGTGTTATAAATCGTTGCAAATAGCCGACCTCTGCATCCGACTCTCTAATAGCAGCAAACAGTTTTTTAGCTAGGCCTTTTCTGCCAAGACGTATCGCTTTAACCGGCAGGGTCTGACAAAACTCCAGTGCCAACCAATTTGGTAACACCGTTACACCTCTTTGTAATGCCACCATTTGCACCATGATATCCATAGATTGCATAGCTTTGGTTCGCGGATGAATACCCGCTGGCATTAAAAACTGGGTAAAAACATCCAGCCGCTCATGAGCGACCGGAAAAGTCAGTAGTAACTCATTCTGCAATGCTGAGGCCTCAATATAATTATGCTGGGCTAATGGGTGATTTTCTTCCACCAGCAGCACCAACTCATAATCAAACATCGGCTGATAAAGCACTCCAATCTGATTCACCGCATCCGGTGTCACCAGCAAATCAATATGATGATTTAACAAACCTTCCATACCGGAAAACTGGAATTGATGCACGATATCCACATCCATCTGCGGCATTTCCCGCAGGTAATCTGCCAATATTTTTTTCAGCCACTCATAACAGGGATGACATTCCACACCAATACGCAGTATTCCTGCACGACCTTCAGCGTAAGCCTGCAGGGTTTGCTCGGTTTGCTCCAAAACCGGTAAAACCTGCTGAGCCACTTGCAACATCAATTCACCGGCTTGGGTCAGTCTTAATTTTCGTCCATCCCGCTGCCACAAACTCACTTCCAGTTTTTGTTCGAGATAGCGAATTTGATGCGATAACGCTGATTGGGTAACAAATAAAGCATTGGCTGCCGCCGTTAAACTACCGTTTTCTGCCAAAGCCTGAATAATGCGTAAGTGCGCGCGCTCAATCATGTATGAATATATCTCATCAATTAGTTAATAATCATCATTATTACTCATCAATCACGCTGATTACAATGGGCGACTTTAAAACCGATTGAGAGGATATCGAATGGTCAGCACACATAATCTTGGCTTTCCACGTATTGGCCGACAACGCGAGTTAAAGTTTGCTTTGGAACAATTCTGGCGTGGCGAAACAAATGCTGAGACATTACAAGAAACCGGCAAAAGCTTACGTTTACATCATTGGGCAGTTCAAGCCGAACTGGACTGGCAACCGGTAGGTGACTTCTCGTTTTATGATCATGTATTGGATACCAGCCAGCTGCTGGGCAATCTGCCAGCACGCGTAGACAAAAATGCTGATACGTTAAGCCAATACTTCCAAGCTTCAAGGGGTCAGGCTGGCACTAACTGCTGCAATCATCAAATCGCTGCGGCAGAAATGACCAAATGGTTTGATACCAATTACCATTATCTGGTGCCCGAATTTACTGCTGAAACTGACTTTACGGCACATCCTGAACGCTTGCTAAAACAAATCAAAGAAGCTCAAACAGCAGGTCATCAGGCCAAAGCTGTTCTGCTCGGTCCGGTTAGTTATTTATGGCTGGGAAAAAGTAAAGATGAAAGTAACAAACTGGCATTATTAGAAAAAATATTGCCTATTTATGCTGAAATTCTTGGTCAGTTAGCAGCTAACGGTGTTGAATGGGTGCAGATTGACGAACCGATTCTGGTCACTGAGCTTTCTTTAGAGTGGCAGCAGGCTTTGCAAACAGCCTATTTTTCGTTGGCCAAGTCCCCAATAAAACTTTTATTGACGACTTATTTCGGTCAGCTTCAGCAAAACCTGCAACTGGCCTGTGAACTTCCTACCGCAGGTTTACATATTGATGCTATCAACGCAGCAAATGAAATTACGCAGGTTGTTGATTGGTTGCCATCACATAAAGTCTTATCGCTGGGAATTATCAACGGTAGAAATATCTGGAAAACTGATCTCAACCAGGCGCTTGATCTGTTAGAGCCGCTGCATAAACGGCTGGTTGATCGCTTATGGCTGGCACCAAGCTGTTCATTGCTCCATGTACCGATTGATTTAGCATCCGAGCAGAATCTGGATACTGAGGTACGCGATTGGTTAGCATTTGCTGTCCAAAAGCTCGATGAACTTCAACTGTTAGCCAAAGCGCTCAATAGCGGCAGAGAAAGCGTTGCTGAACAACTAGCTGAAAATAGACAGGCTATTCAACGTCGTCAGCAGTCCATTCGTGTTCATAATCCTGCAGTTAAACAACGTTGTGAGGCTATTCAACCCGAGCAGGCTCTACGCCAAAGTGACTATGCTCAACGTGCCAAGATCCAACAAGCCGATCTGCAATTACCCGCATTTCCAACCACCACCATCGGCTCATTCCCACAAACGAATTTGATTCGTCAGGCTCGTAAACAATATCGTCTGGGTTTAATTGGTGATGCTGACTATAAACAGCAGATGCAAGCAGAAATTCGTTATGCCATCGACAAGCAACTTGATCTTGATTTGGACGTCTTGGTGCATGGTGAAGCAGAGCGTAATGACATGGTCGAATATTTCGGCCAACAACTGCAAGGATTTGCCTTTACCGATAGTGGCTGGGTGCAGTCCTATGGTTCACGTTGCGTCAAACCGCCCATTATCTTTGGTGATGTATCTCGTCCTAGACCGATGACAATAGAGTGGATCCGCTATGCACAATCACTGACCGACAAGCCGGTTAAAGGCATGTTGACAGGGCCAGTGACTATTCTTAACTGGTCTTTTGTTCGTGACGATCAACCGCGCAGTGAAACTTGTAAACAGATTTCGCTAGCGATTCGTGATGAAGTAATTGATTTAGAAAATTCTGGGGTGAAAATCATTCAGATCGATGAAGCGGCATTACGTGAAGGTTTACCTTTACGGCAATCTCAGTGGCAGGAATATTTAGACTGGGCGGTGGAAAGTTTCAAGATCACTGCAAATGGCGTCACCGATAAGACGCAGATCCATACCCATATGTGCTATTCCGAGTTTAATGACATTATCGAAGCCATTGCGGCAATGGATGCCGATGTCATCACCATTGAAACCTCACGTTCGCAGATGGAATTATTGGATGTGTTTCGTGACTTTGACTATCCAAATGCCATTGGGCCGGGTGTTTATGATATTCACAGCCCGAATATTCCCCCTGAACAATGGATGGTTGATTTGTTAAAACTAGCCGCTAAGCGGATTGATAAACAGCAATTGTGGGTTAATCCAGACTGCGGATTGAAGACACGCCGCTGGGAGGAGGTTGAACCCGCACTGAAAGCGATGGTTTCAGCGGCTAAATTATTGCGAGATCAACTTACAGCTTAAATAGAAAAGTCGGGTAGGGGAACTGTCCTCTACCCGGTTTTAGCTTTTGGCATGCTCGCGTTCATTTGAAACTGGATCTGTTTAGCTAAATTCGGATCCAGGAGATTGGTACGGGTGTGTTGATGGCATATCGCACTACGAAAACCTAAATAATCCGCATCCAATGGTCTTAGCTGCTGAATATTTTCGATTCTCAAGGCACCTGCCAAACCACATAGTAATTCTGCCGATTTCGCTTCAAATACAAATTTGTTTAATGACTGGATGGATAAATGGTTGAGTAATCCAAGGCCATTCTTTGTGGCTGTGTCCAGCATCACACCGGCATAACCGGTTTTTTTCAATAATGGAATCAAATTGTGCTGTGGTAGTTGATCGGCAAATAAAACCGCTATTACCGGTGTTTGCAAATCTTTAATGCTACCTTCCAGTTGCTCTATACAACGCACGAGCCCTGGCTCGTCAAATAAACCGACTTTAACAAAATCAACTCCGGTCTCCGCCATATCATGAATAGCCGCTGAAATGACTTCGGCCTGCATGGCTAAATCACCGACAGTGGCACTGCACAGGCACCGCTTATTCACCCATTGAACAATATCAGCTACAGTTTGGTGCGTTAATGCCCCCAGAGCGCCTTGTGAAGGGTTTTTCATGTCCAGGATATCTGGTAACTGCTCAACCAGTGTTTGAGCCTCCTCTAGCGACTGTACGCTGGCTAACCACCTAGACATGATGTAATTCGATTCCTACTTGTTCAACTCTTTCCATTAACCAGCTCCAGGCTTCCAGCTCCCTTTCTCCGGCGGTTTTATCAATTGCAATTGTGAGATAAGCGATTTCATCACGAATTTTCTGCTCAGATAACATGTCCAGACGGCTGACTAGGATAGCGGCTTCAATTACGGCATTTTGCGCACGATTAAAGCCTCTGAAAGGCTTATGATTAACATCACAGATCACGGCAGCATAAAAACAGGCACGAGGATCGGTATCATCCAGTCGAACAACTTCCAGCTCAATATGCGATAACGCATCGGATATGTATTCACCCTCGATCTGTTGGCACAAAGAAGTTGGCCAATCTCGACGTCCGGTTAATGCTCCGGCAAATATTCGGACATCATCGACGAAATTGATCGAACATTGGCCATGCCGCATTAGGTTATCGTAGGTAGAAGAGGGCTTGAATGGTTTAATATGAAAGTGACCATTCACTTCTGATATTCCCATTGGTGCTGAATGGGGCTTACCATTCTCAGCCAAAGTAGTAACGATCACTTCATGTATCTTGCTGGTCAGCCGTGCCACAAGCGCGCTCCTTTTTTATTGGTGTTTCAGCTTCGGCGGTTCCACATGCACGCTGACTGCGTTTTTTCATCGTCGTGCCTTCCGCTTTTTGTTCATTCAGATCTTCCTGTTCCAGATCAACGGCACACCCCCATTGCAAATCTTCATCCTGGGTATAACGTTTGCCTAACTGCCAGGCAATCTGTGCACGAGCGAGTTCCACACCTAGATAAAAGGCGTGGCCCGGATCATCTTTAACTTGTAATTGCGGGTAAAAGGCAAAAGGATCGGTATCTTGTATCAGTCCATCGCGGTTAAAAACATAAACACCTTTGGGCGCTATCTTTATCCGATAATTCGGATCTTTAATGTTTTCAGATAGCTGAATAATTTCCTGCTCCGTATCGGTAAAGGGTCGGCGGTCATGACTCACCAATAAATCCGCCGTAATGTCACGAGGCAAGCTATTGTCATCACGAGCAGCAAACATCATACGTCTGGCAATATCGGCTTCTTTTATCGCTCGACGTGCATGCGGGCTGACTTCGGTGGCTAATACATTGGTTATTTTCAACTCCGAAATAATGCCAAACAGCAGGGCATTAATTCCACTGGTATCGGCATCGGTTAATTCAGTGAGATTGCCAACGCCCATCATCATTGGTGCCTCGGGATATTTTTGTCTGAGCGTATGGTAGCGAACAATTGATTCGGTCAAACCAAAGTGAATGGGATCAAGAATCGGATCGGCAATCCAGGGTTTGCCGATTTTATCCATTGCTTCCATAGCGCGTTCCAGTGATGCCAGAGAACCTGGTTCTGCCGGAACTAAAATTGGGATTGCGTCTGTTTCTTTAGCAAGATCGATAGTGTCTTCGGTCAGACTTAGCAGATAATCCGCTCCTGCCTTAGCCGCTCTCCTTAAGTCATCCAGAGAAAGTGAGTCCACACTAACTTTGAATCCATCCTGATGTAATGCGGCAATAGCTTCTTCCATTAACGGGAATTTTTCTTCTGGAAGGCAGCCAATATCAATCACATTTGCACCAGATTCACGATAATAGCGGGCACGCTCTAAAATGCCCTCAATATCACGTTGTGGCGCATCAACAATCTCAGCAAAGATATTCACGTCATAACGACTGAGATCAGGGATTTTACGGGCCTTGCCGAAAAACAATGGCAAGTCCTTTATTTCATCTGGACCACGCACTACTTCAAGTCCTAACAGTTTACTCAATTCAGCTAAATCTCCCCGACAACGACCAGGCACAATAATCTGTTTACAACCTGCGTAATCTTCCGGTTTCAAACGCCGGGCAATCATTTTATCGGTCATTAATGCAGCAACTGATAATCCTAATTGATGCACCCTATAGTCAAATGGCAGTGGCGCCATTTCCTGCAATACTTTTTCAACACTCGGTTGAGCAAGTTTACCGGTAAGAAACAGAATGGTTTCAGCCATGATCGGCGTTAACTTGTTCCAGACGTTTTTTCAGAGTTTCGTATAAGGCTTCTGCGGAATCCACAACGGTTGTAGCTTCAAAGCTTCGCAATTTTTCGGTGTGTGCCAGATCAATTGCTCTGGGCCATAAACGTACCATACGGTCAGGTGCCGGTGTGTCAACTTCGGGAATCGCATCACAAGCCAATACTATGCTTGGGACACGACATTTGCCTGCCTGCGCGTATACGTTTGTAACCAATGTATCGGATAACCCCATCACCATTTTCGCCACGGTATTTGAAGTCGCTGGTGCAACAACCAAGGTATGGTAATCACCACGATAGAATAACCCGACAGGCGGCGAACTGGCAGCGCGATCCCGATAGACATGTCCGTCTTTAGTTAACGCTTTGGGATCATGGCCATACATGCGGATAACTTCTTCTCCCGCCCGGCTGTAAAACAAGTCCACGTCGGGCAAATCACGAATGATTTCCAGACATTCATCGAGATAATGACCTGATCCAGTAATTGCCCAGGCCAATTTTGGCTTTTCAGGCCTTGATTGCATTATTCTATCTCACTGTATTTTAATTAATGAATTTTGCCAGACTCTGGCTTAGTAGTAAAAATTAGATAGGTTGTGGTTATTTTTATCAGTTAAAATTAACCACAATTTTGCAACGGATTGATGGGAGTCGCATATCTATGTCAGAAGCAGTACCAAAAATAGTTGTTGTTGGTGGTGGAGCAGGTGGCCTGGAATTGGTTACTAAACTTGGCAAGAAACTGGGTAAGAAAAAGAAAGCCCAAGTGACTCTGGTTGATAACACGCATACTCATATCTGGAAACCGCTGCTGCATGAAGTAGCTGCCGGCACACTTGATTCTCATGAAGACGAAATTGAATATCTCAGCCAAGCCATGTGCAGTGGCTTTCGATTCCGTCTCGGTAAAATGGATGGTTTGGATCGCCAGAATAAAAAAATTATGGTGGCTCCAACCTATAACGAGGATGGACTGGAAATTATTCCACGTCGTACCTTTGATTATGATTATTTGATTATCTCTGTAGGCAGTGTCAGTCATGATTTTGGTATCAAAGGCGTGCGTGATCATTGCCTGTTTTTAGATACTACTAAACAAGCTGAATTTTTTCAGAATCAATTGCTGGAATCATACTTACGCGCTCACACTCAAGGTCGTCCATTGGACGAAGGTCAATTGAATATTGCAATCGTTGGCGCCGGTGCAACCGGTGTTGAACTTTGTGCGCAGCTTTATGAAGTTTCTCATTTACTGAATGCTTATGGTTTAGACGAAGTTAAACCTCAAGATGTCAAACTGTCATTGATTGAAGCCGCCGATCGGATTTTGCCTGGTTTGCCCGAAAATATTTCTGCAGCAGCCCATGAAGAGCTGAATGAATTAGGCGTGCAGATTTTGGCTGGTGAACGGGTTATCGAAGTGACTGAAACAGCCATCAAAACCCAAAGTGGGCGAGATATTCCCGCAGCAATCAAAGTTTGGGCTGCAGGCATTAAAGCACCTGAATTTTTAAAAGATATTGATGGGTTAGAAACTAACTGGATGAACCAGCTGGTGGTAAAACAAACTCTGCAAACCACTTTTGATGATGATATCTATGCCATTGGCGACTGCTGTGCTTGTAAGTGGGTTGGCCAGGATCAGAATGTACCGCCACGTGCCCAAGCCGCTCATCAGATGGCCTCACTGGTGTATAAATCCATTATCAATCGTATGAAAGATAAAGAGTTGCCTGAATATCATTACCATGATTATGGCTCACTGGTGTCGTTAGGTCGTTATGGTACTGTTGGTAATTTGATGGGTAACCTGAGCAAAGGCAGTATGAAAGTTGAAGGCCTTATGGCTCGTTTAATGTATTTATCGTTATATAAAATGCACCAAGTTGCGCTATTCGGACCATTCAGGGTAATGATGTTATCGCTTTCTCATCTGTTCCGTCGTAGTGTTCATCCAAAGATCAAACTTCATTAATCGTTATATTTCTATCAAAAAGCCCTTTAAGGGCCTTTTTTGTATTACTTTCACTTGTATGAGTTATTTCCATAAAGACATCCTGCTGGTCACCTCAGTGCCTTTCAGCCGATGTTTCAATGCCGCTCCAATGTGTAGAACTAATACGGCGATAAACAGATACGCTAAGATTTGATGAATATCTGTAAATGTTTCTCTTGCCACAGCATCGGCCTCCGCTAACCGAGGAAGCGTGATGCCCCAAAGTTTTGTGTCGTATTTGCTATACATTGATTGTAAATAGCCAGTGATCGGCATCGCAATCATCAATCCATACAATAAATAATGTACCAAGCTAGACACCCGTTGTTGCCAGGTGGGGATGCTGGCGGGGAGTGGAGGGGCTTTATGGGTTAAACGCCAGACAATTCGTAAAATAACAAATGCAGCGACGGTTATGCCCATTGATTTATGTAATAAGAACCAAAAGGCGCGTACGCTTTCTTCATCGGGAGGAAGTTCAGATTGCATCGGTAATCCAACCATCCATAAACCCAAGCCCAGCATGAAAAATATCATCGCCGCTATTATCCAATGCAGAATTATCTGGACTTGATCATAGCGAGCGTCATTCATCGACATTTTTTTCTCCTGAATATTAAACAAAAGGCCACTCAGATTTCCTGAATGACCTTTTTGTGACCGTTATCTGCGGGAAGAATTCCCTATTGTTAAATATCCAGATTCGATGCCTGAAGTGCGTGTGTTTCAATAAATTCTCTACGCGGCTCAACATTGTCGCCCATTAAGGTGTTAAATGTTTCATCCGCAGTAATCGCATCAGATATCCGTACCTGTAATAAACGGCGTTTGGATTTATCCATTGTAGTTTCCCACAATTGTTCTGGATTCATTTCACCCAAGCCTTTATATCGTTGCACATGTTGACCACGACGCGCTTCAGCCATTAACCATTTAACTGCTTGTGCGAAATGCTGAACACTTTCATTTCTTTCGCCACGTTCTATTCTTGCACCATCACCGAACAAGCCATTGATTTTGTTAGAGAAAGACATGATTTTTTGGTATTCAGTGCTGGCAAAAAACTCTCCTGGCACATGGAAATCATTACTGATGCCGTGACGTGTGAAACTGATATTCACATGAGGCATTGGTTCTTTATCATGTTTTTGTAGGCCCAACACAAAAAATGTACCTGTCGGCATTATTGCGTTCATGCGTTGTTCAATGGATTTTAACCATTCAGCCATTGCAGCGTTGTCTGTAAACTCTGGAATTGCCGACTGGTAAATCAACTCATCCAAAAATGCCGGATAATAATGATTGGCTAAACGAGCGATGATTGCTCGAATAGTTTGATACTCATTCACTAACAGAGCCAGTGCGCTGCCTTCTATGGGAACGGCATCTGCAGTGGGGTAGAGCACGGCATTTGTTAACGCAACTTCCGTCAGATATCGCTCCATTTCAGCATCATCTTTTACGTAACGTTCCTGTTTGCCTTTTTTGATTTTATACAAAGGAGGTTGAGCAATGTATACATGACCACGTTCAATCAATTCCGGCATTTGTCTATAGAAAAACGTCAGTAATAAAGTACGGATATGCGATCCGTCGACGTCCGCATCGGTCATGATAATGATGTGGTGGTAGCGAAGTTTTTCCGGATCATATTCATCGCGGCCAATGCCACAACCCAATGCTGTTATTAATGTTCCAACTTCTGCTGAACCTATCATTTTGTCAAAACGAGCGCGCTCAACGTTTAAGATTTTTCCTTTGAGCGGCAAAATCGCCTGCGTTCTTCTATCACGGCCTTGTTTGGCGCTGCCACCGGCCGAGTCACCTTCCACTAAGAATAATTCTGATTGGGCAGGGTCTCTTTCTTGGCAATCTGCTAATTTACCAGGCAATCCGGCAATATCCAGAACACCCTTACGTCGGGTTAATTCGCGAGCCTTACGAGCTGCATCTCGAGCACGAGCCGCATCGATCATTTTGTTCGCAATCAGCTTGGCTTCGCTAGGATTCTCAATCAGAAAATCCTGAAAATGTTCATTTACCAAAGATTCGACAATGGTACGGACTTCGGATGAAACTAATTTATCTTTGGTTTGCGATGAAAACTTAGGATCTGGCACTTTTACAGATAAAACTGCTGTAAGCCCTTCACGCGCATCATCACCACTGGTAACGACTTTTGATTTTTTCGCCAAGCCTTCGCTTTCGATATATTGGTTTAAGCTTCTGGTTAAAGCTGCTCTAAAACCTGCTAAGTGGGTACCACCATCACGTTGTGGAATATTGTTGGTGAAACAGTAAATATTCTCTTGATATGAATCATTCCATTGCATGGCTAATTCAACGACAACATCATCACGCGTACCACTGATGTTTATTACATGCTCGTGAACAAACGTTTTGTTTTTATTTAAATGCGTAACAAACGCTCTTATGCCACCTTCATAATGGAATACTTCTGTCTTTTCATCACGCTCATCGGTAAGAACAATTCTGACCCCGGAGTTCAAGAATGCAAGTTCACGGATCCGCTTGGCAAGTATTTTGTAATCGTAAGTGATTTGAGTGAAGGTTTCTTCGCTCGGCCAAAATTGAATTTTTGTGCCTGTTGCTTCAGTTTCTTCAAATGCTTTTAGTGGGGCATCCGGTACGCCGTGTGTGTAAGTCTGTTTGTGCATGAAACCATTACGTTTGATTTCCATCGTTAATTTTTTGGATAACGCATTGACAACGGAAATACCTACACCATGAAGTCCGCCTGAAACTTTATACGAGTTATCATCAAACTTACCACCGGCATGCAGGACTGTCATGATAACTTCTGCGGCAGAAACGCCTTCGCCTTCATGCATATCAACAGGAATTCCACGACCGTTATCCTCAACAGAAACTGAGTCATCCGGGTGTATGCGCACATTTATTTCTGTGCAGTAACCAGCTAAAGATTCATCAATGGAATTATCTAAGACCTCGAACACCATGTGGTGTAACCCAGTACCATCGTCTGTGTCACCGATATACATACCCGGTCTTTTTCTGACGGCGTCTAATCCCTTTAGAACTTTAATGTTGGAAGAATCGTAACTATTGTTTTCAGTGGTCATAAATTAATCCATTTACTGCAAGGCAATGCACAAACGTTCATTCTACTATGTATCGATGCCGGTTGACAGCTCGACTATGCTTGGCAGATTTCACCACGTTTCACGTGGAACATTATGTCTTTTTCATTGGTATTTATTGAGCGATTAAGCTCAGGATTTGTTGTTGTAATGAATGATTGTATACCTAAACGCTTAATGCTTTTCATGGCCAATACTTGGTGTTCAGCATCAAGTTCTGAACTTATATCATCTATTAACAATACACTTTTTTGTTGGGTTTTCTCTCGCAACAAGGAGATTTGAGCTAGGCTGATCGCTAAAAAAAACATCTTCTGTTGTCCACGTGAACACATCTCTGCTGGATCCTGTCCATTTATTTTGATTGACCAATCAGCTGCATGGGGTCCGGATCGTGTATAGCCAAGAGCAGTATCCCTGGAAATAGTTGAATGCAAAACATCCGAAAACTGTGAATCTTTTGGCCAACCTGTCGAGTAACGTATCTCAAATTTTGCATTGCTATACTCAGCGCAAAGCAAGTTAAACCACTTAATAAACTCAGCTAATAAAGTTGTTAAATAGTCATCACGATAGAGTGTTATTTTCAATCCGTGTTCAATAAGCGACGAGTCCCAGAGTCTGACTTCATTGATTGGTTTTGAATTACGCAAAGCCGCATTACGTTGAGAGAGTATTTTTTTATATGCCTGCCAATGAAACATGAACTCTTGTTCCACGTGAAACAATCCCCAGTCGATAACTTTTCGCCGAAAGCCTGGACCAAGATCAAAAAACTGGTGACAATTTGCTGGTATGTATTGAAGCGGGAGATGACTGGCTAAGTCTGAAAGTTTTTTCAGTGGCGCATTGTTTAAACGAATTTGTGTTCCAAGTATTGAAGAAATTTGCATCCCAACTGGAATGCCAGGGTGAATTCTAGCAAAAATCTGCGTCTGTTTTTCGTCAGTTTGAATGACATGCTTTAAATTTCGTGTTCGGAACGAGCGTCCCATAGCCAGTAAATAAACCGCTTCCAAAACACTGGTCTTACCGGAACCATTTTCGCCAATCAATAAATTTATTCCTGAGGCAGGATAAAAAACTGACTTCTGGATATTTCGAAACTGGGAAAGGGAGATTTCGGTAATCACTTAAATAACAATAAGAGTTGTTCGTTTTATGATTTGGCTTTAAAGAGAGAGGATATACATATACAGTTCCGACAAACTGCTGCTACAAGCAAGATCAGAATCTGTAATCACTCACGCTCAATCAAGATGTTTGTTATTCGATTTCAAGCATCTCAAAATCTTCTTTACCTACACCACATTCTGGGCATTCCCAATCATCCGGAATGTCATCCCATGAGGTGCCCGGCGGAATTCCTTCTTCAGGTAAACCTTTGGCTTCGTCATAGATAAACCCACACACCAAACATTGCCACTTACGCATCATATCTCCAGCCAACTGTTTAAAATTATTTGTACATCTTACATCAAACTGCTTTTTAGTTGGCTCAGGAATTGTTGTTTAAACTATGCTAAATTACAGCGAGCAAATCATTTTTATCTTAATAAGTGGTTAAACCGATAATGAGACTTCCTACCTTACGCCAACTTCAATATCTCACTGCAGTGATCGAAGAGAAACATTTCGGTCGTGCGGCAGAAAAATGCCATGTGACCCAATCAACATTAAGTGCAGGTATACAAGACTTAGAAGACTTATTAGAAGTAGGGTTATTAGAACGCACCAATCGAAAAGTGCTCACCACACCTATCGGTGAGGAGGTTGCGGAAAGAGCGCGACAAATATTGTCATTAAGTGATGATTTAGTTGATTTGGCACAAGCCGAAAAAAACCCATTAGCTGGCAGAATTAGGATTGGTGTTATCCCAACCATAAGTCCTTTTTTGTTACCACGTGTTCTACCACGTATTCGTAAGCAGCTACCGCAATTAGAGCTGCTTCTGATAGAAGATCAGTCTGAAAGATTGTTAGTACAGGTTGAAAATGGTGATATTGATGTTGCGATTTTAGCCTTTCCATTCAATACACGAAATCTGAATTATCGCGTTATCGCTGAAGAGCCTTTTTGGGTTGCCCTGCCTAAGGATCACGCACTATGCGGCAATGAATACATTCAACCACATCAGTTACCGATAAATGAATTATTACTGCTGGCAGAAGGCCATTGTATGCGTGAACATGCTATCAGTGCATGCCAACTACCAGCATCTGCACAACGACGAAGTGTTCAGGCCACCAGCCTTTATACCTTAATAGAAATGGTCGCCAGTGGTCTAGGCATTACCTTGATACCGCATATGGCCATTAACTCGGATATGGTAAGACATGCAGATATTTGCCTTCGCCCTTTAAAACGAGACAGTCTGGCAAAACGCGAGATTGGCTTGGTATGGCGCCCCAGTTTCCGAAGAACCAGTACTTTGGAACAATTATCATCCAGCTTCACTGCTGCAATGGAAGAAAGCCTCTAACCTTTGCTCGCGTATTCAGCACGAATTTGAATAAAACTTTGCCTAATCAATACCGAGGTGAACGGTGCCTGGAATCGGGCAGTCAGTTTAGCTTTTGGATTAACCAAAAAAACGGCATAACCTAGATCTTGATGGGCAAAAGCTCGACTTCTGGTGAAAAAAGCCGGCAACGAATTTTTATCAGTTGCGGCAGCAGCAACAGTAATGACCTGTGCAGTCAGATCATGAGATTGGCTAACCGCCAATAATTCTGATGCTTGTAGGCCTGACCTATCAACCAGCACGATTTGCACAGCACGATTTGCCAGCCCGGCTTTTAGATTAGCCAAGACTTTAAAAATGGCTTCACAATCGTAGCAATCAGCTGAGGTAAAGAAAATAAAGCTCCATTTTCCGACCAAAGCATCATTGGTAAAGACCGAGTTATCAGCGTTATGAGCAAGAAACTGCGGGATTTCCAGATTGGGCTCAAACATCGTTAGCATTGCACCGGGTTCTGCTGGCGATTCAAACGGTTGTTGTTCCTGACTCATCGATAAAAAAAACAGCAGTAATAAAGCAACCAAGCCAAGATATGTCAGCAAAAAACGCTTAGAATGAACATTTTTAAACATATTCTGCATCGTTGCTCCTCCGCAAAACGCTGGCAGGCTTACCCACTAAACAATAAGCGACCATGAAAGAAAAATTGCTTAAGTCTACTCTCGTTGTAAGTTTGATGACTTTTTTATCCCGAATAATGGGATTTGTTCGAGATATTGTTATTGCCCGATTTTTAGGGGCGGGCATGGGTTCCGACGTTTTTTTTGTTGCTTTTAAAATTCCCAATTTCCTAAGGCGCTTGTTTGCAGAAGGAGCCTTTTCCCAAGCCTTTATTCCCGTTTTAGCCGAGTACCGAGAGAAGGGAGATCGAGATCTGCAGCAGCTTATCGCAGCAACCAGCGGTACTTTGGCAGGCATTTTATTTTTCATCACCGCCATCGGGGTCATCGCTGCCCCCATTTTAATTGTTATTTTTGCTCCGGGCTTTATGGATCAGCCTGAAAAGCTGCAGTTGGCAGGAGAGCTATTAAGAATCACTTTCCCTTATATTCTCTTTGTTTCGCTTACCGCTTTAGCCAGCTCAATTCTGAATAGCTTTGGCAAATTTGCCGTACCGGCATTTACCCCGGTATTTTTGAATATTTCGATGATTAGTTGTGCGTTATGGTTAGCGCCGCATTTAGACGAGCCGGTAAAAGCCTTAGCTTGGGGGGTGTTTATCGGCGGGGTAGTGCAATTACTATTTCAAATGCCGTTTTTAATGAAAATAGGCAGCTTACCGAAACCACGCTGGGGATGGAAAGACGAGGGCGTACAAAAAATCTTAAAACTGATGATTCCAGCTATGTTTGGCGTCTCTGTTTCACAAATTAATTTGTTACTCGATACCTTACTGGCTTCCTTTCTAATCACCGGCAGTATTTCCTGGTTATATTATTCTGACCGTTTAGTGGAATTCCCATTAGGCATATTGGGGATAGCACTGGCGACTGTGATATTACCTAACCTTTCCAAAAAACATGCTACCGCTTCAATGCAGGAATTTTCCCACACAATTGACTGGGCTTTACGTTGGGTATTTTTAATCGGCACACCAGCAGCTATAGGATTGATTATTCTGGCTGAACCGTTGTTAGTGACTTTGTTTCAATATGGCGAATTTACCCCTTATGATGCCCATCAGGCCTCTTTGAGCTTAATGGCTTATGGATTAGGTCTATTGCCGTTTATTTTCATTAAAGTGCTGGCGCCAGGCTTTTACGCTCGGCAAGATACCAAAACACCAGTCAAAATCGGCATTATTGCCATGGTCAGCAATATGGTGCTGAATATTATTCTGATGATTTATCTGGCCCATGTAGGGCTTGCCTTAGCAACCGCATTATCGGCCATGCTCAATGCCGGACTGCTGTATTACACCTTACGCAAAAAAGCAGTTTATGAACCTATCGCTGGCTGGGGAATATTCTTTATTCGTACATTTTTGGCCAATGCATCTCTTGTCTTAGTCCTAATGTGGCTAACACCGGCAAATAGTGAATGGATAAGCTGGGATGGCTGGCATCGTTTTGGGATCTTAATGGGGCTGATTACAATCTCAGCAATCATCTATTTTGCTGTTCTAACACTTTGCGGAGTCAGGCTAAAGACTTTAATTAAGCCACATTCCCAGCCATAAAGCTCCTTGAGGAGGGCTTTATGGCTGAAAAAGTGACAGAGAAGCTTAAAAGCGGCGGCCGATACCGATACCATAAACAAACGGATTAATATCTGCATTAATTTTGGCTGAACCAACCGCAGTATTTTTAAAGCGTGCTGTTGTATCAATATCCAGATATTTAATATCAAGATTGACGAACCAGTCTTGGTTAATAGCAATATCCACACCAGCCTGAGCCGCCCAACCCCATGAGCTTTCTAACTTAACTTTGTCGCCTGAGTTGGCAACACCTGAATTGCTCGGCACTTTTTCATCGAAGAAGTAAGTGTAATTGATACCAGCTCCAACGTAAGGACGAATATTAGAATCCGGTAAGAAGTGATACTGAAGAGTCAGTGTGGGTGGCAAAACTTTGGTATCAATAACATCTCTCGATCCAAGAGTACTAGCCACGCCACCTGCAGATTTATGTGTACTAACAGTATGCTCTGAATAACCGAGGATCAATTCAACACCCCAGTTGCGGGTTATCATGTAAGTAATATCCAGCTCTGGCACAGTATCATTATCAACCGTCACGCCTTTACCTAAATTACCTGCAGCTTCTGTCCATAAGGTACCACTGCTGTCATTCGGATTAACATTAATAATACGCCCCCGAATCAACCAGTCACCAGCCTCATAAGCCATAACTGTAGAAATAGGGCTGGCCAGACCAGCGGCCAACAAGATTGAGGAAATCAGGGGAATTTTTTTCATAATGTGACTCCGATAATGTTCTGATGTAATGCACAGTTTCAGATCATACGGAGTACCTGGATTAAGACATTGATCCAGGTCAATAAAAATGTTGCTAAAGCACTACGATTTTATCCGCAATGTTGTTTTAATGCCGCAAGGTCGAGCAGCGTGACCTCTTTACCTTGCGTTGTTAATAACTGCTGCTCTTGCAACTGTGTAAATAAACGACTGACCGTTTCGATTGCTAGGCCCAGATGATTCGCGATATCACCTCGCGACATCGTCAATTGAAATGACATTGCCGAATAACCGCGCTCGCTGAAACGTTGAGAAAGTGACAACAGAAAACTAATCAATTTTTCCTGGGCGGTTTTTTTACCCAAAGAAAGTAACAAATTTTTATCTGCGGACAACTCTTTGCTCAACCGGGTCATCAACTGATTTTGTAACTCCGGAATCGTGGCACTGAATTCCTGCAAACGCTCATAAGGTAATTCGCAAACACTACTGGCTTCAAGTGCACGAGCTGTCGATAAATAGCGCTGTTGATAAATGGCATCCATCCCAATAAACTCACCGGGGAAATAGAAGCTAGTGACTTGTTCACGACCATCTGCCGCTGAAATAGTAGTTTTGAACGAACCAGACCGCACTACAAAAATGGTCTTGAAGGTTGAGGCTGGCTCAAACAGAATTTGATGGCGTTTAAAACCGGCACTGCGTTTGATGATTTCATCCAGCTTGGATAAGTCATCCCGATGCAGACCTAAAGGCAGGCATAGTCGGTATAAAGCACATGACTGACAGGCTAACTGATGATGATGTTCAACCTTTGCAAGGTCCTGAAACAACGGTGTTATCATCTGGGCTTGTGTCATTTTATTATCCATAAAAAAGTCACTGACCATGATAACGCTTCAAACCCTGCACTGAAACAGTTATTATCTGTTTTTATTTCAGTTTTCAGGAAAGCAAATGACCGCTCGTAGCGCCACTGTTGCGCGTAACACGCTCGAAACACAAATTGAAGTTTCCATCAATCTGGATGGCAGCGGAAAATTTCAATCCGAAACCGGTGTGCCATTCCTCGATCACATGTTGGAACAAATTGCCCGACACGGCTTATTTGATCTACAAATCAAAGCAAATGGTGATCTGCACATTGATGCTCATCACACCGTTGAAGATGTCGGCATCACTATCGGTCAAGCATTAAAACAAGCTCTTGGCGACAAGAAAGGCGTTATTCGTTACGGTCATTCCTATGTGCCGCTGGATGAAGCTTTATCTCGGGTGGTATTGGACTTGTCCGGCCGTCCAGGCTTTGAGTTTGACGTGACCTTTACCCGCGACAAAATTGGTGAGTTTGACGTTGATCTGTTTTATGAGTTCTTTCAGGGCCTAGTCAACCATGCTGGCATTACGCTGCATATCGATAACCTTAAAGGTCGTAACGCGCACCATATCGCTGAAACCATCTTTAAAGCGTTTGGACGGGCATTACGTATGGCCGTTACCTTGGATGAGCGCGCATTACAACAATTGCCATCCACTAAAGGTGCGTTGTAATCGGGTTATCGATTTAATCATTTTCACTTTCTAGCCTAGGTTTTTGTTTTATGCGTCGCGTTGCAGTTATTGATTACGGCATGGGTAATTTACGCTCAGTCTCCAAAGCGTTGGAAGCCGTAGCAGATAACCACACCCAAATTATTGTTACCGCGGATCCGGCCGATATTCGTTCGGCTGATCACATTGTATTTCCCGGTGTGGGCGCTATTCGGGATTGCATGGCTGAACTCAAAAAACTCGAACTAGACAAAATTATCGTTGAAGTAGCCAAACAAAAACCGTTCCTCGGCATTTGTCTTGGCATGCAAGCTTTATTAACTCATAGTCAGGAAAACCAGGGCTCTGATGGTTTAAATATCATCGGTGGTGATGTGGTGTATTTTGACAAAGCAGTAGAACAGGGACTAAAAGTGCCCCATATGGGTTGGAATCAAGTTGAACAGACTTATGCTCATCCTTTATGGCAGGATATTGAACAAAACAGTCGTTTTTACTTTGTTCACAGTTTTTATGTTAAACCTGTAGATGAAGGGAAAGTGTCGGGCCGCAGTCATTACGCATTACCGTTTGCAGCGGCACTGGCACAAGAAAACCTGTTTGCCGTACAGTTTCACCCTGAAAAGAGCCAGCATGCCGGCTTGCAGTTATTGAAAAATTTTATTAACTGGGACGGTCAGTCCTGACAAATTGTTTGATGGAGAAAGCGTTATGTTATTAATCCCTGCCATTGATCTTAAAGAGGGTCACTGCGTTCGATTGCGTCAGGGACGCATGGAAGATAACACTGTATTTTCAGAAGATCCGCTGGCCGTAGCGACCAGATGGGTTGAAGCCGGTGCCAAACGATTGCACATGGTGGATCTGGACGGTGCTTTTGCGGGTAATCCTGTTAACGCTGATGTTATTCATCGAATCTGTGCTGCTTTTCCTGATTTGGATGTTCAGGTGGGGGGCGGCATTCGTGATGAAGATACCATTCAAACTTATCTTGATGCGGGTGTTCGTTACGTGATTATTGGCACCAAAGCCATTAATGCACCGCATTTTGTTGGCGACGTTTGTGCCGAGTTTCCGGGCCATATCATCGTCGGGCTGGATGCTAAAGATGGCAAAGTTGCCATTGATGGCTGGTCTAAATTATCCAATCATGATGTTATCGATATCGCTCAACAATTTGAGCAGGATGGGGTTGAGGCTATTATTTATACTGACATCAGCCGTGACGGCATGATGCAAGGTGTAAATCTGCAATCTACCCGTGATTTAGCCCGTGCCATCAATATCCCGGTAATTGCCTCTGGCGGTGTTACTAACTATGACGATATCAAAGCTCTCTGCCATTACGAGTCTGAAGGTGTTATGGGCGCTATTATTGGCCGGGCCATCTATGAAGGCACCATCGATTTGGCTGAAGGACAGGCATTGGCTGATCGTCTGAACCCACCTCTGCAATTCTGATATGGCACTGGCAAAACGCATCATTCCCTGTCTTGATGTCGATGCTGGACGCGTTGTTAAAGGCGTTCAGTTCGTCGATATCCGTGATGCCGGCGATCCGGTTGAAATCGCCAAACGATATGATGAACAAGGGGCAGATGAACTGACCTTTCTGGATATTACGGCGACTCATCATAATCGCGACACTATGGAAGATGTTGTGAAAGCCGTTGCTTCTCAGGTCTTCATTCCTCTTACTGTTGGTGGCGGCATTCGCACCGTGGCGGACATCCGTCGGATGTTGAATGCCGGTGCTGATAAAGTCGGTATTAATTCCGCAGCGGTTAAAAACCCTGATTTTGTTCGCGAAGCCGCAGAAAAATTCGGCTCACAATGCATCGTTGTGGCAATTGATGCCAAACGTGTTTCTGCTGAAGGTGAAACACCACGATGGGAAATTTTTACCCATGGTGGTCGAGAAGCAACCGGCATCGATGCGGTTGAATGGGCCAAAAAAATGGTTGAACTGGGTGCCGGTGAGATCCTGTTAACCAGTATGGATAGAGATGGCACTAAATCTGGATTTGATCTTGAACTGACCCGCGCGGTCAGTGATGCGGTAGTGGTACCGGTGATTGCCTCCGGTGGAGTCGGTAAATTGCAGGATCTGACTGATGGTATCAAGTTAGGTCATGCTGATGCAGTACTGGCTGCCAGCATTTTTCATTTTGGTGAACATACGGTCGGTGAAGCCAAACAACAAATGGCACAACAAGGTATTGAGGTCCGCTTATGAACGCATGGCTGGATCAAGTGAATTGGGGCAGTGATGGTTTAGCCCCGTTATCACACAAGAGTTTTCAACCAAGCAAGTACTTACTTTAGCCTGGATGAACAGAGAGTCTTTACAGCTCACTGCAGATACCGGCCACGCGGTGTACTGGTCACGTTCACGCCAAAAGTTGTGGCATAAAGGTGAACAGTCCGGCCATCAGCAAATCATTAAATCAATACGTATTGACTGTGATCAAGATGCCATCTTGCTTGAAGTTGAACAGTTGGGTGGCATTGCTTGTCATACTGGCCGCCACCATTGTTTTTTCCTACAACTGCAAAACGGTGAATGGCAACCAACAGAACCCGTACTGAAAAATCCGGATGAAATTTATCAATGAGTGATACATTGCAAAAGCTGATGCAGGTGCTGAATCAGCGTAAAAATGCCGATGCTGAGAGCTCTTATGTCGCCAGCCTATACACCGCTGGCACTGATAAAATTCTCAAAAAACTTGGCGAAGAAGCCACCGAAACAATTATCGCGGGAAAGGCTGGCGACAAAGATCAAATCGTTTACGAAACTGCAGACCTTTGGTTTCACTCAATGGTTTTACTGGCGCATAATGATATCGACGTTGATAACGTGTTAAAGGAATTGGATCGCCGATTCGGATTGTCCGGACATGATGAAAAAGCCAGTAGGAGCAAAAAATGACCGACTGTATTTTCTGTAAAATTATTGCCGGTGAAATTCCATCCTCAAAGGTTTATGAGGATGAATTGATTTATGTGTTCAAAGATATAAACCCAAAAGCCGATGTACATTTGTTGGTGATTCCAAAACAACATATTGCTCGACTGGATCATCTGGATCAGACTCATCAGACGCTCATTGCACACATGTTCCTCAAGCTTCCAGAGCTGGCAAAGTCGCAGGGCCTGGAAACCGGTTTCCGTACCATTATTAATACTGGCCCCGGTGGTGGGCAGGAAGTCGATCATTTACATATTCATTTGCTGGGCGGTAAAAACCTGCCTGGCTTTCATTAGGAGCGCATCATGGGGTTTGGTGGAATCAGTGTATGGCAACTATTGATTGTTCTAGTCATTGTCATCTTGCTTTTCGGTACTAAAAAACTGCGTTCTTTGGGTGGCGATCTTGGCAGTGCCATTCGTAGCTTCAAATCATCAGTTCGTGAAGGCGAAGATGAGAAAAAAGATGAAACTGGTAATTTGAAACATGACAATGAAGCAGAGCAGCATAAACAGCAACACGAAGAACACGACTCAACTAAACGCTAACCATTGTGTTTGATATAGGTTTTTGGGAACTGTTACTGATTGCCGTAGTGGCATTGGTGGTCGTCGGTCCTGAAAGGCTGCCGAAACTGGTTAGAGTCTGTGGTTTATGGCTTGGCCGGGCCAATGCATCACTTCAAGCCGTCAAAAATGATATCGCTAAAGAACTTCGAGCAGAAGAAATTAAACAAGCATTCCAAAAACCCGATGATTTACCCGATTTGAATGAAATCATTGATCTTGATGAACCAATAAAATCTAAACCAAACTCAGACAAACCGTTAGGCGAGTCGTCAGATAAAAAACAGGCCGATGATGGAAAATAGTGAACAACAACCACTTATTTCTCATCTGGTTGAGCTTCGAGATCGCCTGCTGAGAGGGATTCTGGCCATATTAATCGTTGCGATTTGCCTGTTACCGTTCGCTAATGATTTATACCTTATTCTTTCTGCACCTTTGCTTGAGCATCTGCCAGAAACCAGCTCCATGATTGCTACCGAAGTGGCTTCCCCATTTTTAACACCGTTTAAATTAACTCTAACGGTTGCCATTATGCTGGCCATGCCTGTCTTGCTTTACCAGTTATGGGCTTTTATTGCCCCCGGCCTTTATAAACATGAACGTCGTATTGTTTTTCCATTGATGTTTGCCAGTACGCTGTTATTTATTTTAGGAATATTATTCGCGTACTTTGTGGTGTTTCCATTGGTATTTGGATTTTTAACTCAGGCCGCACCTGAGGGTGTCGCGGTGATGACAGATATCAGCAGTTATCTGGATTTTGTTTTGAAGCTATTTTTTGCTTTTGGGCTGGCATTTGAAGTACCCATCGCGACGCTTTTGCTGATCTGGACTGGGATCTCAACTCGAGAAAGTCTTGCTCAAAAACGTCCTTACGTAATTGTCGGCGCGTTTGTTATTGGAATGCTGCTGACACCACCAGATGTGATTTCTCAGACGTTGTTAGCCGTACCAATCTGGTTATTATTTGAATTGGGTTTGCTGGTTTCCAGGTTTATCCCTAAAAACCGAGAAAAACCTGAAATAACAGATTAGTCTCGGTAGCGCATTCTGGTTCCATGTTGCAGCGAAAGCGTGATTTCCTCAGCCGTTAATGGCGTCGGAAAGTAAACCCCCGATATTTTTGCACCATGAATGCTGGCTCCACGAAGACTGATCGCTTGACTGAAATCAATGCCACGTAAATCAGCCTGGCGGAAATAACTGTTACTGAAATCCAGTCCGCTGGCGATTAATCCCTGAAGATTAAGATGGCGAAAATCACAGCTAGTTAAATCGACTTTTTCGCCTTGGGCAATTCGATGATTAAACTCCTCCATCTTTCCATCACGTAACAATTGATAAAGTGGATCTTGAGTGATTTTTGGCTCTGCCATCTTAAACCTCAAACAGTAATATCAATTGTGCCACCCGGATTTTCTATATCAAAACCAGTCGCTTCACTCTGCGTCGCTTCATTGACGACAGCAACGTTTTGCAAACTTGTTGGCTCTTGTTCCTGAGCAACCGTTGTTGATGCTGTTTCACTATTCTGCTGCACCGGCGTCTGACGTCCTACCAATAAAGCTTGTGAAGATAAAGGATTAGTCAATGTAGGCTGACCACTGAAAGGGGCAATACCTGGAATTTCCATTTTGCTGCTCCTATTAAAAAACTAGATTTATAGCTTACTCCGATCATTGCACAAATGTAAACGCAGGTTATTGAAAAACCATGTGTTTTCTCTCACTTTTAAGCAATATCGGCAAATACTCTTCTTCGCCCGTTTTTATGCTATCGTTAAGCTGACCTCATACTGAGAGGGAGCAGGTCATGCGATTGGCTAAACAGGTGATTTTGCTATTGGTGATTACCAGCTTATTTGCTTGCGAAAGGCAAATCGAAAAACCTCTGCGAGTCGGAACTATTCCATGGGCTGGTTTTGAAATACTCTATTTAGCACGTGATCTGGCGTATTACGACACTGCTCAGATCCAACTCAAAGAGTTAACTTCTACAACCGATATCCTAAATGCTTTTCGACAAGGCCAATTAGATGCCATTGCTGTGACGCTTGACGAAGCGTTAAGGCTAGCTGAAAACCAATCTGATTTAAAAATTATTCTGATTTTTAATATCTCTGATGGCGCCGACAAGTTAATCGTAACTCCTTCCATCACATCTCTTGCAGAACTCAAAGGTAAACGTATTGCAGTAGAGCAAAGCGGCGTGGGTGCCTATATGATGTCTCAAATTTTACAAATGGCTAACTTAAGCCCGAATGACATCATTATTATTCCTTCTACCGTCAATCAGCATCCTATTATGTTAAGTAACGGAGAGGTGGATGCCGTTATCAGCTTTGATCCCATTGCTTATCAACTGCAAAAGCAGGGATACATCAACCTGATGGATAGTCGTATGTTGTCGGGTCAAATTGTCGACGTTTTAGTCACCAGAGATATTGCTTTACAACAGCAACGCAAAAACCTTCAGCAATTACTGGAAGGCTACTGGAAAGCTCGAAAATACATGGCGGATAACCCCACAGATGCGATAAGCAGAATTGCCCCGCGTTTAGGTTTGACCAGCGAAGAACTGGTGCTGTTATATGAAAATCTGATTTTGCCTGAGCGTGAACATCAACAAACTATATTTAATCAACAGCTGGAAAGTATTATTGAACCAATGAACACGCTGATGATAGAAACTGGCCTGTTAAAAAATGCGATTGATAGCAAACAATTACTGGTACATGACTTTTTGGATTAATGCATGCATCCAATCCAGACCTATCGCCTGACATTTTGGTTACCGCTTACCGTAACCGTGTTATTTCTCGGTATTTTATTGTTTTTTTCTATTCATGAATATCAACACCGGCTTCATGATATAAAACAAGCCTCTAAAATCCAGCTTCATGAATCGGGATTGCAACTGGGCCATAGTATCGAATATGCCATTGCCAATAATGATTTCCAGCATGCCAGAAGCAGTGTGGCGCGCTTTTCTTTACGTAGTGATGCTCAACTGGCGATATTAATTGATAGCAACAATGTAATTGAATCTGCTTCCTACTTTATCTGGCAGAATCAACCTGCTGACAAAGTGCTTGATGAAAAACTAATGCACTATGTAGAACAAGCACGCTCAGCCCAAAAAATCATTGATGATGACAATGATAAAAACGGCTTATTGACACTGATTTTGCCATTACTGGAGTCAGATCAAAGTCGTGTACTGGTTTTACAAAGCACTATTAACCATAAGTTGCAACGAGCCAGAACAGAAGCGATTACTGCAATTCTTCCTATGATCTTACTAATGGTTTTGGGAAACCTTTTTTTAATTGCCCTTATTCGTAAATTGGTTACAACCCCGTTAAAGGCTTTACAAAACCTCTCACAGCAAATTCAAAACCAACAGTTTGATCTGACAAATCCACTTTCAGGAAATACCGAGCAGGCTCAAATAGGTAAGACATTGGTTGATGCCGCCCAACAATTACAATCTCATATCAGTATTTTGACGGAAAACGAACAGCGTTTAAGAATTACCCTGGAATCAATTGGCGATGCCGTTATTGTTACCGATGCCTCAGGCAAAATTACCCGAATGAACCGTGCTGCCAGTGAACTAACCGCTTGGCATGAAAAAGAGGCTATCGGCCAACCCTTACCGAACGTATTTGATATTTATCAGGCTGATACCGGTGAAAAAATGACCAATCCGGTGGAACTGGTGATTCAGAAAGGTGAAGTGGTTGAATTATCTAACCATACTGTCCTGTTGGCCCGTAATGGTCAGCGTTATCACATATCGGATAGTGCAGCGCCAATTCGAGTAGATCATCTTCGTCAAACCGAAATTCTCGGTGTAATTCTGGTTTTTACCAATGTCACCCACCAATACCGGCTGCGTCAAGAACTACGTCAATCTGTAGATTTTTAAAAATTTGACTGACGATAAGCCCATGTGTCACTTATATTCTTGACGTAAAACAAGCGACCCCACCAGAATTTCTGCTTAGCTATATCAGTGAGTCTGTTAGCCATTATTCAGGCTATGACGCTGAATATTGGTTAAGTAACCCACAGGCTTGGCAGCAATGCATCCACCCGAATGACCTGAATAAAGTCCGCAAAACCTTATTCACTGTTTTGCAAACCAGCAAACCAATTACTAACCAGTTTCGTTTTCGCCACCGTGACGGGCACTACATCACAGTTCAAGACCACCTTTCCGCCGTAAGGAATGAACAGACTTTAATGTTACAAATTGTCGGCGTAGCTCTGGATGTCACGGAACAAAAACAGACCGCTGAACAAAATGCGTTATTTGGCGAAATTCTTGAGCGCTCTTTAAATGAGATATATGTGTTTGACACACAGACGCTTAAATTTATTCAAGTAAATCACGGGGCAAAATCCAACCTCGGCTACACCACCGAAGAATTACAGCAAATGACACCGGTTGATCTAAAAAAAGACTACAACCAAGCCTCTTTTAAAGCATTGGTTTCACCACTGTTAAATGGTGAAACCGCAAGAATGATCTTTGAGACCAATCATTGTCGTAAAGATGGAAGCCGCTATGATGTTCATGTGGATTTACAGACTGCAGATTATGGCGAAAGATTAGTGTTTGTTGCGATTATTGAAGATATTAGTGAACGTAAACTGGCGCAAAAAAACCTGCAACAAGAACGCTCTTTATTAAGAAGTATTATTGATTCATCGCCTGATTTAATTTTTTGCAAAGATGATCAAGGAAAATACATTCGTTGCAATAAGGCCGTGATGGCTTTTCTGGGGGCGGATGAAGCAGAGATTATTGGCAAAACCGATTTTGATTTTTATCCGGAAAAACAAGCGCGTAATTACCGGCACAGTGACCAACTCACGCTACAACATGGCACTAGTCAATTTTATGAAGAACAAAAAAATGCCGCTGATGGACAACTGGTGTTTTTTGAAACGCTGAAAACACCGTTTAAAAATGAGTATGGTGAAACCATCGGTGTTCTCGGTATCAGCCGTGATATCAGCCGCCAGCATGAAACAGAAAAAGAATTACGATTGGCCAGTCTGGTATTTAACAATAGTAACGAAGGCATCATTATTACTGACCAGGATAATGTCATCATTACTGTTAATCCGGCTTTTATCGCTATGACCGGCTTCACACCGGAAGAGGCCGTTGGTAAAAACCCATCAATACTCAGCTCGGGAACTCACGATCAGTATTTTTATGAACAAATGTGGGCCCAACTGGAACAAGAAGGTTCCTGGTCCGGAGAAGTACAAAATCGACGCAAAAATGGTGAAACCTATCCACAATGGCTCTCCATTAACCGCGTTGAAAATACCCAACAAAACACGCATAACTATGTCGCCATCATGTCGGACATCAGCAAATACCGTGAGGCAGAAGAGCAGATTAATTTCCTGGCATACCATGATGTATTAACCAGTTTACCCAACCGCGCTTTACTTAAAGATCGTATAGGACAGGCACTGATTTCCGCAGAGCGTCATCAGCAAAAACTGGCTCTACTGTATATGGATTTGGATCGGTTTAAATTCATCAATGACAGTCTTGGTCACGCGATAGGCGACAAATTACTGGTAAAAGTTGCCGAGAGATTAAGTGAGCAGGTACGGGAAGAAGACACCATCTGTCGAACCGGGGGAGATGAGTTCATTATTTTACTGCCCGATACGGATGCAGATGGTGCAGGCCATGTGGCACAAAAATTAGTCGAAAATATTACTACTTTGTTTGAGATTGACGGTAATCAGTTATTTGTAACCTTATCGATAGGCATCAGCATTTATCCTGATAATGGTGTGGATGCGGAAAGTCTAAATAAACATGCTGATACGGCGATGTATCGAGCAAAACAGGCGGGACGTAATCAATATCAATTTTTTACCACTGAAATGCATTCGCAAATTGTTTATAAACTGGAATTAGAGCACGCCTTGCGGTTCGCTTTGAGCCGTGACGAGCTGTCGTTGGTTTATCAACCTTTACTGGATATCAATCTGAATAAGATTACCGGTGCTGAAGCATTATTACGCTGGAAACATCCTGAGCTAGGAATGATTTCGCCACTGGATTTTATTCCAATTGCCGAAGAAACCGGCATGATTAATCCAATTGGTCAGTGGATTTTGCATACAGCAATAGCGCAATGTAAACAATGGATAGAGGCAGGCCATGATTTAGTTATTGCAATAAACCTCTCCGCCGTACAATTCAATAATCCGTTATTGGTCAGCATGATTAATTCCATTCTGGATGAATATCAATTAGCAGCGAATAATCTGGAGCTGGAAATTACTGAATCCGTCGCGATGATTAATATTGATTTAACCATTAAACAACTCAAAGCACTGTCTGAAGCCGGAATCCGTCTCTCACTTGATGACTTTGGTACGGGTTATTTCTCATTGAATTACCTGAAAAAATTTCCCATCAACAAACTCAAAATTGATCAAAGTTTTGTGTTTGACATGCTAATTGATGAAGACGATGAAGCCATTGTTGATGCGGTGATAACCTTGGCCCGTTCATTAGGGCTAAAAACTCTGGCAGAAGGTGTAGAAACACCAGAGCATTTACAAGCACTAAAAAACAAAGGATGTGATTTTATGCAAGGCTTTTTGTTCAGCCGCCCCATTCCGGCTGAACAATTTATTAGCTTGTTAAATCACCCACCCCTGAGTAATTTAGGCGTAGACTGACATTTAAATAGGTAATGGAGCCGAACATGCAACAACAAAAAATTGACCAGATCGAAGTCTTATTACAATTTGATCCTAGCAATACGCTGCAAGGTATAAAAATTCACCATTCAACAGCGCGTGAAGGTCTGGTTGAAGCGGCACAACAATTATTTGATAACGGCTTAATAAGCCAACCAGACGGTGGTTATCTGACCGATCTGGGTCATGAAACCGCTGAACATCTGCATACCGCTATACAGTTGATGTCGCCGCCGAATTAGACGCGCTGGTAAACCTCGAAACTATAGGCATAGTCGTTTTTTTCATCGGCCGGGTGCGATTCCTGGCTGATTAATTGCCACTGCGTTTGATCCCATTCCGGGAACCAGGTATCACCTTCTAATTCAGCATGAACTCGTGTGAGATAAAGTTTATCGACGATATCGAACATCTGCTCAAACAATGAAGAACCTCCGATAACCATTATCTCATCGGCATTTGCAGCAAGCTTTAGTGCGTCCTCAATCGAATTTGCTACATCACATCCTTCAGCTTGATAATCCACTAACGAACTCACCACAATATTTTGCCGACCGGGTAAAGCTCTACCAATTGATTCGTGGGTTTTACGGCCCATTAAAATCGGTTTTCCCATGGTGATCCTGCGAAAATATTGCAAATCTGCAGATAGTCGCCATGGCAGATCATTATCGCGTCCAATTAATCCCTGTTCATCCATTGCCACTACAAACGCCGTTTTCATTGCACACCTCATTGATTAACTACACATAGCATAGCATCGCTTAATTTTTATCCGGTATTATCCATTCAAAGGTAAATCAATCGGATAGGTGAAACATGTTGAATATGCTGGGATCGCTGATAGGCGGCTTAGGTTTGTTTATGTTGGGTATGTGGTTGATGACTGACGGCCTGAAACAAATTGCCGGGGACAAGCTCAATCAAATACTGCAAAGTTGGACCAACACCCGTTTACGCGGACTCAGTGCAGGTTTTTTGCTCACCGCACTTATTCAACATTCTGGTGCAGTCACGCTGGCAACGATTGGTTTTGCTAATGCCGGCATTATCAGCTTGCGCAGAGCGATGTGGATTGTATTTGGCAGTAACGTGGGGACGACCGTTACTGGTTGGTTGGTTGTGCTGGTAGGTTTCAATCTGAGTATAGAAAAATTTGCCTTGCCGTTAATTGGTATCGGTATGGCGATGCGTTTATTAGGCAGTAATCGTGGTTATGCCAATATTGGTCTGGCATTAACCGGTTTTGGTCTGCTTTTTATGGGTATAGCCGCTTTAAAAACGACTTTTACCGGTGCCGACAGCTTGTTTGATTTGCACTTTTCCAGCGGCTTATTGGCTGTTGATATTGTGATTTTTGCTTTCGCGGGATTGATCCTGACGACTTTGCTGCAATCTTCCAGTCTTACTTTGACTCTGGCCTTAACCTCACTTGCTGGCGGAATAATTGGCTTATTGCCAGCTGCTGCCATTGTCATTGGCAGTAACCTGGGCTCCACTACAACCTCAATATTTTCCGTTATCGGTAGTCAGCCAGTGGCAAAACGTATTGTTGCCAGCCACGTTATTTTTAATCTGTTAACCGCTATGGTCAGTCTTATTCTGCTGGTTCCATTAATCTGGCTTATCCATTGGTTTCAACAATTAATTGTTAATGATGTGCAATTTACAACAACGCTGGTTTTATTCCATACCGTATTTAATCTATTGGGTGTTGCCCTTATCTGGAAGCTGGCCGATCCAATGGAAAAATGGTTGAAAACCAAGTTTTCTGCCGTTGATGAAACGATTGCCGAAGCTAAATATCTTGATAAAACCACCTTAAAAATCCCAAATTTAGCACTTACTTCTATACGTCTTGAATTAATCAGACTGAATCAACATGTCTTAAAAATGGCAACTCACTGCATTCATAAAAACCGTTCGGTGAGTTGGTTAAAAGAGCAACATAAATTCACTGAGCAAAATGTTTTTAAAATTGGTGAATTCAGTCGTCAACTTTACCAGCAACATATTAACGAGCAGATAGCTGAGAAAACTGCTGATTTGATACGGGTATCACAATATTGTGATGCTATCTCTTCGCTAACGGTCGGTATTGCTGAAAATCGTGCATTATCCAGTCAGCCAATTGAAGCTGAATTACAACAACAGCTAGCTCATTTTAATGTGGATTGTTTAATGCTGCTTGATACCGCTGCATTAGATAAACCCAATCCAGTCGTGTCAAATCAACTAAATACTTTGGAAAAAACTTATCTGTCTTTAAAGTCGTTATTGTTACGCCGTGGTGCTGAAGGGAGGCTATCAATTGCGCGTATGGATAAAGAATTAGAAGCCATATCTCAACTAAGACGACTCTGTCAGCAAGCTGTAAAAGCCACTCTATTTTTTGAAACCAGCCAACCTGATCCGCCTATTAATAACCTGGTAAAACAAGCTTAATAACTACGGTATGCTTTGCTTATAAAACAGATCATAAGCTGTGGATAAAATTACCTGTGGATAAGTCATGTAGTTATCCACAAGAGATCGATCCCGCAACGGTAAAGTTATGCACAATTAGATGGTTACTTAAATAACTGAATAAAAAGACTTTTTAGGATTAGTACAGCTATACACAGGACTAAAGCATTAACATCATTAAAAAGATCTCTTTTATTCTATTTAGTATTGATTAATGAGCTGCATCGTCGAAATCGCCTTATCCTGTCCCTTACGCCAGACCTTTGATTATCTAAGTGATGATCCTGCCGAGAATTGGCAAATCGGTATGCGTGCTTCCGTATCCTTTGGCAGCAGACAATTGATCGGAATTGTCGTTGCTATAAAACCGATAGCTGAAAAGGCCGTTGATAAATTAAAAAAAATTGATCAGCAAATAGACAAACAATCATTTCTACCCAACGAAATAATGCAGTTGGTGCAATGGGTGAGTCGTTATTACCATCATCCAGTCGGTGAGTGTTTTCAAACTGCTTTACCAAAAAGACTACGCCTTGGCGATCCTGATGAAATGCAGACTGAAACCTATTGGATCTTGCATCAGCAACCAGACTCAACCAGTAAAACTGGCAAAAAACAGCAGCAGATCATAGATTTACTGGAAGACTATCCTGAAGGTCTAAGCGAAAAAGCACTTCGAGTTCAATTAGGTAATGTAAAAAGTAGCTTGTCAGCTCTGGTGCAACAAAATGTAGTTGCTGCCAGACAATATGTTGCCTTACCGGTACCTTGTTTAGAGTTACAGCAACAAGTTTTATTAAATAACCAACAAAAACAATCTATTGAAACTATTCTGGGTAGCAAAGGACAGTTTGCAACCTTCTTGTTACAAGGTATTACAGGTAGTGGTAAAACAGAGGTTTATATTGAAGCTTGTCGTGAGTTTGTAGAAAACCAACAGCAAGTTTTGGTGTTAATTCCTGAAATAGGCTTAACCACACAGTTTGTTGAACGGTTCAGGCATTCGTTGAATGCCAACATTGTGGTTATCAATTCATCCGTTTCAGATAATGATCGTAAACAGGCTTGGTTACTGGCTAGAGCTGGTAAAGCCGACATTATTATTGGTACTCGATCAGCCGTTTTTACCCCAATGATAAATCCAGGTTTAATTATTATCGATGAAGAACATGACAGCTCGTATAAACAACAAGACGGACTGCGTTATCATGCTCGAAATGTCGCATTGATGCGTGCAAAAAGCTTGAATATTCCGATCGTGCTTGGCAGTGCAACACCCTCGTTAGAAACACTTTATCAAGTCAAACAACAACGTTATCAATTGCTGGAATTAACCGAACGTGCTGGAGGGGCAAGCTTACCCAAGGTTGCACTATTAGCAGCGCAAAATGCTAGTGAAAATAATGGTTTAAGCTCTAGTTTAATAAAAGCGATTGAAAAACACATCAAACAAAATCATCAAGTTTTATTGTTTATCAATCGCCGTGGATTTGCCCCGGTATTAATGTGTCATCAATGCCATTGGCAGGCTAACTGCAGAAGTTGTGATGCCAAAATGGTAGTACATCAGCATCAAAATCGACTGTTTTGTCATCATTGCGGCTTGATACAAATATTGCCAAAAAATTGTCCTGAATGTGGCAATACAGAATTGAAAAGTTATGGTGTAGGTACTGAAAAAATCGAACAAGCTCTGACGGCGATTTTTAAAGATGTACCCGTTTTACGAATAGATCGTGATAGTACTCAACGGGTTAATTCGTTTGCCAATATGGTTAAACAAATAAATCAAGGCCATGCCGCT
>NZ_SSXS01000005.1:51584-216151 GCF_004832235.1 Methylophaga sp. SB9B
GAAAAAATCGAACAAGCTCTGACGGCGATTTTTAAAGATGTACCCGTTTTACGAATAGATCGTGATAGTACTCAACGGGTTAATTCGTTTGCCAATATGGTTAAACAAATAAATCAAGGCCATGCCGCTATTTTGGTGGGTACTCAGATGTTAGCCAAAGGCCATGATTTTCATGATGTGACATTGGTTGGGGTAGTTGATGCTGATCTGGCATTGTTTAGTGCAGATTTCCGGGCCACAGAAAGTCTTGCACAATTAATTACTCAGGTTACTGGCAGAGCTGGCCGTGGTAAAAAAGCTGGTGAAGTACTGATTCAATCTGAACAACCTGAACATCCATTCTGGCAAAATCTTTTACAACATGGATATGAAAGCGTTGCTGATAATTTATTATCCGAACGAATACAGATGGAATTACCTCCACATGGGTTTTGGGCAGTATGGCGAGCTGAAGCAAAAGAGAAAGACTTGGCGATTGAGTTATTACAACAGGTGGCTGGTTTACTGCAACAATCAAATTCATCCGTTTTAATTTTGGGGCCAGTGCCTGCATTAATGGAAAAAAGGGCAGGTCGATATCGTGCTCAATTACTGATGCGATCCGCAGATCGTGGTGCACTGCATCAATTAATCGATCAACACATTCATTCGGTAACGAAGCTTAAACTGGCGCGAAAAGCTCGTTGGTCGATAGACATTGATCCGACGGAACTAATCTAATCCCCAGGATAGTGTCATCCGTCTGCCTGATCGGTTAAAATTCGCCATCACATTTCTGTTATCTGGACTTCATTGCCTTGAAAGACCAATTGAAAAAAATTATCGACAGCACATTAGCTTCGCTGATATCACAACAAAGCCTTCCTGAAGATATTTCATCGATTGAAGTTAAGCTGGAACGAACCAAAGATCGCAGTCATGGTGATTTTGCCAGCAATATTGCTATGGTATTGGCGAAACCCACCAAAATGAATCCACGTCAGATCGCAGGATTGATTGTAGATGCCCTGCCATCACATGAATTGATCGATAAAGTTGAGATTGCCGGTCCAGGTTTTATCAACTTCACCTTATCAGCAACTGCCAGACAACAAGTAGTGGCTGAGGTATTGAAAAATGCCGGTCAATTTGGCTTGAGTGATTACGGTAAAGGCCATAAAGTCCAGGTTGAGTTTGTTTCTGCCAACCCAACAGGGCCCTTACATGTTGGTCATGGTCGTGGTGCAGCCTATGGTTCAGTGGTCA
Organism: Methylophaga sp. SB9B; assembly: GCF_004832235.1. Classification (NCBI taxonomy): domain Bacteria; kingdom Pseudomonadati; phylum Pseudomonadota; class Gammaproteobacteria; order Thiotrichales; family Piscirickettsiaceae; genus Methylophaga; species Methylophaga sp. SB9B. The sequence goes on from NZ_SSXS01000005.1 coordinate 52,830, forward strand.
GCAGTTTACTTAAAGCCGTTGGTTTTGATGTGCATCGCGAATATTACGTTAATGATGCCGGCCGGCAGATGGATATTCTTGCGACCAGTGTCTGGCTGAGATATCTGGAAAAATGTGGCGAACAATTTACTTTTCCAAGTAACGGCTATCGTGGCGAATATGTGTTTGATATTGCTGAAACATTGAAAAACCAGCATGGCGAAGCGTTATTACATCCTGCTGCAGTGGTGTTTGAAAGTGTGCCAACTGACGAACCACAAGGTGGCGACAAAGAATTACACATTGATGGCCTCACAAACCAAGCTAAAAAATTACTCGGTGCTGAGTTGTATCGCCAGTTGTTTGATTTGGGATTAAATGCCATTTTGGATGATATTCGTAATGATTTGGCAGAATTTGGCGCCGAATATGACGAGTGGTTTTCTGAGCGATCGCTGGTTGAAACCGGCGTGGTTGATGAAGCGATTGAACAACTGAAAGCTGCCAATATGCTTTATCAGCAGGATGGTGCCTGGTGGTTCAAATCAACAGAATTTGGTGATGAAAAAGACCGTGTTGTAGTCCGTGATAATGGCCAGGCAACTTATTTTGCTTCAGATGTTGCCTATCATCTTAATAAATTTCAGCGTGGTTTTGATCAGATCATTGATATCTGGGGCGCCGATCATCACGGCTATATTCCACGCGTAAAAGCGGCCATGGCTGGTTTACAGCAAGATGTTAGCAAATTAAAAGTTCTACTTGTTCAGTTCGCAGTGTTATATCGCGGTAAAGAAAAAGTCGGTATGTCGACCCGTAGCGGTGAATTTGTCACCTTACGTGAACTGCGAGATGAAGTTGGTAAAGATGCCGCCCGTTTCTTTTATGTGCTGCGTGGTGCGGATCAGCATATGGATTTTGATCTGGAGCTGGCCAAATCACAGAGTAATGATAATCCGGTATATTACGTGCAGTACGCTCACGCTCGGATTTGCAGCGTGTTCCGTCAATTAGCAGAAAGGCAATTGAGCTGGGATCAACAGCTTGGATTACAGAATTTGTCTTTACTTAGCGAAGAACATGAACAAGCCTTATTGACCATGTTGTCGCGTTATCCTGAAGTCGTGGAGCTGGCGGCAATTACCCACACGCCGCATTTGTTAGCGCATTTTCTAATGGATCTGGCACGTGATTTTCACACGTATTACAACGCGCATCAGTTTATGATCGATGATATCAATGTCAGTCAGGCACGTTTAACGTTAATCACCGCAGTCCGGCAGGTTATTGCTAACGGTCTGGGTTTAATGGGCGTTTCAGCGCCACAATCGATGTAAGAGGTTTTTTGTGGCGGCGAGAAGAAATACCCGTAAACCGACCCCGAAACAAGGTGGAAGTATGCCTTGGGGACCAATGCTTATCAGCTTTGCGGTCGGTGCTTTTGTGATGTTTTTACTGCATCTGAAAGACAATGTGCCTGCTGATCAACAACAGGCAAAAACTACCCAACAACAGCAGAAAAGAGCAGGTGTTGAGCCTACATTTGATTTTTATACTTTACTGCCTGAAACGGAAGTGGTCGTCGAAAAGCCAAAACCTATCGCCAATCAACCGCAAAAACCGATAGTATCATCACCACCGGAAGAGATGGCTGAACCACCACAACCGTTAAACGAAACTCCGCAGCAAACCCAGCAGGCGGCAGTTGAGCAACCGGTAGATGCAGTAACTTATATGATTCAAGTAGGTTCATTTAAAAAACTTGAAGACGCGGATGGATTCCGGGCACGGTTAGCCTTTTTAGGTATTGAATCAAAAGTGCAAACCGTCACAATTGACAATACCGATACCTGGCATCGGGTACAGGTGGGTCCGGTGGCTGGGCGTGAAAAAGCCGATGCTTTACAGAAACAGTTACGAGACAACAATATTGATTCGCTTTTATTGCGAGCAAAACACGGATAGCGATTATCAGTATTGCTGCTAAAAGCTTATTGGAGTTGAAGCAGGTCATAACGACCCAAGTTTATTAAAGCAAGAACTATCGAGGACAGCGATATGACAGAAAACAGCACGGCAACCGTTTGGCATGAAGTTGCCAGTCCTTTTTGTGGGATAGCGTCTGATGATCTGACAATAGAGGTCAACGGAAACAACGTTAAAGTGCTGGAAAACGGCGATGCTGTCACTCGACCCGGATTTGAAACTCCCATTAGCGATATCCAGCCCCGCATCAATGGCAAAGAAGTAACATTGGAGCAGGCGGTATCTCACATTGCAGAGTTATTGATAAACAGTAAACAACCGTTGATTGCCGGTTTAGGAACAGACCTAAATGGTGCTCGTGCTGCAATGGCATTAGCCGATAAAACCGGTGCGACCATTGATAGTTATTATTCCCCAGCCGCTTTTCGCAATATTCTGGTGTTGCAAGACACAGGCTACATGACCACCACTCTCACAGAAGTTAGAAATCGGGTAGATGTGTTACTGGTGGTTGGTACCGATATCGAATCGACTTTCCCACGTTTTTTTGAACGCATGGTGTGGAATAAAGAAAGCATGTTTGGTCAGGAGATTGAGTCTCGTGAAATCATTTATCTAGGCAAAAAACCTAGTGGCGACGCATCCACCTCACCAAACGGTAAAAAAGCTCAGGTCATTGCCTGTGATAATGCGGATTTACCGGAAGTGGTATCAGTATTACGTGCTTTATTGAAAGGCAAACAGATTCAGGCAGAAACTGTTGCTGGTTTAGCAGTCAGTGAGTTACAGGCTTTGGCTGAAAAATTAAAGGCAGCTAAATATTCGGTAGTGACCTGGTCAGCTGGACAATTAGATTTCGATCACGCTGAAGCTACTATTCAAAACGTTTGTGAAATGATCAAAGAAATTAACGCCACCACACGCAGTAATGGTCTGCCATTAGGCGGAAAAGAAGGTGATACCACAGTCAATGCAGTTGCTTCCTGGCAAAGTGGTTATCCGATGCGTACAACGTTTAATCGTCGTTTTCCAGATTACGACCCGTTTTTAAACGATGGTCGACGTATTCTTGTTGATGGCGAAAGTGATGTCGTTATCTGGGTTTCCAGTTTCAACACAGCTGTTACACCACCCGAATCATCAGCTTCTACCATTGTGCTCGGACGTAGTGGCATGCAGTTTAAAACTGAACCGGAAGTTTATATTCCAGTTGGCGTTCCAGGAATTGATCATGAAGGACGCACTTTCCGAACCGACAGCGTTGTTTCAGTTCCGCTTAGAAAATTACGTGACAGCGGCTTACCTAGCGTGTTTGAAGTACTTAGTGCGGTCGAACAGGCCCTGTAAACGGAGATAAAGATGCTTTTAAAACTAACAGGCGGACGTATTTTTGATCCGGCACATGATCTAAACGATGTAGTGCGGGATATTTATATCCGTGATGGCCGCATTGTCGACAAACCGGCTGATGGTCGCATTGATGAAGAAATTGATGTTCGTGGCAAAGTCATTATGGCGGGTGCCATTGATATGCATACCCATATCGGTGGCGGTAAGGTCAATATTGCCCGCACCATGTTGCCGGAAGATCATGCCCAGGCTGTATATGAGCGCACAGAGTTATTACGTTCAGGCACCGGTCATGCGGCCCCCAGCACCTTAACGACCGGTTATCGTTACGCAGAGATGGGCTACACCGCAGGCTTTGAACCAGCCGTATTGCCGATTAATGCCCGTCAGGCTCATATGGAAATGCATGACACGCCGATTATCGATAAAGGTGGTTATGTGATGCTTGGCAGTGATGATTTTCTGCTGCGTATGATGGCAGCAAATTCCGATCAGGAAGCCATTAATAACTATGTCGCTTGGACCATTAATCACGCTCAGGCAGTAGGCCTCAAAGTTGTTAATCCTGGCGGTATCAGCGCCTTTAAATTTAATCAGCGTAAGCTGGATTTAGACGAAAAAAATGAGTTTTATGGTGTCACGCCTCGCGATATTCTGCATAGATTGTCGCGTGCAGTGCAGGAAATTGGCGTACCTCATCCTTTGCATGTACATGGCTGTAATCTAGGTGTACCAGGCAATATGCAAACCACTCTGGATACCATTCAGGGTGCGGAAGGTGTGCCGATGCATCTGACGCATATCCAGTTTCACAGTTACGGCACAGAGGGCGATTTCAAATTTTCCTCCGGCGCAGCTGAAATTGCGGAAGCGATTAATAAACATAAAAACATTACCGTGGATGTCGGGCAGATTCTGTTCGGTCAGACAGTAACTGCTTCTGGCGATAATATGCGTCAGTTCGCTGGAGCACCGCATGCCCACCCTAACAAATGGGTGTGTATGGATATTGAATGTGAAGCCGGTTGCGGTGTAGTGCCATTCAAATACAAAGACCAAAGTTATGTGAACGCATTGCAATGGATGATAGGTCTGGAAACCTTCTTGATGGTCGATGATCCATGGCGTATTTTCCTGACCACCGATCATCCTAACGGTGCACCATTCACCAGCTATCCGCATCTGATTAAGTTATTGATGGATAAATCTTTCCGTAACGATATGCTGTCAACCTTGCATCCGGAAGCACAGAAAGCCACTCATCTTGCGTCTTTGGATCGTGAATATTCGTTATATGAAATTGCCATCATGACCCGAGCAGGCGCAGCCAAATTGGTAGGTCTGGCAGATCGTGGACATCTTGGAATTGGTGCGGCGGCAGATATCACCGTGTATACCGATAACAGTGATCGCGAGAAAATGTTCGAGAAACCGGACTATGTTTTTAAAGATGGTCAGATGGTGGTGCGCAACGGCCAGGTCATCAAAATTACTTGGGGTACAACCCATGTGGTCAAACCGGAATATGACGTCAGCATTGAAAAACCGCTGCAGCAATATTTCGATAAATTCCATACCTTGAAAATCAGCAACTTCAAAATCAGTAACGATGAAATCATCGATGATGGTCGTGGTAGCTTAACCATTCAGCCGCTGCATAAGGGAGGCAGACTATGATCCTCAATGGTGTAAGCATTGATAAAACCTTTGCCGAAGCCTTTCCGATGAAAGAGCACGCGAATCATCATCACAGCCCAGAATCTTGAATGGGCGATGCATTCTGCTACAGCGTTCACCGGGTTTGCGACATCGGTTATTGCCTGCGGTTGTGAAGCAGCTATTGAACGAACTTTGGATCCATCAGAAACCCTGATGGTCGTCCCGGCGTCGCTTGTTTGATTTTTGCCATGGGTGGTAAAGGCTTAGCCAAACAAGTTGAAACTCGTGCCGGTCAGTGCGTACTTACTTCCCCAACATCAGCATTGTTCTCTGGTATTGAGGGCGATGATGGTGCCGAAATCGCATTGGGTAAAAACCTGCGTTTTTTTGGTGATGGTTATCAGATATCCAAAATGATTGACGGTAAACGCTACTGGCGTATTCCGGTGATGGATGGTGAATTCCTTACCCAGGAAAATACTGGGGTAGTTTCATCTGTTGGTGGTGGTAACTTTTTGATTCTGGCCGAATCTCAACCGCAAGCATTGGCGGCGTGTGAGGCAGCTGTTAAAGCGATGAAACAGCTACCGAATATCATTATGCCATTCCCAGGCGGGGTGGTTCGCAGCGGTTCAAAAGTAGGCTCCAAATATAAAGCGTTAAATGCTTCAACCAATGATGCGTTCTGTCCAACCTTAAAAGGTCAGACCAAATCCGAGCTGTCTCCGGAAGTAGAATCGGTAATGGAAATCGTTATTGATGGGTTGAGCAAAGAAGATATCGATAAAGCTATGCGAGTCGGCATTCAGGCTGCCTGTGAGCTGGGCGCGGAAAATGGTATTCGCCGAATCAGCGCCGGTAATTATGGTGGCAAACTGGGTCCATTCCACTTTCATTTGCAGGAGATCATGGCATGAGTGCGCTGACTCTTAAACTCAAAACCGATTTGGCACAGCGTGTCGATTGCTCACCATTAACTCCAGACAAACTGGCGGGTAAAGATGTTGCAGATATCGCGGCGATGGAACTGGTCAGTGGTCGTTTAACGTTACCGGTTGATCAGCTGTTTGATATCAGTGGTGATGATGTAAATGATATTCGTTTTGAAAACAGCTCTGCCAAACTGGATCATATTGGTCATGCAATGAGTCAGGGCCGTATCACCATCGAAGGTGATGTTGGTGCTTACCTGGGTCAGTTTATGACCGGTGGAAATATTGAAATAACCGGAAACACGTTTATTTACACTGGCTGTGAAATGAAAGGTGGCCAAATCAAAATTAACGGTAATGCTGGTGATTTTGTTGGCGCAGCCCGCAGCGGTTATAAAAATGGTATGACCGGCGGCATCATTATTGTGACGGGAAATACCGGAGCCCGTACCGGCGATCATATGCGTCGCGGCATGATTCTGATTGAAGGTAATGCTGGTGAATACTGCGGATCACGGATGATTTCCGGCACTATCGCGGTATTGGGAGATGTCGGTAAGCATTTGGGTTATGCGATGAAACGTGGCACCTTGCTGCTCACTAAAATGCCGCAATATGGCATCACCGCCAACTTTAATGATTGTGGATCGCATACCTTGGCATTTTTACCATTGATGTTTGCATCGTTTAAAAAACTCGACAGCCAGTTTGCCAATGTTGAAGGTTTTTCTCGCGTACGACGTTACGCTGGTGATGTTGGTGGCATCGGTATGGGCGAGATTTTAATTAAAATTTAAAGGCTTTAAACAGGGAATTAGCGTGCTAATTCCCTGAAATCTCTGTTAAGCAAAACGCTTTCTTGGCATTATGCCGTTTTCTGGTTTACTCTCTCATTATCCGCTGTTCAGCATCAGCTCAACCTCAACACCCCCAGCAAAGAGAGAAATTCCATGTCTGATATCGGTAAATCAGTTAATCAGTTTATTGTTGAAGAACAAAGGGCTCATCCCGCTTCGACAGGTGATTTGACTGGCTTGTTGAACGATATCGTTAGCGCCTGTAAAAAAATATCTCACTTGGTTAGTCGCAGTAACATCATTGGCCTAGGTGGTTATGCCGACAGTGAAAATGTACAGGGTGAAACGCAGAAAAAGCTGGATATCGTCACCAATGAAGTGATGGTCGATCATCTGAAATGGACAGGACATCTGGCGGCCATGGCTTCTGAGGAAATTGAAGAAATTATTCAAATTCCCAGCAAATTCCCTAAGGGCAAATATTTGATCTGCTTTGATCCGCTGGATGGATCATCGAATATTGATATTAATCTTTCAGTAGGCACAATTTTTTCCATTCTGCGTTGCCCCAATGATTGCAAAAACCCGACCTTGAAAGATTTTATGCAAAAAGGCACAGAGCAGGTTTGTGCCGGGTTTACCGTATACGGGCCGGCCACCATGCTGATTCTTACCACAGGTAATGGCGTGAATGGTTTTACGCTGGACAGTGATGTTGGTGAATTTATCCTGACCCATCCCAATATGCGTATACCTAAAGATACCGCCGAATTTGCCATCAATATGTCCAACCAGCGTTTTTGGGAAGCTCCAGTGCAGAAATACGTTGAAGAATGTATGAAAGGCTTGGAAGGCGACCGTGAGAAAAATTTCAATATGCGTTGGGTGGCATCGATGGTTGCCGAAGTCTATCGCGTGCTGACACGAGGCGGTATTTTCATGTATCCGATAGACTCTAAAATCGCTAAACAAGGTGGTAAATTACGCTTGATGTATGAAGCAAACCCGATGAGTTTTATTGTTGAACAGGCGGGCGGGGTAAGCTCCACTGGAACAGAGCGTATTCTGGATATTCAACCGGAAAGTATTCACCAGCGAGTCCCAGTTATTATGGGATCGAAAAATGAAGTCGACAGAGTTGTTCGCTACCATCAAGAAACCTAGTTTTATTGCCATCCAATAGATGGCAATTTTTTACCAACTCTGCGGCGATCTTTTGGTCGTAATAATCCATTCATGATTTTTAGGAGATAGCATGTTGCTGAAAAAATGCGTATTGCTGGGCCTCACATGGTTTTCGTTGTCGGCTGCGGCTGGAAATATTGATTATCAGATTAATGGCGAAAGCTACGAAGGTTATTACGTCAGCCCGGCTCAGAATTCACCACTGGTTTTGCTAATTCATGATTGGGATGGTTTGACCGATTACGAGATTAAACGAGCCAATATGTTGGTCGAAGAAGGTTATGCGGTATTCGCTGCAGATTTATTCGGAAAAGGCATTCGTCCGACAGAGGATAAAGATAAAAAACAACATACCGGCGAGTTGTATCAGGATCGGCAGAAAATGCGGTTATTGATAAATGCTGCTTTAGATAAAGCGGTTGAGTTGGGGGCGAATCCACAGCAAGTTGTAGTGATGGGCTATTGTTTTGGAGGTGCAGCGTCGCTAGAAATGGCCCGTTCCGGCAAAGATCTTAAAGGTTTTGTCAGTTTCCATGGCGGTTTAACAACTCCAGAAGGACAGGATTATGCCAATACCACAGCGGAGGTTCTGGTATTGCATGGTGCTGCTGATAAAGCCATCAGCATGCAGGAGTTTGCTCAGCTGAGCACTGAACTTGAAACGCATAATGTACCAAATGAGATGATTGCCTACGGCGGTGCAGATCATGCGTTTACCGTATTTGGTATCGATCGATATCATGCTGCAGCCGATGAAAAATCATGGCAGCGCTTTTTAGCTTTCCTGAACGAAAAACTGAAAAAATAATAAACCGATAGGGCTATTAATTAATGGATGATCATTGGACCTGATAATGGCCTAACTCCCTGATATAAAAGTCAGGTTAATTAATTGATCTCAACGTCTACAACAGATTTGTGGCATGATCCTCAACTAGAATCTGTCGTAAACCGTTTTCATCCCATCAATTGATTTAATGTTCACTGGAGTGGTACATGCCTGCCTTGTTTATTGTGTTATTTATCGTCTCGTTTTTTCCGATGATATTGGCATTTATTGGCGGCTACCTACGCTATAAACACGTTGATATATTTGATAATCGTCATCCCAGGGATCAACAGGCAGAGTTAACCGGTGTGGCTGCCCGCGTATTAGCAGCACAGAAAAATGCTTGGGAAGCGCTGATTTTTTATTCAGCAGTAACCTTGCTGGCTTTTTATTCCAGTGTGAATTTACGTGAGTTAAGTGGTGCTGCCATTCTGTTTTTAGCTTGCCGAGTGTTACATCCAATTTTTTATGCATTGGATATGGCGGTGTTCCGCAGCTTGATTTTTATGGTCGGTTGGTTAAGTTGCGTTTATATTGCGATAAGAGCTTTTACTGCCGTTTAATAAAACGCTAGCGGCTTAGCGTGGTTTATATTGAGTCGGGCAGTAGGCCCGCGAAATACGCGGATCACGCAAAGCTTGATGTTTGGTTTTTCGCCCGGCAACCCGTTCCCGCCATAAACGAAACGAACCAGGTTTCATTTGACGTTGCATTAATTTAATCACCTGATTCTCCGGTAAGCCATACAGCCGGAAAATCGCTTCAAACGGTGTACGATCCTCCCAGGCCATTTCAATGATCCGGGAAATATCCGCCAAACTTAGCGTCTCATTCATACATGTTGTCTCAGATATAAATCCGTAAATTAACCAAAGGTGTGTGAAATATGCGTCTATTTACCTTTCTCCTGCTATCACTGGTGTTAACTGCTTGTACAGGAACACCTAAAGGAGTTGAACCAATCAGTGGTTTTGAACTGGAGCGTTATCTAGGTAAATGGTATGAAATAGCCCGGCTCGATCATTCATTTGAACGCGGCTTAACCGCCGTAACCGCTGATTACAGCTTGCGGGATGACGGCAATGTCAAAGTGATCAACCGCGGCTATGACCAGGGAAAAACTAAGTGGAAAGAAGCAGAAGGTAAAGCCAAATTCGTTAAAGACGCCGACATCGCACAATTAAAAGTATCGTTCTTCGGACCATTTTATGGCAGTTATATTGTGTTTGGTCTGGATAAACAGGATTATCAATACGCTTTTGTGGCAGGCCCAAACCATGGCTATTTATGGTTGTTGGCCCGCACACCGCAGGTGGATGAAGCAATAATTGAGCGCTTTATTAATGAAGCATCACAACGTGGTTTTAATACGGACGACCTAATTTTTGTCGAGCATGATCAGGCAGGTGATGATTGAATCGGTCGACCTCGTTTGCGTTCTGCCCAAGACAAAATCGTTACCAATAAACTTGGTAAAAATGTCAGTGTGATCAATGTGGAAACCGCAATGCCGACCAGGACAACAATACCCACACCACGGTAAAGCTCGGTTCCCGCCCCAGGTATAAATACTAATGGTGCCAGACCGAAAATAGTGGTCAACGTCGACATTAAAATTGGTCGCAGCCGAGTAGCTACCGCTTGATTAACCGCCATATGCACTGAGATAGCTTTATCGGTCAGATTACGTCTGGCTTGTTCGACGATCAGAATCGGATTATTAACTACCGTACCTAATAAAATGACAAAGCCCAGCATGGTAATCATGTCAAACGGCTGAATCAGTGCCGGTAAACCAATCGCGTTTAATAAACTTCCAGACGCATTCACTGCTACTAATCCCACAATACCGCCAGCAATACCTAAAGGCACAGTGGTAAGAATAATTAATGGATAGCCCCAGTGTGAGAAGATCGCCACCAAGACCAGATAAATCAAAATCACTGCGACGATGAGATTTTCAGATAACGATTCCCGGGTTGCATCCAGCTGATCCGAGGCACCCGAAATGGAGAGGTTGATCCCCTTGGCGACTTCACCTTCCGCCTGCATAGCTGGAATCATCTCGTTTCGCACTTTATTGACGGCTGTTTCCAGCGCTACATCACGGGGTGGAATTATCAGTAACGTGACAGTTCGACGACTATCTACTCGTCGAAGCGTTGCACTATCAACCGTTTCAACTAAATCTGCCAAAGCATTCAATGGCAGAATATCGCCATTAGGGGTGAGTACCGGTAAACCGGCTAAGCCAGATAAGTTTTGCTGTTGTCCAGAGGTGCTAAAGAGAAATATATCGACCTTATCATCATCAATAAAAAACTCGTCGACAAAAGCGCCATCACTCAATGCGGCGACAGAATAGCCAAAATCATCCGCGGTGAAGCCGGTTTCCGTTAAACGTGACCAGCGAGGGCGTACTTCAATTAACGGTTGATCCAAAGACAATGATCCCGGAATGGAATCAATCTGCGGGTTTTCAAATAATTGTTCAGCACGTTTGAGAGCAAACTCGGCAGTGCTGTATAGGTTTTCCATATCCGGACCCGCAATATCCAGACTGACGGCACGTGTTCCGCCTTGATCACTGGAGATAATGGAACCGCGACCTGAAAATGCCCGCATTCCCGGATAACTCTCAAATAAGTCCGTTAACGCGTTCATCATTAATTCGATATCCTGGGGTCTGGTCGGTTCGCTAAGTACACGTAAACCAGTCGGTGTCGTCCTTATAAAGTAATAGGCCAAAGAGGGAAGTACAGCTTCACCACGGTCAAATAAGGCAGGATCTGCCCCCTTGGCATCACTGAGAACTTCAATAACCTCCTCACTGATTCGTAACATTTCAGAAATGTTATAGCCTGGGGGAGGGATCATGCTGGTAAAGGCTTTTGGTTCTTCGCCTTCAGGCAGATATTCTGCTGGCGGCATTAAATGCCATGCTGCAACCAGGGTGGCACATACTGTAATCAGCATGGTCATCATTCGCCTGATAACACCGCCGGTCAACCAATTAACGGTATGCAGAATAACGCCACGTCGATGTAAATCCTCCTGCGTACCACGACTTTTGCCAAGTCCGAAATGGGCACATGCCGCCGGTACCACGGTTACCGCAAATATCATGGAAGCCAGGATAGCCACTGAAATCGCAATGGCGATATCGGAATAAAGTTGCCCAGCTTCTTCCTGGACAAATAACACTGGGGCAAACACCAGAATAGTGGTCATACTGGAGGCTAATACAGCGGTCCAGACTTCACGAACACCGGTAATAGCCGCTTCAATTCGATCGAGACCTCGTCGCCGAGCCTGTTCAATGCTTTCTAATACAACAATAGTGTTATCTACCGTCATACCTATCGCAAAAGCGATACCAGCCAGCGAAATAACATTAATGGTGCGATCAAACAGCAGTAACCCAAGAAATGCAGCAATGATACAAACCGGCATACCCATCAAGCCGATCAAGGTACCTCGCGCACTGCGGAGGAATAAAAACAGGATAATGGTAGCCAGCAGAGCGCCCAGCAATAAGTTCTGTGACACATTGCGAATAGAGGATTCGACATAACGCACGTCATCGCCAATTAACACCAAATCCAAACCATTTGGCTGTAACAAGTCTCGTCGCATCTCCTCGACGACCTGCATCATTCCAGCCTTGATATTGATTACATTTGAACCGGGCTCGCGCTTAACGGCCATTGTTAGTCCACGTTCGTTATTAACCACGGCAACTTCGCGCACCTCGTAATGACCCAAATTAATCGTGGCGACATCTTTGAGGAAAATATCAGTGCCATTGCGATGCGCCAGAATCAGCTCTTCTAATTCCTGTTTATTATCAAAACGACCAACCGTGCGGATTAAATAACGTTTTTTCCCGTCATCCAAATCACCAGCCGATGTATCGCTGTTGCGCGCACGAATAGCCTCACGCACTTGCGTCAGGCTTAAGCCACGCTGGGCCAGTTTGGCGGGATCAATAAAGATCTGCATTTGCCTTTCAGCACCACCGCGAAGTTGGACTTCGGAAACTCCCGGCACGCGTTCCATCTGAGTGCGAATATTGTCATCAATGAAATCGGTAATCATGTCGATATCAAGGTTTAACGGGTTGCCCGCCATTGGTGATACCGCAAAGTACATAAATGCATTTTCTGAAAAAGAGTTGCTACGGATACTCGGTTGGTCGACATTTTCCGGATAACTCGGCACTTGGCTCAGCGCATTGGAAACCTCTATCAGAGTTTCATTGATATCCACGCCGAACGGAAAGTCCAGCTCAACGTAGGAGACGCCAGTTTCAGCAAAGGATTCCATGCGACGTAAATTGGGAATATTGCGTAAATACCGCTCTTGTTCAATCAGGATTTCTTTTTCAATATCCTGAGGTGTTGCCCCCGGCCATTGGGTAACAACGCTAATAGTTCGCACATCCAGGTCCGGGATCATCTGTATCGGAATCATGCGTGCCGCAGTGATGCCGAGCACGCACACAATCAGCACCATGACAGTCAATAGTTTTGCGTTACGAATTGGTGCTTCTAACATGTGCGTTGAATTCCCTTATCTAGCATCACTGACGATTTCAACTTCATCGTTGTCGCGAAGTACCTCATTACCACGAACCACCACTAAATCTTCAGCCGTTAGACCATCGGTGATAATAATGCCCTCAGAACTATCGCTTCCCACATTGACACTGCGACGTTGCGCCCGGTTGTTGCTATCGATCACAAAGACACTTCGACCGCCATCAGGGTGACGTAAAACGGCATCACGCGGTACAAGAAAGCCCTTGGCTTTGTCGCCACCGATATAAATGACAGCACTGGCGGAGGTACCGGGCAATAAAGTCACATCCTCTGAATCCACCACGATACGGACTAAAAACGAACGGGCTTGGGCATTGCTTACAGGAACTAAAGCAGTAATTTTTCCGGAAAGTTTTCGTGAAGGCAGTGCATCAGGCAAAATTTCTACCCGTGTCTGCGTGGTTATTTCAGAAAAACGTTCTTGAGGCACATTCACATCCAGTCTCACAGGCTCCAGAGCAACTAATTCCAGTACTTGATTGCCTCGATTAACCCATTCTCCCACTTCGGTCATTTTGGCGCTGATAACGCCGCTGAACGGGGCCGGTAACTCATGACGGCGCAGTTGCTCTGCAGTGGTATTTTGCATGGCTTGGGCTGCGGCAAGAGCAGCCTGACTCAACATAAAGTTAGATTCACGATTAGCCAGTTCTGATGCAGAAATATAATTATCACCACGCAGACGTTTAGCTTCCTCGACCAAGCGTTCGGCTTCATTAGCCGCAGCTTGTGCTTCATTGGTCGCCGCTTTGACCTGTTCTAGTTGCTGTCTGGCAATGGCCGCATCCTGGCGTAGCAGAATGTCGCCTTGTTTCACTTGATAGCCGGCATCTACCAGAACCTCTTTAACCAGCCCATCCACGCGAGGTGAAAGTAAGGCTCTACGCTCAGCGGTTAAAGAGCCTGATAAAGTAAGGGTTTCGGTTGATTCTGATACTATCGGTTTACTGACACTTACCGGGGTTGCTGCAAGACTGGTTTGACTGATGAGCAGTAAAACGAAACTAAAACCTCGCAGGTTATTTGACGAAAATGATTTCAACATGTTTATTCGCATGATTAGTGAATGCAGTTAATGAACAATACCTTAAAGGATAGTTCCTTAAAGATGATATTTAAGCGAGCTTAATACGCCACAAGAGTTATTGGGGTATGCCAAAATAGTAACAGACATTATCAAAGACGAAGAACAGGACCAAAACAGATATGACATTGCGAGCTGTTTTCAAAAATTGGGCAGAAAGATATTTTTCTGATGAAGAAGCGGTCATTTTACTGATTGTTCTGATCATAGGCTTTGCTGCCATCATTTGGTTGGGTGGCATGTTGGCGCCTTTTTTCACAGCTTTGGTTATCGCTTTTTTATTGCAGGGTGTAGTGAATATGCTAACCAGAAGGCATGTTCCGGAAATGATTGCCGTGGCGATAGTATTTCTCGGGTTTGTTGGGGTAATGCTGGCTTTGGCTTTCCTGCTGATGCCGTTGTTGTGGAATCAGTTAGTCAATCTGGTACTGGAAACGCCGAGAATGCTGACCAGTGGGCAGCAATGGTTAGATGAGCTCCAGGCTCAATATCCAACCCTGATAACCCCGGATGAAATTCAAAACTGGATTTCAATGATGGCAAGAGAACTGAGTATGTATGGTCAGCGTGCACTGACTTTGTCCTTATCATCACTTGGCAACGTGATTGGGTTAATTGTTTATCTGGTTCTGGTGCCAATTCTGGTATTTTTCATGCTCAAAGATCGTGAAAAGCTGGTGGGTTTTATTTTATCCATGATGCCGGAAAAACGCGGCTTGATGAGTCGGATCTGGAATGAGATGGATGGCCAGATCGCCAACTATGTTCGTGGCAAGGTGGTCGAGATCATTATTGTGGGCACCGTGGCGTTTATTACTTTTGCTTGGTTTGGTTTGCCGTATTCCGCTTTATTGGCTGTTATCGTCGGCTTTTCAGTATTAATTCCTTTTATTGGTGCAGCCGTTGCAACATTGCCTGTAGCTGCAGTTGCAGGTTTTCACTTTGGTCTTACAGAAGAATTTGCCTACGTGCTGTTGGCCTACGGCATCATCCAAGCCTTAGATGGTAATGTGCTGGTACCTATACTGTTCTCAGAAGCGGTTAATCTGCATCCGGTTTCAATTATTCTGGCTGTGTTGTTCTTTGGCGGAATTTGGGGGTTTTGGGGGATCTTCTTTGCTATTCCACTGGCAACACTATTGAAGGCGTTAGTAACGGCTTGGCCTCGAAGTTTAAAATCGCAATTTGCTTCAAGTTAAGTAAACCTATTTAACTTTTTGATACAAATCTAGCTTTGATTAAAGCGGGATTTATCTATGGATATCAATTTTGGTCTTATTTGGTATCACTCTTATCAGCTTGGGATTGCATTTGTATTGGCTTTACCGATGGCTTTAAATCGTGAATATAAGGCCAAAGGCGCTGGAATGCGAACGTATCCATTAGTATGTATCGCCTGTTGTGCCTTCATGTTGGTTGCTAGAGAGGTCTACAGTGGCGATGATCCAGAAGCCAGGGTTATGTATGGCATTATCACCGGGATGGGGTTTATTGGTGGTGGCGCCATTATGAAAAATAATAGTGGCGTGAATGGCACTGCCAGTGCTGCTGGAATATGGTTAACGGGAGCTATCGGGTTGTCTGTTGCATATGCACGCTATGAGATTGCTATCGTACTCTCAGCTATGGGTTTTTTAATTTTCCAAATAAGCAGTTTCTTTAAGCATGATGACATTTGCTAAGAAACGAATAACGATTAAAAGCCTTTGATTTGTGCTGCAAAACTTAATTAACATAGGTTAATGCTCAGGTCAGGAAAAACTCCCACCATAAAATCGTATAAATCTTTTATAAATCAATTAGGGAACATGCCGTTATTCGTCAGGTCATAACCTTGGATTAAGGAATATTTCCTGGTAGTGTAAAAATTTATTTATTATTTACTCAGTTCAGCATTTGTTCCAATAACTAAAATTTACTGTACAGGAGGCTATATGCCGAAAACTAAACTTGCTTTAACAATTCCTGCAGCGCTACTTTTTATGGCTCAATCGGCATTTGCTGAAACGCATGTTGTCACTGCTGAAGGTATGAAATTTACGCCATTAGTTGTGAAAATTGCACCGGGTGATACCGTTCGTTGGGAGAATATGCCTACTCATAATGTTGAAACGATTGATGGTTTAGTACCCGAAGGAACGGAAAAAATTAATTCGCCTATGGGTGAAAATTATCAGCATACCTTTGAACAAGAAGGTATTTATGTTTACAAATGTACTCCCCATATCGGGGTAGCTATGGGCGGTGCGGTGATTGTTGGAGAGCCTGTAAATCTTGACGATATCAAAGCAGCCGAGGTGTCCGGTGGGGAAGCCCGGATTGTTCGGCAGACGATCAAAGAAGCCGAAGCGATGTAACCCTGAAATTTTTTCTTAAGATAAAACCTTCCGTTGTCATGACGGGAGGTTTTTTTATGTCCCTTGTTTTTGGGATTGTCATCCACATTTAAGTTGCTATAACGGTGCTCGTTATTATATGGTAATAATTCTTATTAACGTTTAGGGGTCAAAATGAAAGTTTTTAATTATCTTGCAGCTGCCGCATTAAGTTTTGGTGTGGCAACAATGGCAAAAGCAGAAACGGTAGAGCATTTTAAAGGTGAATCTGTAGAAACATTGGAAGAGGCGGTTACCCACTTCAAACGTTATAATCATCGGTTGGAAACCTTGCTCAAAAAAGATTCCATGTCAGCAGATGATGTGACGAAAGTACACGAACTGACTTACACCTTGGAAAATGCACTGGCGAAAATTAATGAAGAATTGGATAAGTTAGCCGCGACACTGGAAGAAGTTCATTTGGCGTCTGAAAAGTATGACGCTGATGCAGTCCAAAAGCATGGAGAAGCGTATATGGAAGTCATCAAAACCATAAGCAAGATGGGTGAGTCTTAATTTAATTAATTAAGTCATGCTTTATAGGATTATTAGGTCGCAAGTTCAGTAGTAAAAGCCAAGCCTAAAATTCCAACAAAAAACCTAAACCCACCTTTTCAGGTGGGTTTTTTTGTGCAAAAAAAAGCCCATCTTTAAGAGATGGGCTTGTCGGCAATAGTGATGCAGAAACAGCAAATCTGGGAGAAATGGCTGTTTTTGTTACATATTTAAAACATGTTCTGCATACCGTCTCCGTCAACGTTGAAGCTGATTAAAAGTCGTAAGTAATACCGCCGAAGAACAGACGTTCACGACCTGGTAATTTACCCTCGGTACGACTTGCCAGATATTGTTTATCAAACAAGTTTTCGACACTGGCAAACAATGTCACACCAGTATTTTGTACACGGTAGTTAACAGTAGCATTCCAAATAGTGTAGCTAGGAATGATGCCTGATACGCCTGTGCGACGATCTGGTCTCGGATCATCTCGAATTTCATCGCGGGTGTTAACGTCATCAACAAACTGTTTGCCAACGTGTTGCACACCGATGCGAGCATCAAAACCACTGACATGTTCGTAACCAAAGTCAAGATTCAACAGGTTGCGAGGTGAGTACTGCATGCGGTTACCGCTGATATCGATTTCATCTCCATCATCTACCAAAACGGTGCTCTTATACTTGGCTTGAGGAATATGTGTGTATGCACCAGAGATGTAGAAGTTATTGGTAGTGTTGAAAATTTCACCAAAGTTTGCACGACCAGCGACTTCAAGACCGGTTTGTTGGCTCTTGCCACCATTGGCAAAAAAGTCACCGTAGTCAATGATGGTGTCTTTAATACGATTGTGGAATAGCGTTGTTTCAAAGCTAATACCAGTGAATGACGCATTTCGGAAACCAACTTCATACAAAACGCTTTGTTCTGCATCTGTTTCAGATTGGATGCTTGAGTCACGATTGGCGCGTGCAGGTGACATGCCTTTATGTACCCCGGCAAATACGGTGGTATTAGCAATACCATTCCAGGCCACGCCGATGCTAGGCAGGAATTCAGTATCGCTGTCGCTACCGCGTTCCCCGCTAATGTTGTTGGTATCGCTGCTGCGGATATGTTCCACTCGGAACCCTGGTGTTACAGCCCAATCGCCAATAAATGTCGTGTTTTGAGCGTAGTAGGATGTCGCTTGAGCTTTCAGTGTTTCATGAGTGAATGAATTATTCGCCAGTGCTAAATTATAGTTTTTACGTTCAGCGGCATTTTCAGCAAATACTTGTTTACGGACAGCGGTATCTTCGTGATAACGGATACCGACAATCGCGTCATTCTCAAGACCGAATAAGGTATGAGCAAAGTCTGCGCTAGTTTCAAGCCCCCAGGAGTAATATTGACGTGGCGCATGTCGACCACCGCAAACGCCTACGTCATCAACCTGATCGACTCGTAGGCTGTCGCTGCCATTACAGCGGCGAAGCCTTGACCATGACACACCATCTGCATCAGGCCTACCAGTATTGGATGCACGAAGACCATTGCGGAATACATCCGTGTAATAAGCTTGTGAATTAATCGTTAAGCGGTCGTTAACTTCAAACGCATGGGTTAATTGAATCGAGTCACGATCCTGTTCCCACTCATCCAGATCAACAGTTGGGTGTCTGAATGGATCGCGATCATATTCATCAATCGTAAGGTAATTCTCGGTTTGATTACGGCGATCACGTGTATGAGTAAGTTTTAAACCAAGGGTTTGGCGATCAGTGATATTCAGCTCGCCTTTAAAGCGATAATCTCTTACATCAAACTCACCGCCCTTGAAGATGCCATCACCTTTGTTCTGGGTGAAGTCAAACATCACGCCACCAATTTCGTTACCGAAGCCGACGCTACCATGTAATAAGCGATAATCCTGATTACCAAAAGCGGAAGTTACGCTGCCTTCTATCTCACCATTACGGGGTACAGGTTTTGTGAGAAAGTTGACTGCGCCACCTAAGGTTTGTGGTCCATATAAAATTTGTCCAGCACCTTTAACAACTTCAACACGACTTAATACTTGTGATGGTGGAGAGTAATGATTGACGGGATCAACGTAAGGCGCTAATTGCAACGGCATTCCATCTTCCATCACCATCGTTTTGGCGCTACGGCGTGGGTTTTGACCACGAATACCGATATTTAAATCAAAACTCATGCTGCCATCAGGAACAACCATCACACCTGGTACAGTTCTTAATTGTTCGTTTACGGATACCGGACGGCGTGACTCTAGATATTCTTCGTCGATAATACTATAAGAGCCTGATACTGCTTCAAGGTTATCCGGAAGGATCCCGGTAACCGTCATTCTTCCAGTGTCGATTGCATCTTCTTCAGCTATGGCTGCGTATGGCATCAACATCAGCGAAGACATTATCGCTGTGCTGAGTATTTTTGGTTTTAGGTTCATTTCTCTCTCCAGTTGTAAAAAGCTCATGAAATCTAGCTTTAGCGAATTCAGCTTCATATAGGAAAAATTCCTAAAACAACCAATTTCACAGAGAGAAATTGAAGGATTTTAATGCGATAAATCACGATATTTTTGTGTGGTTATAAACAACCGTTTTGGTTTGTTCGTTTATTTCTCCTGAGCCCTTTTAAATAAAGGTCTTTTTAGTGCAGTATCAAATAGTGGTTATATTTAGCATCTAGATGGTTGTATACAAACTACTCTGTAACTTGTTGTTTCAATGAAAAAAATAATACGCTTTGTTGTTTAAATGCTACGAAAAATGGAAATTTGTTAATTTTTGTAAGGTATTTTTGGGAACTTGCGCACAGATATTCAGGAGTAATGCCCTTTTTTTTGTTAGTAAAACACTTAATTACTTATGAATAAGTGAGCAATTAAGTGAGGGTGTTGTAAAAAAGCCAAGTATTTGAAATGTTGACTTTGAATTGTTCTAGGTCAAGAAAAAGGCGGGAATTGCTTATAAATAGGATCAGGGTGATGGTATGATCGGTGAAAATTTCATTGTTGGAGAGTCAAATGCGTCATTCCCGTTCAATTATTACTGTGAGTATCATTATTGCCATTGCTGTATTTGTGGTGGCTGCCGTTTCATCTTTTATTTCTGGTAGCAGTGAACATTATGACCGTCCAAGTTCACCAGCCGAAGTAATTGAAAAGATGACTGAAGTAGGCGAGTCACTAACTGAAACGAATCAGATCGAAGAAACAACTGAATCCAGCGAGCAGCTTGCTGAAGCAGCGCAGCAAGAAGCAGAAGCTTTGGAAAGCCGTACACAAGAAGAAGTTGTCGAGAATACAACCCAAGCCGTTGAAACGGCTATCGAATCTGCTCAAGAAACAAGCCAAAGTGTCACTGAGCGGGCTAATGAAGCTATTGCTGCCGCTGAAAATGCCGCTGCTGAAGGTCGAGCTGAAGCCGAAGCAAGACTGGAAGAGGTCACCAAAGAAGCAGGAATTTCGGAAGAACCAGCAGAAGTTGCTGCACCTGCTACAGTTGAGTCTAAAAACCACACCGTAACCGCTCAAGGTTTGATTTACGATCCTTTAGTTGTAACTATCGCACCGGGCGATTCGGTATCTTGGACCAACATGAGTACACATAATACTGAATCACTGGAAGGTTTGATTCCTGAAGGTACAGAGATGTGGATATCTGCGATGAGTGAAAACTACAGCCGCACTTTTACCGAAGAAGGCATCTACATTTATAAATGTACACCACATTTTGGTGCTGGAATGGGGGGCGTAATTATTGTTGGTAACCCGGTAAATCTGGATCAAATCAAAAGCTTTGATGCTAAAGGTGCAACTCGCCGTTTAGTTAATCGAGCCATTCAAGCCGCGGAAGCCATGTAAAAAATTTCCCCCGGTTCCACCCGGGGGATATTTTGTCC
Organism: Methylophaga sp. SB9B; assembly: GCF_004832235.1. NCBI lineage: Bacteria > Pseudomonadati > Pseudomonadota > Gammaproteobacteria > Thiotrichales > Piscirickettsiaceae > Methylophaga > Methylophaga sp. SB9B. Next base: position 74,017 of record NZ_SSXS01000005.1, read on the forward strand.
GAAATTCATCGCCAAGCTAACGGTTTTACTTTCATTAAAATTGCTTAATAGTTTGCATTTCAAAGGCTTATAAAGCGTGCTTAGCTTTTTTCTGACGAACACTAACACCTTTTGAAATTTTGCTGTATTCTTGCACGCTTCCTGACTGGTTAAGTGTTAACCATCAGGTCGCGGAGCGGTAGTTCAGTTGGTTAGAATGCTGGCCTGTCACGCCGGAGGTCGCGGGTTCGAGTCCCGTCCGCTCCGCCATTTTTATGGAAGACCTTCCCATCTAAGTTAAAGCTGTCTGGTTATCAAATTTGTTTCGATCTTTAATCGAGTGAAACATGTGATACACCAGAGGAACCAGTAACAAACTCACCATCATCGAAAAGCTTAATCCCCATACCACGGCTATGGCCAACGGTTGCAACATTTCTGAACCTTCGCCAAATCCAATCGCCAGCGGCAACATCCCCATTACAGTACTCAATGTAGTCATCAAAATTGGCCGCAAACGCAATCTCACTGCTTCAATAACAGCTTCGGTTAAGTTGTTATTATGACGTCGTTCAAGCTCAATATAATTCACCAATAAAATTGCGTTATTCACCACAATACCTATCAACATGATAGTGCCCAGCCAGATTGGCATCGATAAGGGCAGATCAATCCAATAAATTCCCATAGCTACGCCAATGGCGGCAAACGGTACACTCAATAAAATTATTATTGGATTTAACAAAGACTCGTATTGGATTGCCATCACTACCAGAACCAGAAATAACGCCAGACCCAGCAAAATAAGATTTTGATATTGCTGCTGTTCCAAAGCTTCTCGTTGGCCGCCATCATAAATGGTATATCCGGTCGGCAGCTCTATTTCTTGACGCATTTGATCCAGCTGAATCAATGCTTCACCCAATGTAGCGCCATCAGCCAAAGCAGCGGATAGCTCGACAATTCGCATCTGATTTTCCCGACGAATCCGAGAGGGTGTATCAAGCAGTTCTATTTCGGCAACATCACCTAAATATAACGGTGAGCTTCCATCCGACGAAGGAAACAGAATGATGGAACGTAATGCCTGCGGATTATTCATCTCTTCCTGTGGAAGCCTTAGACGGATGTCATAAGAGCGATTACCCTCAAGGAAATCACTGATAACACGACCCTGCAGAGCGGTTTGAGCTGCTTCAGCAAGATCCTGCATATCCAAACCCAGTTCCTGAGCTCTATCCCGATTCAGCTTGATTGAAATTTCAAAGCGTTCCTCCTCTGCAGAATGCTCTACATTCGTCAGTAAGGGAATTTGCCGCATTTTATCGGCGATCTCATCAGCTACGGTTTTCATTACTGCGAAATCCTCGCCTTGTAAGCGCAAGCTGATATCTTCATCACCACTATGAGTGCGTAATCCACGAATACCGCGCTGAAACAAAAATACCCGTAACCCGGCAATCTGTAATTCATCAATTTGTTTACGGATATCTTTTATCCATTCCTGGCTGGAGATATCTCGTTGGTCCGCTGGCACCAGTTCGATGGTCATTTCCGCGCGACTGGGTTCTTCACGTTGAGAACGTCCAAAAACGCTACCACCGACCAGAGTAAAGATGGTTTCCGTTTCTGGTTTCGCATCCATTATCTGTTCAATACGTTGAACATAACTATCCATTTCATCAACAGAAATGCCTGAATCTGAAACCATCCGCACTTCAATACGGCCATCATCAATATTCGGCAGCAAAATCTGATTACCACTGGTAAAGATGGGCAGACTTAAAGCAAATCCACCAATAAATAACGCAATAATAAGCAATTTAATTTTGAGGAAAAAACGAATGACCTTGCCATAGCCAAGCTGTAAAAATCCGATTAAGCCATCCATCATTTTTCGGATGGGGTTATTGCTGATTTGGGTGACTTTGGCGGCATAGGCTGGCACTAGAGTTAGTGCAATCACCATGGACGCAAAAATGGCCGCTGAAATAGTAAAGATCAATTCGCTGAACAACAGGCCGGTTAAGCCCCCAATAAATAAAAACGGCAGAATAGCAGCAAGATTGGTAGAGGTTGAAGCGATAATCGGTCCATTAACTTCTGCAGCAGCGTGTGTGCCGGCTTCTAATGGCTTTTCATGTTTGCATTGATGGCGGTAGATGTTTTCCAGCATAACGATGGTGTTATCAACTAGCATGCCCACGCCTAATGCTAAACCGCCTAGCGTCATGATATTGAGTGTCAGTCCGCCAAGCCCCATCAATACAAAAGTAAACATAATGGCAATCGGGATAGCACTGCCGATGATCAGAGTACGCCGTAAATTACCGAGAAACAGATACACCACCAGCATAGCTAAGATTGCGCCACTGATGGCCGCGGTTGCAGCATTTTTCAAAGATTGCTTGATATACACCGATTGGTCGGTAACCGCCGTCACATTGATACCTGGAGGAATAACATTCTGCTCTTCAAGCCAATCCAGCTGCCGGTTTACCACTTCAACTACATTATTGGTATTAGCATTAGGCTGTTTTTGAATAGCCAATTTAATGCCGCTGATGCCATTAGCTCGGATCCGCAATCTTTCATCCTCACTGCTGTCCACAACCTTAGCGACTTCATGCAATTTGATGATGTTATTGTCTGTGCGGCCAATTGGCAGTTGGCGAATTGCTTCGACTGAATTCAGTCGACCCCCGATTCGTCCAGTGATTTCACTGCCAGGCATTTGTAATCGACCAATCGCAATATCATCATTGGCGCTCTGAATTGTTTCAACAATATTCCGATAACTTAAACCCATTGCCGCCAGGCGTTGTTGATCGGGGATGATCTGAATTTCCCGTTCAACACCACCACCAATCTCTGCGGCGGCAACCCCAGGCAAATTAATAAACCATTTACTGAGAATATCGTCGGTCCAGGTCCGCAAATCGACTAAAGACATCAAATCTGAACTGACGACAAACTCAATAACGGGTATCTGCGAAGGATCGCGTTTGAATATTTCCGGCGGCTGAATCGAGTCAGGTAATTGTGTTTTGGCACGATCCAGTCGGGTGCTGGCATCGCGAAGTGCTACATCAATGTCTTTGCCATAATCGAAGGTAATATCGATTTCAACAATGCCCAGATCTGTTGAGGATTGAACATTTAAGGCATCTTCAGTAATCGCTAGCTGCTCTTCGACAAACCGCGTGACCTGATCTTCCATAACGGTCGCTGGCACACCTTCATCCAGAATTCGAATACGGATATCGGGATAGATAATTTGTGGCAGTAAATCAATCGCCAAACGGCTTAGCACGGCCAAACCCAGCACAATTACTGTCATGGCAATCATCGATACCCCGATAGGGTGTTTAATCGACCATGCTGCCAGGCCGCCACCTTGAATTTTCATGGGGTATTCTCAATGTCCGTCAGGGGTAGCGGTTCCGTCGCAGAGGGAGCATTAACGATTTTGACTTCTTTGTTATCACGAAGATTGGTAAAGCCACGGATCACGACTAACTCACCACCTTCCAGGCCTTCCAGGATCTCTATCTGATCACCAATTTCAAGTCCGGTGGTCACAGGTGTCATTTTTACTCGATTGTTTGCATCAACTGTAAAAACATATTCCTCTTCAACTGAGCGACGCAAAGCAATAAAGGGAACTAACAATCTTTCGGCTTGCTGACTGGTCAGTGTGACTCGAACAAACTGACCAGCTCGTGCGCCTGGAGGAACGGGTGTCAGGGCTATTTCAAGCGTGCCGGTTCGTGTTAATGGATTGATATCTGGGTAAATTCGACTGATTCTGCCGGGCAGAGTTTGATGTTCGCTTTTACCGGCACGCAAAGCATCGATTTGAATACGGACCTCATCGCCAACCTGTAAATTATTTAATAGCAGTTCTGAAAGCTGGACTTCAGTAATCAATGTTTGCTGATCGGCAATGGTCATTAAATGGGAATAGCGCTCGGCAATATTGCCCGGTTCAGTATTTCGATGCGTCACAACGCCGGAAATGGGAGAGCGGATAACAAAATAAGAGAGGCGGGTCTGCAACGCTTCTTGTTCTGCTTCAGCAACTGCCAGCTCCGTTTCGATACGGGTTAATTCATTTTGCGTGGTCAGTTTACGGGCAACCAGATCTTTAATCTGTGCCAGATCGGTTGCAGATTTTCGGGTTAAGGCTTGAGCACGGGTGAGTTGGGAGCGCAGCAAACGATCATCGAGTCTGGCGATAATCTGGCCTTTCTCAACACGATCCCCTTCAAAAAACGGCAATTCAGAAACTTGACCTTCTTCCTGATTAAAGATTTGAATTTCCTGAATGGCTCTTAAACTGCCATTACGTTCTCTTGTAACAGAAATATCTTTTACTTCAGCACGGACGACTTCGACTAAATGCGGTTTGATTTGAGCTGTTGCTGTTGGTCTATCACGCTCACACCCTGTAAGGCTCAAAACAGTAAGCAGCAGAGCTGGCCATAATAGTTTTTGCTTCATTTAAAAGAATGATCTCGAATATTGGAGTAAAGCCGGGATAGGGAGTATTTAAGTCATTTTATGGGCAATTTTCCTATCCCTTAGTTCCTGGTCGATGTTATCCCATCAATGTGTCAAATTATGTAAAGAGGGCGTTTCCAGTGTGGTGATGCGAGGATTATGCATTGCCTGTTTTTTGTCAGCTGACGTGTTATAGCCCCAGTTAGCAAAAAATAACTTAATAGCTGACAGTGATGGCGTTTGAATCACATCCAGCAACGTCGGCAGCCGATCTTCAACAAACAAAATGGTTGCGATTGGGTTTAACCGTTGTAGATCTTCGAGGATTTGTGGTTTTTTCAGCTTACGATCCAAACCATAGATTTGTTGCGGCAAAATATCTATTTGATTGGCTGAGAGGATCTCGGTGACAAAGCGCTCTTGTTTGGTGGTAATGATAAAGCGCTGCTGCAATGGGATTTGTTGTAAAAACTCTCTTACACCAGGATAAAGTGGATTCATCTCTATCCAGCTGGCAAGATCGGTTTTAATCCAGTTATCCCGATATTCACCAAACTGCTTTTTTAAATCAGCGACAGCTAGGTTCTCCCGAAGCAGAATAAGGTTTATCTGCTTGGGAAAGTCATCAATTAGCAGATCTGATGGAGTGCCCTCATACAGCAATCGGCAAATTAAAATGGCCTCATAACCCGTTTCCATAACCGGTCTGACAACGCGAAAATCGCTGAGGATTTGCTCAGGCATTTGTGTTGGCATATCGGGCCAAATTTGGCTTGCCACTTGCCAACCACTGAGTCCTGTTTCAAGCGCGCTATCACAGAGAACACCATCAAAATCAAGCGCGAATAACTGGGTCTGCATGACTTTTAAAGCAAACAATGCTCTGCATAATCACCCGCTTCATTAGCCGTCCAGTCACCTTTCGGTTTTTCTTTCATATGCACACACCAGGCATCTGAACCAACTTCAGGTGTGCAGGCTGAAAATAGCAGGGTTAATAACGCAATAGCAAAAAAACGCTGAATGTTCATTTTATGACTCCGAAAAGTTATTAAGCCGAGCGTTGATAAACGACTTTGCCTCTTTGCCCTGAAACAGGGTATGGCTGACTTGATGTTGAAACAACCATCCACCAAACGGACTGTTTTTGCCGGCACTGATAAATGATGAAGGCTGACAGTCGTATTGCACATCCGCATCGATAATACAGATATCGGCGCTGGCACCGACTTTAAGTTGTCCGGCATCGATGCCCAAAATCGCTGCTGGTTGGCAGGTCAAACTTGCAATAGCTTGATGCAAGGTGATTTCATCATCTTCTACCAATTTCAGTGTCAACGGTAACAAGGTTTCCAGTGCTGAAAGACCTGGTGTTGTCTCAGCAAACGGACCTAATTTGGCATCAGCATCCAATGGCTGATGATGAGACGAGACAGCTTGGATAACGCCATCGCGTAATCCTTGTTTGAGTTGTTCGCGATCTCTTACACCTCTTAACGGCGGCATAACATGACTGAAACTGTCGTAATTACCTAAATCATGTTCGCAAAGATGTAGATGATGAGCACTGACATCAGCAGTCACTGGCAGGCCACGTTCTTGTGCTTCACGAATAAGTTTGACTGCTTTTCCTGTTGATAAACTATGAAAGTGAGCGCGTACTCCGGTTTGTTCAATCAGAATCAAATCACGACTTACCGCAATAGTTTCGGCGCTTTCTGGAATACCCGATAGACCTAACCGGGCACTGACCGTACCTTCGTGAACACAACCTTGTTTTTGTAGCCATGGATCGGCGGCGTTAATAAACACGGTTAAATCCAGCGTGGCTGCATATTCAAGTGCACGACGCCAAACCACGGTATTTTTGATTTCGGACACACCATTACTGACACCAACACAACCCGCCGCTTTTAGTGCAGCCATCTCGGCTAGCAGTTCACCATTTAATTTTTGTGTCAGTGCTCCGATGGTAAGCACCATCGTTCGGCCAGCTTTTTTGGCCCGATCTTCAATTAATTCCACTACCGCTGGTGTATCAATAACCGGATCAGTATCGGGGGGAACAGCCAATGTGGTAATACCACCAGCGGCTGCCGCACGAGTTTCACTTTCAATAGTCGCGGTATGCTCCTGACCGGGTTCACGTAATCTGGCACTCAGATCAACGAGTCCAGGACAGACGATTTTATTGTAGGCGTCGATTTCAATATCGGCATCAAAGCCAGCCAAATCTTCAGCTATAGCCACAATCCGCCCATCTTCAATATAGACATTGTGATCAACATCCAGCTGGCTGGCAGGATCAATGACACGACCATTTTGAATACAAATCTTCATTATTCAATCTCTGCCTGTTCTGATTGGCTGGCTAGCGCCATCGACATAACGGCCATACGAATAGCGATACCGTGAGTGACCTGCTCGAGGATAACTGATTGCGGTCCATCGGCAACAGATGAGGCGATTTCAACGCCGCGATTAATAGGTCCTGGGTGCATCACAATGGCATCCGGTTTGGCGTATTTGAGCTTTTCTTCGGTCAGTCCGTAACAACGAAAGTATTCACGAGCACTGGGTAGTAATGCACCTTGCATACGTTCCAGTTGCAAACGAAGCGTGATGATTACATCAACGTCTTTCAAGCCAGAAGCCATGTCATGATAGACATGCACGCCTAATGTATGGCTGTCACGAGGTAATAAGGTTTGTGGCCCAATGACCCTAATTTCACCTACGCCAAGCGTCGCTAATGCCTGAATTTGTGAACGCGCAACCCGCGAGTGCAAAAGATCGCCGATGATAGCTACCCTAAGGTTGGCAAAGTCCTGTTTATGACGACGAATGGTAAACATGTCCAGCATCGCCTGGGTAGGATGTGCATGACAGCCATCGCCAGCGTTGATGACACTGACATGAGGTGCAACATGCTGGGCAATAAACTCGGCAGCACCACTCTGATCATGGCGAACGACAAACATATCGGTATGCATGGCTTCGAGGTTATGCAGTGTATCGAGCAGGCTTTCGCCTTTGGAGGTAGCAGAGGTGCTGATATTAAAGTTCATCACATCCGCTGATAGGCGTTTAGCCGCAAGCTCAAAGGTAGAACGGGTGCGTGTACTGTTCTCAAAAAACAGATTGATAATGGTTTTACCGCGTAATAGCGGGACTTTTTTTACCTGGCGATGACTGATGCTGGAAAACTGCTCAGCTCGATCCATGATTTCGGTTAACAGTGGGCGTTTCAGACCTTCAATTGTCAGAAAATGCCGAAGCTGGCCACTCTCTGTCAGTTGATTACTCTGCATATGGCGCTCCTGCAGCGCGGATTTCCAACTGCAAACCATCTTTATTACGTAATTTCAGATGTTGGTTACGGGGCAATATCACTGAGGCACCGACAATATCCGGTCGAATAGGTAATTCACGGCCATCGCGCTCAATCAGTACCGCGAGTGTCACACTGGCCGGACGCCCATAATCAAAAATCTCATTCAAAGCGGCTCGTGTGGTTCGGCCGCTGTAAAAAATATCGTCTACCAATACCAAATGACGATTATCAACCTCAAAGGGCAGGTCGGATGGAGACACTTGTGGATGCATGCCGATACGGGTGAAGTCGTCGCGATAATAGGCGATGTTCAAAGTGCCCAGAGGCGCATCAAAAAAGTCTTCTCCAAGAATCTTCTGCAAGGCTTTTGCTACCCATACACCACCAGTATGGATCCCCACCAGCAGAGGATCTTTATCGGCAAGTTCCTCGCGTATGGTTTCAGCCATTTCTTCGAGCAGGTTTTGAATTTCCGCTGTAGTTTTGGGCATTGTCATTGTTGGTCCAACCATGATTGAAGAATAATTTGAGCCGAGAGTTTATCGACATCACTGCGTTTATCGGTGTGCATTTTACTGCGTATTCCCATTTGATCGAGCGCTTCAAAGGTAGTTAAACGCTCATCCTGCCAGACCACCGGAATATTAAATCGATTGTTCATGCGGTTGCCAAATTTACGCGCGGCAGCGGTCATTAATTGTTCTGTGCCATCCATATTCAGCGGCAAGCCCACAACAATCAGTCCAGGTTGCCATTCGGCCATTATTTTAGCGATGTTATCCCAGTCTGGAATACCATCTCGGGCGGATAAGGCGGCAATACCTCTGGCGGAGTTTGTTAATTGATGGCCAACCGCCACGCCAATGGATTTCATACCAAAATCAAAGCCGAGAATGTTTTTATCAGAACTCATGCATGGCCTGTGGTATTAGACATCAGATTGATGTCGATGCCCAGTAATTTTGCTGCAGCATGCCACCGGTCTTCTGCACGGGTTTGATAGAGCAGTTCAGCGGTTGCCGCAACCGTAAGCCAACTGTTTTCGGCTATTTCCTGTTCCAATTGACCTGCTTCCCAAGCGGCATAACCCAGAGTAACAATGGAATTTGGTGGTCCTTTATCGGTACCTAATGACTCTAAAATATCGCTGGAAGTGGTTAAAAAAGTTTCATCGGTAATCTTCAGGGTATTTTTCCAGCGTTCACCGCCATCATGCACCACCATACCTTGGTCTTTTTGTACTGGGCCACCAAATAAGACGGCGGTGTTATTAGCCCATTCGGAATTATTGGTGATTTGAAGATGGTTGAGCAGCTCTCGCATCATGATTCGGGTGGGGCGGTTAATGATTAGACCCATTGCACCATCTTCATCGTGTTCGCACAGATACACCACCGAGTGATAGAAAAAACTATCTATCAGCGTGGGCATGGCAATGAGGAAATGGTGTTTGAGATAGGTCATAAGCGTTAAAAGAACGTAAATCCGACCTGGAATAGTCGTTCTACTTCCTTGATATAACGCTTGTTGGTCAAAAACAAAATGACATGATCTTCAGCTTCGATCATGGTGTTTCGATGCGCGATGATAACTTCGTCACCCCGGACAATGGCACCGATTGAGGTGCCCGGCGGTAAATCGATTTCATCAATCCGTCGGCCTACTACCATTGATGAGCCTTTATCGCCATGAGCAATGGCTTCCAATGCTTCGGCTGCACCGCGACGCAATGAATGTACCGCTACAATATCGCCACGGCGTATATGGGCAAGCAAGCTACCGATAGTCGCTTGTTGTGGTGAAAGTGCAATATCGATGGTACCGCTTTCAACCAAATCCACATATGCGGCACGATTGATTAACGATAAAACTTTGCGGGCACCAAGCCGTTTGGCGAGCATAGCCGACAAAATATTTGCTTCGTCATCATTGGTGAGAGCACAGAACATATCCACATTGTCGATTTCTTCTTCGAGTAATAACTCCTCGTTCGCGACATCGCCCAGCAAGACAATACTTTTAGATAATTCTTCTGATAGATAATCGGCTCGGGCGCTATTGGCTTCGATAATCTTGATCTGATAGTCGTTTTCCAGTGCTCTAGCCAACCGGATACCAATGTTGCCACCACCAGCTAACATGATGCGTTTATAAGGTTTTTCCAGGCGGCGTAATTCAGCCATTACCGAGCGAATATCTTTACTGGCAGCGATGAAAAACACTTCATCATCGGCTTCAATGACGGTTTCGGCTTCCGGCAGGATGGCTTTGCCATTACGGAAGATTGCGGCCACACGGGTTTCGGTTTTAGGAATATGTTTACGTAAATCGCGTAGCGGATTGCCGACTAACGGTCCGCCATGAAACGCTCTTACTGCCACTAATTGAACCAAGCCATCGGCAAAATCCAGTACCTGTAACGCATTAGGATGGCTGATTAGCCTTTCGATATATTCCGTGACCAATTGCTCAGGGCTAATTAATACATCAATGGCAAAGGCATCATTGTTGAATAGTTCTGGTTTTCCAAGATATTCCGGTGCACGAATCCGAGCAATTTTGGTGGGCGTGTTGTAAAGCGTATGGCATATCTGACAGGCAACCATATTGGTTTCATCGCTATTGGTCACTGCCAGTACCAGATCTGCGTCAGCCGCTCCGGCCCGAGCCAGAACATCCGGATGTGAAGCTAGGCCTTGAATGGTTCGTATATCATAATGATCCTGGAGTTTGAGCAGGCTATTGGCGTCAGTATCCACTAAGGTGATGTCATCATCTTCACGGGCCAGCGTGGCAGCAACTGAGGCACCCACTTGACCGGCACCGAGAATGAGAATCTTCATTGCAAATCCTTAAACTTGTTTACTATCAATGCCTAGCGCCCGCAGTTTCCGGTATAGATGGGTGCGTTCCATCCCCGCTAATTTAGCGGCTTTACCTACATTACCATCGGTTTCCTGTAATTTTTGCAGCAAATAAATTCGTTCAAACTGTTCGCGTGCTTCACGTAACGGTTGATCAAAATTGATACCGGTTACATCATCGGCCTGGGGGGGCTGCTCGGCTTGCAGGGCGGATTCCACATCCTCAACATCAATATCATCTGAATCCCCGAGCACCAATAGTCGCTGAATAACATTTTTCAACTCCAGTACATTGCCCGGCCAAGCATAATTTCGCAGACGATTCTGGGCTGCCACAGTAAAACGACGATAAGGCAGATCGGCCTGTGTGGTTTGCTGATCGACAAAGAAATGCACCAGTTCAGGGATGTCTTCAACATGATCGCGCAGAGCCGGTAATTGCAGCGTGATGGTATTCAGTTGATAAAACAAACCTTCACTGAAGTCACCGCGGGCAATCACTTTGTCTAAGCCAAGTTGGGTAGCGCAAATCAACTGACATTCTTTGAGGCGACCGCTTTCCAAGAGATGTTGCAGCAAAGCTTGAGCTTCATCACTGAGCAAGGCAACGTCATTAATGTAAAGCGTGTTGTTTTGGGCCAGAGAAACTAGTTTATGACTATCAAGCGGGAAACTCTCAGGGCTGACTTCAATAAACTTACCGCTGTTGTATAAACCCAGTCGATGCAGATAATAAGCAAAGCAGTGTTTACCTGTACCGCCTTCACCAATCAGTAAAATCGGCATTTCATGACCGGCAACCCGTTCAGCCTGTTCACGAAGTTGTGCCATTTTTGGGCTTTTGCCAACAGGTTCCAAAGCAAACTCATGGCGTTGGGCTGCTTGTTTAGCGCGGTTTTCTATGGCTAATTCCACGGCGCGAAGTAATTTCGCCATCGATAACGGTTTTTCAATAAAATCACTGGCACCGGAACGGGTGGCTTCCACGGCAGTTTCGATAGTGCCATGTCCAGACATCATAACGATCGTAACACCAGGATTTTGTTGCTTGAATTCTTTGAGCAGGCTGATACCGTCAACATCAGGCATCCAGATATCGAGCAACACTAGTTGCGGTTGTTGCTGGGTAAAAACCAGCCGAGCTTCTTCTCCATTACTCGCAGTGACGACCCTGTAGGCTTCATCTTCGAGAATGTCTTTAATGAGCTCCCGGATATCCGGTTCATCATCTACAACTAAAATAAGTGGTTTTTCAGTACTCACGCCTAATCTTCCTCCAGTGGTAGCCGAATTATTATACCTGCTCCGTCGGGGTTAAGGTTTTCTGCCCAGACATCCCCGCCATGTTCTTCGATAATTTTTTTGACTATTGCCAAGCCCAATCCGGTGCCTTTGATTTTGGTGGTGGCATAGGGCTCAAACAGTTTGTCCACCATGTCTTTTGGGAAGCCCGGCCCATGATCGTTAATGATGATTTCCAGCCACGGTAAATGTTGCTGCATTATTAAGTGGTAACTGATCACTATATCAACGGGTTTATTTGCTTCTTCGCTGGCTTCGATAGCGTTTTTCAACAAATTGTGGAAGACCTGTCGCATCCGGTTTTTATCAACATTGACACGAATTTCAGCCGGACTGTTCAATAAGGTGAACTGATGGTTGGCATGACTTTGATACAAGGTCAAAACTTCACGGAGTAATTGGCCAATCGACACTTTTTCCAGTTGTAATCCAGGGCTACGGGCATAGTCGGAAAACTCGTTGACCATATCTTTCATTGCTTCAACTTGCTGCACAATCGTATCGGTGAGCTTTTGTAATGTTTCGGTTTGATCAGGTGGTACCAACGAAGCATATTTATGTTGTAAACGTTCAGCCGATAGCTGGATTGGCGTTAACGGGTTTTTAATTTCATGCGCTAACCGGCGTGCTACTTCACCCCATGCCGCATTGCGCTGCGCCTGAAGCAATGTGGTGATGTCGTCAAACACGATGACCCAGCCAGTTTCGGCCGGTAAAGGCGTGCCATGGCACATCAGCGTTTGTCGCCCTTTGGTTTGCTGCAGTTCAATCTGCTGTTGCCAGGCAACAGCTTTGAAGGTGTAGTTTTGGATTAATAAGGAAAAGCTATGCAAATTATCGTTGAGCTTTCCTAAAGAATCCAAAGAGCTTTCCAAACGTTGCTGCAGATTAACACCAAGGATCTTGCTACTGGCAACATTCGCTGTTCGAAGATACAGATCGTTATCAATGGTAATAACGCCACTGGATAAACTGCCAAGTACGGTGGTTAGATAGCTGGTTTGTTGTTCAAGTAACCGATGACTTCTGTCCGAGGCGTTTCGGGCTTGAGTAAGACGTTGTGTCATCTGATTGAATGAGCGCACCAGAAAGCCGATTTCATCGTGCCCCGAAGCGGTAAGTTGCATATTGTAGTTACCGGAAGCAACCGCCTGCGTACCGGCAGCCAGCTCTTGTAACGGCTGAACCATGCGTCGGGAAATCCAAACCGCAAACCAGATAGAAGCCAGCATGGTCAGGAACACGATCAGACTTAAAGTTAAGGTAAAAATGGTGACCAAGGGTTTGCGTAAATAACTCAATTCTTTGTAGTCGGTATAAGCATCCTGAACATTTTTACCCAGAGAGCTCAAATGATCATTAACCGGAAAAGACACATGTAAATAGCGTTCTTCGGTCAGTATCGATTTCCGCGGTAACATCACTGCGGCACTTAATTCCAGCTCATCATTCGCGGCCGGGTCCAGACCAATATAGTCTTCGCCCTGTAGCAAGCGACGAACGATTGATTCATCCGGTGCTTCAGGAATAAAAATAGCCGGATTTTCGATGCTGGAAACCACGAGTTGTCCATTAGTATTCCAAATAGTGATTTCCAGCGCGCCACTTAACTGTGTCAGTTCTCGCAAACTATGTGAAAGGCGTGCATCCGGTAATTCAGACAATACGCCAGCCATCATTCGGGTCTGCCTCAATAATGTGCGCATGCGGATACCAAAGGCATTACGACTTAATTCCAGTGAATCTTCTAACGCCTGCTCCACTTTTACATCGAACCAACTGTTGATGCCTCGTTGCAGAAAGTGAACAGAGAATCCGTAAACAATGCTGGTGGAGCCAACGATCAATAAGACAAATAAACTGACCAGTTTCAGTGTGAGTCGAGAACCAGGTGCTTTGCGTTTAAAATCGCGATAAAGCCGGTATAAGCCTCGGCCAAGAATGATGGCCAGCAGTAACAGACATACCAGCCCTAGTCCGAAGATATAGAGAAATAAATCGCTCAGTCTGGAAGTATCCTGGGTCGCCGCACTAAGTAGATAGGCCAGAACAAGTAATAATAAGGCCAGTGAAAAATACGGCGCGGTCCCGCTACTTAGTCCTCTAATTAATTGGAAGGCCATGCCACCTCATACCAGTCGCTGGCTAAGTCCCACTTACTGGACAAAAAGGCCCCTGGACGCATCGGTGATGGAAGGGCATTCAAATCAAGTTGACTGCGTAATCTTAGAATTAGGTTATCGGTTTCAAGAGTATGTTGGGGCGGCAGACTTAAATCTTTTATCTCTCCCATAGCATTTAATGCGCCCTCCATCGTAGGAAAATTACGATGGGTTTTAGTTGCCATGGAATGTAATAAATACTGTTGCGACAGATCGTGGTAACGCAACACATAACGTATTTCAGTTGACCAGATATTGTTGCGCCATTGCCACCATTCACCCAGCACCGGGTAAACCCGAATGAGTTGAATTTCCTGAACAAAGGTGATGGGTACGCCGTTATAGAGCGCTTCTTTTACCCGAGCGTTTAGTGGGTAATTAATTTCGGCATTCAGTAAATAGCCATTGCCGGCGGGAGAGGTGTGTGCATCAGCTATGTAAAACGATTCTGCCTGAACGGTTTGTACCGATACAAACACAAATACAATAGACGTCAGTAGACGTTTAACGGTGACGTAAGCAGGCATAATAGAAACCATCCAGATCGTTATCTCCCGGTAGCAATTGATAGCCGAAGCCTGCTCTTCGTGCTGGAGCCATCGCTGGAATATGCTCCATCGCATCAGGCTGACGTAACAAAAATGCTTCTATCTGTAATTCGTTTTCCTGCTTAAATGCAGAGCAGGTGGTATAAACCAGCAAGCCATCGGGTTTCAGTAATGGCCACAATTTATCCAGTAAATCTTGTTGTTGTCGTGCTAATTGCTGGATATCCTCATGCTTTCTGAGCAGCTTGATATCCGGATGCCGACGAATGACTCCACTGCCGCTGCACGGCGCATCGATCAATATACGGTCAAATTGCTCACCATTCCACCAGTTTTGTGTGTCGCTGGCATCTGCTGCCAAACAAGTTGCACTCAAATGTAATCGAGACAGGTTTTCGTCGACCTGTTTAAGCCGCTCATCACTGATATCAAGCGCCGTCACATGGTTGGTCGGAAATCTTTCCAGAATATGACAGGTTTTTCCGCCGGGAGCTGCACAAGCGTCTAAAATGCGCAGCCCTTGCTGTAAATCAAGTAAATCAACAACTTGTTGCGCAGCACCATCCTGGACCGATACGGCACCATCGACAAATCCCGGCAAGCTAAAAACATCACAGGCTTGTTCCAATAAAATGCCTTGAGCACAATTTTCAATCGCTGAGGCGGCGATGTTTGCCGCTGCTAATAATTCCAAATACTCTGTTTGTGAATATTCTCGGCGATTGACTCGCAGCATCATTGGCGGCTGCTGGTTATTAGCCTCCAAAATCTGCTGCCAGTGATCCGGCCAATCGCTTTGGTATTTTTCAATCAACCAGGCTGGGTGAGCAAAGTTGCTGACGAGCTGTTGTTTAACGGATTTTTCCAGTACATCTTGTTGACGCTGATAATTACGCAGACAGGCATTGATTAATCCGCTGGCCCACTGTTTGTTGAGCAGTTTGCTGGCGTTAACGGTTTCAGACAATGCTGCATGATCTGGAATTCGCAATGAGCGCAGTTGATAGATGCCCATCAGCAATAAGGCAAAAACATCTCCGTCTTTAGTCTTTAGTGGTTTGGACAGTAATTGCTTGCCCATGAATTCAAGCGTGGGATACCAGCGAATCACGCCATAACTGAGCTGCTGAAATAAGCTACGTTGAGATTCATCCAAACGCTTGCTGATATCCACAAAAGCAGTATTTAACGATTGGCCCTGAGTGACTCGCTGAATCACTAAGGCAGCTGCACTTCGTGCACATAAGGTTTTGCTTTTAGCCAAAATGATCACCGGCTTTTAAGGTATGAGCATTAAGAAAGTCTCTTACCGGCATGGCTTTTTTTCCCGGAGCCTGGAGAGTCAATACTCGGATGACTCCGTCTCCAGTAGCAATATCAATTCCATCACGATCGATCTGGATAATCGTGCCAGGTATTGCCTTTGGATCGTGATGGTCAATCACGGCAGCGTTCCAGATTCTCAGCATTTTGTCATGCCAGAGTGTTTGAGCAACCGGCCAGGAATTAAATGCACGAATTTGGCGATCGATTTGCAGAGCGGGTTGTGTCCAGTCGATGTTGGCTTCGGCTTTTTGTAATTTTGCCGCATAACAACTTTCGGCATCATTTTGCGGGCTGGCTTTAGCTTGTAGTTGCTCAAAATTATTCAGAGTTTCAAGTAGCGTATCTGCTCCGAGTTTGGCAAGTTTATCGTGCAGTTGCTCACCGGTATCGGTAGCTTCGATGGGTATTTCCGCGCGCTGCAGAACGGGGCCGGTATCGAGTCCGGCTTCCATTTGCATAATACAAATCCCGGTTTTACTGTCTCCAGCCAGAATTGCACGTTGAATCGGTGCTGCACCGCGCCAGCGTGGTAATAAAGAAGCGTGAACATTGATACAGCCCAATCGAGGCGTATCCAAAACAATTTGTGGCAGTAACAGGCCATAAGCCACCACGATCATTAAATCAGCCTGATAACTGGCAAGTTTTTCCCTATCGGTTTCTTCTTTGAAATTGAGCGGTTGTTCAACAGTAATATGATGTTGTAACGCTAGTTGTTTTACCGGGCTGGCGGTCAGTTTACGACCACGACCAGCAGGTCGATCCGGTTGTGAGTAGACTGCGCAGATTTCATGTTCTGTCGTCAGTAAAGCGGCCAGCGTGGTTGCAGCAAAGTCAGGGGTGCCGGCAAAAATGATGCGCATGGATATCCTTATAGTTTTTGTTTCTGGTGTTTCTCCAGCCGTTTTTTGATGCGTTGACGTTTGAGATTACTTAAATAATCAACAAATAACTTGCCTTCCAGGTGATCCATTTCATGCTGAATGCAGGTAGCCAAAATGCCGTCCGCCTCCATTTCAAACATTTCACCTTGCAGATTTAATGCGCGAACGCGAATCTTATCGGCACGGGTAACCATCTCATAAGCTTCTGGAACAGACAGGCAGCCTTCTTCGAAATCACGTTCACCTTCTGTGACCAGTAATTCCGGGTTGATTAGAAACAACGGGCTATCTTTTTCTTCTGAAACATCAATGACGATTAAACGTTTTTGTTCGTTGACCTGAGTTGCCGCCAGACCAATGCCCGGAGCATCGTACATGGTTTCCAGCATGTCGTGAGCCAGCTGCCGAATGTCGTCATCAACCTTCTTTATCGGCAAGGCTTTCTGGCGCAGCCGGGGATCGGGGAAATGCAATATATTTAATAAAGCCATGTTAATACCTGCAATGAATCAATGAAGCAGCAGTTTTTGTTAGTTCAAACTTGCGTAGTAAGCGGCAAGGTTTGCAATATCTTCATCTGATAAGTTTGTAGCCTGCATCTGCATAATAGCCGCCATACCACCTTGACGCTGTTTATCACGGTAGGCTTTGAGTGCTGACTCTAAATACTCAGCATTCTGTCCGGCGAGATTAGGATAAACCGGCATAATTGCAATACCATCGGCACCATGACAGGTTGCGCATACGGCTGATTTAGCTTTACCGGCAGATACATCACCTGCTGCACTGACTAATGCACTCATACTACTTACAGTAAAACCAAGGATAATGCAGGCCGTTAATTTCATCTTGTACTCCGTCAATATGGCTGGCCTTTTCAGGCAGAAAAAGTTTAACCAGTCGAGATATCGACACATTATAAACCAAGTTTGTTGCCGGATTACTTGATTAGTGCAAACGCTTATTAGACACTATGAGCCGTTGCTGTCTGTCCAGGGATATGCTGCCCTGTAGCGTCCATGAGGATTTTATGATGATGCGTCACATCTGTTTGGGTTTAATGGCCCTGTTGATGAGTTCTACGTTGTTGGCAAACCAGGTAGCCCTTAATCCAAACCATCCTGAACGTTATGTGGTGGTCAAAGGCGATACGCTTTGGGATATTTCAGCAAAATTTCTCCAATATCCCTGGCATTGGCCTGAAATATGGCAGGTCAACCCACAAGTCGAAAATCCCCACCTTATCTTTCCCGGCGATGAATTAACGTTGGTCTACCGTGATGGTCGACCAGTACTAGAGTTAAATCGTGGCCAGCAGACTTTCAAGCTTTCGCCTGAAATGCGTGAAATCAGAATGGATGAAGCAATCCACACCATTCCCTTATCAATTATTCGTCCGTTTTTAACCAAACCGCGGGTGGTAGGAACAGAGGTATTGGATGCGGCCCCTTATGTAGTCTCGACAGCAGATGAAAGGTTGCTATCCGGTGCGGGTGATTATGTGTACGTGCGGGGTATCACCGATCCGGATGATACTGAGTTTAGTGTGTTTCGCGGCGGGAAGATTTATTTTGATCCTAACACCGGTGAAGAGCTGGGTGTGGAGGCAATCTACTCTGGCGATGGAGTAATAAAACAACCGGGAGAAATCTCCACTCTGGATTTAACCTATACCGATCGTGAAGTCATGGTAGGTGATAGATTATTAGCCATTGAAGAAGAAGATTTTGAACTCAACTTCTTTCCAAGAGCCCCTTCCCAGCCGATGGAAGGCATGATTATTTCGGTTTTTGATGGCGTCTCGCAAGTCGGACAATATCAAATCGTGGTGTTAAACCTAGGCACTCGCGATGGCCTGGAAAGCGGGCATGTTCTGTCGGTTTATAAAGCCGGAAAAACTATTCGAGACACGGTTAGTGCTGATCGAAAAGCGACAGTAACATTACCGGATGAGCATGCCGGTGAAGCTATGGTATTCAAGCTTTATGACAAAGTGAGCTATGCCATCGTGATGAAAGCGACCACATCCATGCATCTGTTTGACAAGGTGCGTTCTGCAGAATAAAGGAAACAGCTTGCATAGATTCTCTGATTCGCAACTGTTCTTAGCATGTCATCTGGCCTTGCAGCGTATTCCCGGTGTTGGGCCAGTAACCTTTAATAAGTTGGTAAATCAGGTTCATCATCCAGCAGATATTTTCCGTGAAACTCGACTGTTAAAAGGTATTGATCAGACAGTTCTACAGTTATTGCAATCTCCTGACTGGGATCAGGTAGAGCGGGATCTCGAATGGTTATCGGCAGATAACCGCCACGTCATTGATCAACGGCACCCATCTTATCCAGAGTTGTTAAAGCAGATAGCGGATCCTCCTGCATTATTGTTTGTGCAAGGTGATGTCACGTTACTCAGTAAGTGGCAGTTGGCTATTGTCGGCAGTCGAAATCCATCAGCGTCTGGACGTGATAGTGCATTTGAGTTCGCCCGCTATTTGGTGCATGGCGATATCGTGATTACCAGTGGATTAGCCACTGGAATTGACGCAGCAGCACATAAAGGCGCTTTAGCAGCATCGGGTAGGACCATTGCCGTGATTGGTACCGGATTGGATCGAGTGTATCCGGCTGCACATCGTGACTTGGCACATCATATCGCTGAGAATGGGGCCATTGTTTCTGAGTTTCCGCTTGGTACGTCTCCTAAAGCTGAAAATTTTCCCCGCCGTAATCGCATTATCAGTGGATTAAGTTTAGGCACACTGGTGGTTGAGGCCGCCGTAAAAAGCGGATCATTGATAACGGCAAGAATGGCGATGGAACAAGGCCGGGAAGTTTTTGCTATTCCTGGCTCCATTCATAACCCGTTATCTCGAGGCTGTCATCAATTGATACGGGAAGGAGCCAAGCTGGTTGAAACGGCAAATGACATTATCGAAGAGCTTGGTGCCCTGGCTGGAGTGATACCGCAAACTGATCAAAAGATTGATCAAGCAGAAGAGGTTGCCGGGCCAGCGGAATTTGATGAAGATTATCAGCAACTGTTTGAGTTTTTGGGTTATGACCCTATTCACATCGATATACTTATTGACAAAAGCGGATTGACGGTTGATGCCGTTTCATCCATGCTGTTATTACTGGAGCTGCAAGGTCAGGTTGCATCATTGCCCGGAGGACGATACGTCAGAACCGGAACCTGATCGGGCCCACAATAGAGAAGCCGATGAAAGAAAATGTAATTGATGTGTTGCTCTATCTGTTCGAAAACTATATCGATACTGAAGATAGCAGCCAACCTGATAAAGATGTCCTGGAACTTGAATTAGAGCAGGTAGGCTTTCAGGAATTAGAGATACACAAAGCACTTGATTGGCTTGACAACATGACTGTGGTGGCACCGCAGACAGACATTCCCAATACACATATCCGTGTTTTCAGTGACAGTGAAATAGAGCGTCTCGATATTCATTGTCGTGGCTATTTATTGTTTCTGGAACAGGTTGGTGTTTTGGATGTCGAAACCCGCGAAGTTGTTATTGAGCGTGTGTTGGCCTTGGATAGTGAAGAAATTGATCTGGAACAGCTTAAATGGGTCGTGCTCATGGTGCTGTTCTACCAACCGGGCAGGGAAGTCGCTTATGCCTGGATGGAAGATTTAGTGTTTGAAGATTTGGAAGCGGTTATTCACTGAATTTGACCGCTCTTATTATGCATAACACTGCCCGTTTTACACGGGCAGTGTTATTTAGAGCGTCTATTTTTGGTACAGGATTTTATGGGAAAAAAACTCGTCATTGTTGAGTCGCCGGCCAAGGCCAAGACCATCAAAAAATATCTGGGCAAAGATGTAGAAGTCTTGGCATCTTATGGTCATGTCCGGGATTTACTGCCTAAAGAAGGTGCAGTCGACCGTCGAATGATTTTGCAATGAAATATCAGATTATCGATCGCAACAGTAAACATGTTGAGGCGATTGCCAAAGCCATGAAAAAAGCCGACACGCTCTATCTGGCAACGGATCCGGATCGTGAGGGAGAGGCTATCTCCTGGCATTTGTATGAGTTATTAAAAAAGAAAGGCGTATTAAAAGATAAAGAAACCTTTCGTGTTGTTTTCCACGAGATCACCAAACAAGCCGTCAATGATGCGGTAGCGAATCCACGCGAACTGTCGATGGATTTGGTCAATGCTCAGCAAGCGCGTCGAGCGCTCGATTATCTGGTTGGCTTTACCCTTTCGCCACTGTTGTGGAAAAAAGTTCGTCGAGGCTTGTCTGCGGGCAGGGTGCAAAGTCCAGCGCTTAGAATGATTGTCGAGCGAGAACTGGAAATTGAAGCGTTCAAAGCTCAAGAATATTGGACCATCGAAGCTGATGCTGCAGCTGAGAAAATACCGTTTCAAGCAAAATTAACCCAATACAAAAATGAAAAACTTAGTCAGTTCAGTATTGAACATACTGAGCAGGCAGATGAAGTCGTTAAAACATTAAACAAAGCTTCTGAAGGCAAACTGTTAGTTACTCACGTTGAGAAAAAACAACGTAAACGTAATCCCGCTGCACCATTCACCACTTCAACATTGCAACAGGAAGCTTCCCGTAAATTAGGCTTTGGCGCACAGCGCACCATGAGTGTTGCTCAACAGTTATATGAAGGTGTGGATACAGGCGAGGGGGCAGAAGGTTTGATCACCTACATGCGTACCGACTCGGTAACGCTGGCGGCAGAAGCAATCGAAGAAATCCGCATATTTATCGGTCAGCGATATGGCGCTAAATCGGTGCCGAGCAAGCCGCAGGAATATAAAACCAAATCCAAAAATGCCCAAGAAGCGCATGAGGCGATCCGCCCAACCTCAGTGTTGCGCACGCCAGATGAAATGAAGGCGTATTTATCTGCCGATCAACACAAACTGTATAACCTGATATGGCAGCGTACTTTAGCCAGTCAGATGATCCACGCGACTTTGAATACCGTTGCAGTGGATTTGGGCTGTGGCAAGGGAAATACATTCCGTGCCAATGGTTCTACCGTAGTTAATCCTGGCTTTATGAGTGTTTATCTGGAAGGTAAAGACGATACCAAAGGCGACAAAGACGAAACTATTTTGCCGCCGATGGAAGTTGGAGAAGTTATCGACTTAATTGCCATCCGTCCTGAGCAGCATTTTACCGAGCCACCACCGAGATACAGTGAAGCCAGTCTGGTCCGCAGTCTTGAAGAGCATGATATTGGCCGTCCATCAACCTATGCCAGTATTATTTCCACCCTGCTGCAACGTGAATATGTTGAGTTAATTACAAAACGCTTTCATCCAACCGATGTGGGGCGTGTTGTCGGCAAGTTTCTGGTTGAGCATTTTACCCGCTATGTGGACTATGACTTTACCGCCAAACTGGAAGATGATCTGGATGCGGTATCGCGCGGTGAGGCGGAATGGATTCCATTGTTACGCAATTTCTGGGGACCGTTTAAAGAACAGGTCGAAACCAAGGATAAAGAAGTTCAGCGTAGCGATGTGACGCAAGAACTGTTGGATGAAGACTGCCCAAAATGCGGCAAAAAATTATCCAGCCGGTTGGCCGAAGTGGCCGATTTATCGGTTGTACCGGTTACCCTGAATGCGATTACACACGCAACATTGATGGCGAAGAAACTACTGCAAGTGAACCTGAAGTAGTTGAAGGTCGTAAATGTCCTAAATGTGAATCAGATCTCTGGGTACGTACCGGTAAGTATGGCAAATTCATCGGCTGCAGCAGTTATCCGAAATGCAAGCATATTGAATCATTGGAACAGCCGGATAAAACCGGTGTTGAATGCCCGAAATGTAAAAAAGGTGAGATCCTTACCCGTAAGTCCCGACGCGGCAAGGTGTTCTATTCCTGTTCGGAATACCCAACCTGTGATTATGCGATATGGAATGAGCCGGTTGCCGAGCCGTGTCCTAACTGTAATTGGCCGATTTTGAGTATCAAAACCACCAAGAGTAAAGGCACAGAAAAAGTCTGTCCGCAGAAAGAGTGCGGTTACAGCGTCAAAGTGGAAGATGCATAACAAAAAAAGGGACGTGAAAACGTCCCTTTTTTATCTTCTCAGACTCAGCGATTACTTTTTCTTATCGGAATGACCTAAATCCTGCTCGGGAGCAATAACATCACGAACACGTTGTTTCAGCTCGGTAATATCCGGGAAGCGACCTTCCTGTTTTCTTGACCAAACCAACTCACTATCCGCCGTTACTTCAAACACTCCGCCGGTACCCGGTTTCAACGTTAATTCTGCAATCTCGCCATCAAAAGTACTGAGTAATTCTTGGGCCATCCAAGCTGCTCTGAGCATCCAACGGCATTGTGTGCAATAGGTAATCGTAATGTTGTGCATTAATCAGCTTTGATGGCTTCAAAAGTTTGACTGGCCAGCTCCATTGCTTGAGATGTTTCAGCAGCAAGCACATTAAAATGACCCATTTTGCGACCAGCACGTGCTTCTTTTTTTCCGTATAAATGCAGCTTGATATCGGGCTGGGTAAGCAGTTTATTCCAGTGTGGCTGGCTATTGCCCCACACATCACCTAATAAATTAATCATCACAACAGGCGAGATAAGCTCAGCATTTCCAGCGGGCAAACCGCAAAGCATTCTTACTTGTTGTTCAAATTGTGATGTGCGACAAGCATCCAGGGTGTAATGGCCGGAATTATGTGGTCTCGGTGCGATTTCATTAGCAATAATGTCACCTTGTTTCGAGACGAAAAATTCGACTGCCATGGTGCCAACGTATGCAAGGCCTTCAGCAATTTTACTGGCCATTTCAATCGCCGTTTGCTGAAGTGATTCTGCCGCAATGCTCGGCACAGTGGTCGAATGGAGGATGCCATTGATGTGCACATTTTCTGCAACCGGGAAAGGCGTTATCTGTCCATCCTGGCCACGAGCCAACACAACGGATATTTCACGTTCCAGATCAATACGCTGTTCCAGAACACATTCTTTTTGACCCATTGCATCAAATGCTGCATACACGGCTGATAAATCTTCACAAACAATCTGACCTTTTCCATCGTAGCCAAAAGTCGCTACTTTCAGTATGGCCGGGAAAGTAACTTGATTGTTGAGGCTATCAATATCGCTGCTGGACTGTATTTTGACAAAAGGTACTGTCGAGATGCCTTGAGCAAGAATAAAGTTTTTTTCAACATTACGATTCTGTGTGCTGGCCAGAGCCGTTGAGGATGGATGAACAACAGTGCGTTGCTCAAGAAAGGCCAAGGTGCTGGCAGGAATGTTTTCGAATTCGGTAGTGATCGCTGCACAAAGTTGGGCAAGTTCGGCGAGGGCTGATTCATCGGTATAAGCTGCACAGATATGTTGATCAGCAATAATGCCTGCTGGACTGTTTTTATCCGGATCCAGCACAATGACTTTATAACCCATTGTCTGAGCTGCGGTGGTAAACATGCGACCTAATTGGCCGCCGCCCAGCATTCCTAGTGTGGCACCTGGTAAGATCATTTACGTCCTCAGTTTTATGCTAATGGTGGCAGCGTCATGTCCAGAACGGCCTGATGCTGACTTTTACGAAACTGCTCAAGTTTTGCTTCCAGTTTTTTGTCATGGATAGATAACTGGGCAATAGCAAATAGGGCTGCGTTGGCGGCACCAGCTTCACCAATGGCAAAGGTCGCCACAGGTATTCCCTTCGGCATTTGCACAATGGATAATAAAGAATCCTGACCTTTCAGGTAGCGAGATGGAACTGGTACTCCCAGAACGGGTACCAATGTATTCGCAGCGAGCATGCCAGGTAAATGAGCAGCACCTCCGGCACCAGCGATAATACAGCTTAATCCTTTAGCTTTTGCCGTTTTAGCATACTCGGTTAACAGGTCAGGTGTTCGGTGGGCAGAGACAACTTGAGTTTCATAGGCTACGCCGAAAGCTTCAAGTTGCTCGACGGCTTTTTGCATGACAGGCCAGTCACTGTTGCTGCCCATCACTACACCTACCAGTGGTTTGTCCATTGTTAGTCCGATTGTATTGTCAGAAAAGCAGTGCATTTTAGCTATTTTATTGAAAATAGGAAAATTTACTGCTGATAGCACGGTCTAAAAGTGTAGCTAGAATTGAATGGTGCCGGATCAATCGTTATACTAGGTGATCCTTTCTGCCGTGTTTTTGTGCGACGCTCCTCAGTTTTGACATAGCTGTGCTGGTTTAACCACCGGAATGGAGCTGCGACGGCGCTAACAAACGATGAAGGTATGTGACGTGAGTCAGCCAACAGAACTAACACAAGGTCTTTACAGACCTGAATTTGAGCGCGATAACTGCGGATTCGGCCTGATTGCCCAAATGGATGGTAAGCCAAGCCACTGGCTGGTTAAAACCGCCATTGAAGCTTTGGGTAACCTGACCCATCGAGGTGCGATCGGTGCTGATGGTAAGACCGGCGACGGTTGCGGTTTATTGCTGAAAAAGCCTGACAGCTTCTTTAAAGCGATTGCCGAAGAGCTTGGCTTTTCATTGGCAGAGCATTATGCAGTCGGTATGGTTTTTCTGTCACAGGACGACGACAAAGCACAGTTAGCGCAAGATGCGGTGAGCGAAAAACTGACTGAACAGGGTTTGCATGTATTGGGCTGGCGCGAAGTGCCGGTTGATGCTGAAACAGCCTGCGGTCAGGAAGCATTACGTTTACTGCCGAAGATGCGCCATGTATTTGTTAATGCCGGTGAATCAATGGATGCTGCCGCTTTTGAGCGCAATCTATACATCGCTCGCCGTAAAGCAGAAAAAGCAATCACCGACGATAAAGACTTTTACATTCCAACCCTGTCATCACAAGTGGTGTCTTATAAAGGCTTGGTAATGCCGTCTTATTTGCCGGTGTTTTACAAAGACCTTGGTGATGAGCGGATGGAAACGGCTATTTGCGTATTCCACCAACGTTTCTCCACCAATACCTGGCCGCAATGGCGTTTGGCTCAGCCTTTCCGTTATCTGGCACACAATGGTGAAATCAATACTGTTCAAGGTAACCGTAACTGGGCTTTGGCCCGCGGTGCCAAGTTTGCGACATCGTTGATCGAAAACATGGAAGACATTCGTCCATTAGTTGGTACCACCGGTTCTGACTCATCTAGCATGGATAATATGCTGGAAGCATTGTTGGCGGGTGGCGTTAGCATGTTCCGTGCAATGCGTTTGTTGATTCCACCAGCTTGGCAAAACGATCCGACCATGGATGCGGATCTGAAAGCATTCTACGATTTTAACTCGATGCATATGGAACCATGGGATGGCCCTGCCGGTGTCGTTATCACCGATGGTCGTTATGCAGCGTGTACATTGGATCGCAATGGTTTACGTCCAGCGCGCTATGTCATTACCAAGGATCGCCATATCACACTGGCATCAGAAGTCGGCGTGTATAACTATCAGCCAGAAGATGTCGTAGCAAAAGGTCGCCTGAAACCAGGTCAAATGCTGGCGGTAGACACTCAGACCGGTGAATTGTTGATGCCAGAAGATATCAACAATATGCTGAAAAACGCTCAGCCTTATGGCGAGTGGCTGAATAATAATTTGCAG
Source organism: Methylophaga sp. SB9B (assembly GCF_004832235.1). Taxonomy (NCBI): domain Bacteria; kingdom Pseudomonadati; phylum Pseudomonadota; class Gammaproteobacteria; order Thiotrichales; family Piscirickettsiaceae; genus Methylophaga; species Methylophaga sp. SB9B. The sequence goes on from NZ_SSXS01000005.1 coordinate 100,508, forward strand.
CGTCTGGAAGACACCGAAAGAGACGATGAGCATACCTTGCCGGAAATTCAGGGTGAAGAGCTGGAAATCTTTGAAAAAATGTTCGGCGTCAGCTTCGAAGAGCGCGATCAAGTTCTGCGAGTTTTAGGTGAGATCGGTCAAGAAGCCGTTGGTTCGATGGGTGATGATAGCCCGTTTGCGGTCATGTCACAGAAAGTCCGTTCGTTGTATGACTTTTTCCGTCAGCAGTTCGCTCAGGTAACCAATCCGCCGATCGATCCGTTGCGTGAAAACATTGTTATGTCGTTGGAGACCTGTATCGGTCAAGAGCGCAACCTGTTTGAAGAAGGTGAAGATCACGCTCAACGTGTGGTGTTGGATTCTCCGGTACTGACTGAAAAGCTGTTCAATCAGATCCTTAAACTGGGTGACAACGATCCAGAATACAAATCCTATCGTATTTCGTTGAATTACCAGCCAGAAATCGGCCTGGAAAAAGCAATTGATGCGATTTGTGCAGATGCAGAACTAGCTGTCCGTAGTGGCAATGTTGTATTGGTTCTTAGTGATCGTGATATTTCCAAAGATACACTGCCGGTACATGCCCTACTGGCAACTGGTGCGGTACATCAGCATCTGATTAAATCCGGTTTGCGCTGCGATGCCAACTTGATTATTGAAACCGCAACCGCCCGTGATCCACATCATTTCGGGGTGCTGCTGGGTTATGGCGCAACTGCAATTTACCCTTATCTTGCATACGCTTGCTTGCAGGATCTGCGTGCCACCAATGAAATCAAAGATATTGAGCATGCCAAGTTATGCCGTCACTACCGTAAAGGCATCAATAAAGGATTGTTCAAAATCACCTCGAAAATGGGTATCTCAACGATTGCCAGCTACCGTGGCGCTCAACTGTTTGAGATTGTCGGTTTGAACGATGCCGTGGTTGAAAAATGTTTCACTGCCACAACCAGCCGAGTCAACGGAGCTGATTTTGAAGCCTTGCATGAAGATCAGTTGCAACTATCTAAATTGGCTTGGAATCAACGTAAAAAACGTGAACAAGGCGGTTTGCTGAAATTCATCCATGGTGGTGAATATCACGCCTATAACCCTGATGTTATCGGCACCCTGCAGAAAGCCGTTCAGGGTGGCAGTTATGATGACTACAAAACTTATGCGGCTCTAGTCAACGAACGGCCAGCGATGGTTTTACGCGACCTGCTTGATGTCAAATTGGCCGATACACCGCTCGATATTGAAGAAGTTGAAGATACTGGCGCTATTCTCAAACGCTTTGACAGCGCAGGTATGTCTTTAGGTGCTTTATCGCCCGAAGCTCATGAAGCGTTGGCGATTGCGATGAACCGTTTAGGTGGTCGTTCAAATTCTGGTGAAGGTGGTGAAGATCCGGATCGTTTTGGTAACGAGCGTGTCTCCAAAATCAAACAGATTGCTTCAGGCCGCTTTGGTGTAACACCACATTATCTGGTCAACGCAGAAGTATTGCAGATCAAAATCGCTCAAGGCGCCAAGCCTGGCGAGGGTGGTCAGTTACCTGGTGGCAAAGTCAATCAGATGATTGCGACACTGCGCCATTCTGTACCAGGCGTAACACTGATTTCACCGCCGCCACATCATGATATCTATTCGATTGAAGATCTGGCGCAGCTGATTTTTGACTTGAAACAGGTCAACCCGGATGCCTTGGTATCAGTAAAACTGGTATCGCAAGCAGGTGTCGGAACCGTTGCCGCAGGTGTGGCAAAAGCCTATGCCGATTTGATTACTATTTCTGGTTATGACGGTGGTACCGGTGCCAGCCCGCTGACATCGGTCAAATATGCTGGCGGTCCTTGGGAGCTTGGCTTGAGTGAAGCCCACCAGACTCTGCGTGCCAATGATTTACGTGACAAAGTTCGTCTGCAAACAGATGGTGGTTTGAAAACTGGTTTGGATGTCATTAAGGCAGCGATTCTGGGAGCAGAAAGTTTTGGCTTCGGTACTGGTCCAATGGTGGCATTAGGTTGTAAATACCTGCGGATCTGCCATTTGAATAACTGTGCGACCGGTGTTGCAACGCAGAATGAAAAGCTGCGTACACAGCACTTTATCGGTTTGCCACAAATGGTGATGAACTACTTCCAGTTTGTGGCTCGTGAAACCCGTGAGTGGTTAGCTAAACTCGGTGTTCGCAGTTTGCAGGACTTGATTGGTCGTACTGATTTACTGGAAATTTTGCCAGGCACTACGGACAAGCAACGCGGATTGAATCTGCAACCGTTATTGTCAAACGCTGGTGTTCCGGCCGATAAACCCCAGTTCTGCCTTGAACCGAAAAATGAACCTTATGACAAAGGTGAGTTGGCTGAGCAGATGGTGGTTGATATTAAAGAGACCATCGTTAATAAAACTGGCGGTGAATTCAGTTACAGCATTCGCAACATAAACCGTTCAATTGGCGCACGGTTGTCCGGTGAGATTGCCAAGCTTCATGGCAATTACGGCATGATTGATAAGCCTATCCGTCTGAATCTGAAAGGTTCTGCCGGACAAAGCTTTGGTGTATTCAATGCCGGCGGTCTGGAAATGCGTCTTGAAGGCGATGCCAATGACTATGTCGGTAAAGGCATGGCGGCAGGTAAATTGACCATTTATCCATCACCTGAAAGTGATTTTGAAACGCAGAATGCCAGTATTATTGGTAACACCTGCTTATATGGTGCGACTGGCGGTGAATTGTATGCAGCAGGTAAAGCTGGTGAACGCTTTGCAGTACGTAATTCCGGCGCAGTAGCTATTGTCGAAGGCGTCGGCGATCACGGTTGTGAGTATATGACTGGTGGGGTTGTTGTCGTGCTGGGCGAAACCGGCCTGAATTTTGGTGCGGGTATGACTGGCGGTCTGGCTTATGTGCTGGATTTGGATAACACCTTTGCTGAGCGTTATAACGAAGAGCTGGTTGAATTGGTGCGGATTGACAGCGACGAAATGTCCGAAGCTGCTCTGCATCTAAAAGGCCTTATTGAAGACCACGTGCGTGAAACCGGTAGTATCTGGGCGCACCAGATCCTGGATCGCTTTGAACAGGCGATTAAAGAATTCTGGCTGGTCAAACCCAAAGCAGCGTCATTGGATGGTTTATTGAAAATCGCCACCAAAGCGGCCTGATACAACTGGTAAAACAAAATAACGATGAAAAAAAATACGTTTCAATTTTTAGATGTAGGTCGTGTTGACCCCAAAAAACTCGATGCAAACGTTCGCAAACAGCAATTTGGTGAAATTTACGGGCAATTTGATGCGCCTCAGGCGGCTGAACAGGCTGACCGTTGTCTGGAATGTGGTAATCCGTACTGTGAATGGAAGTGCCCAGTACACAACTATATTCCAAACTGGCTGAAACTGATTAGTGAAGGCAATCTTGAACAGGCTGCTGAACTGGCCCATCAGACGAACACTTTGCCAGAAATTTGTGGTCGGGTATGTCCTCAAGACCGTCTATGTGAAGGCGCCTGTACCTTGAATGACGGCTTTGGCGCCGTGACCATTGGCTCTGTAGAAAAATACATTACCGATACCGCTTTAGCTCAAGGCTGGCGTCCGGATTTATCCAAGGTTGTCGATACTGGTAAACGTGTTGCGGTGATTGGCGCGGGCCCTGCAGGTTTAGGTGCCGCTGACGTATTAGTTCGCAATGGTGTAAAACCAGTAGTGTTTGATCGCTACCCTGAAATTGGTGGCTTACTGACCTTTGGTATTCCAGAATTTAAATTAGAAAAAGACGTTGTTAAACGCCGCCGTGAAGTCATGGAAGGTATGGGAATTGAATTCCGTCTGAATACCGAAGTAGGTAAAGACGTTGAATTTGATGCTTTGCTTGACGAATACGATGCTGTTTTCCTCGGTATGGGAACCTACACTTACATGAAAGGTGGCTTCCCTGGCGAAGAATTGCCAGGCGTATATGAAGCGTTACCGTACCTGGTGGCGAACAACAAAAAATTGCTGGACTTACCTTCAGAAAATTATGTTTCGCTGGAAGGTAAGAAGGTAGTTGTGCTCGGTGGCGGTGATACAGCAATGGACTGTAACCGTACGGCAATTCGTCAAGGTGCAACTAACGTTATCTGTGCATACCGTCGTGATGAAGAAAACATGCCGGGTTCACGCCGTGAAGTAAATAATGCGCGTGAAGAAGGCGTTGAATTTATGTGGAACCGTCAGCCGATTGAAATTGTTGGCGATGGCAATAAAGTAACCGGTGTCAAAGTGGTCACTACAGCAATGGGTGAGCCCGACGAGCGTGGTCGTCGTCGTCCTGAACCGGTAGCTGGCAGTGAAGAAATTATTCCTGCTGATGCAGTCGTCATCGCTTTTGGTTTTCGCCCAAGCCCAGCACCATGGTTTGAAAAATTCAATGTCAGCATTGATGATGGTGGCCGTGTTGTTGCCCCTGCTGAAGGTGCTTGCGCTTATCAAACCACTAATCCGAAAATCTTCGCCGGTGGTGATATGGTTCGTGGCTCTGATCTAGTGGTTACCGCTGTTTGGGAAGGTCGCCAGGCGGCTGAAGGTATTCTTGAATATCTGGAAGTGTAAAACTCCAGTTTTTATCTGAAAAATAGTGGCAATCTTATCGCACTGAGTTGGTCATACTCGATTGAGTCTGATCTCTCAGTGCGATTTTGTTTCTGAGTTAGGGCTTGTTTATCTTTCATATCCGCCTCTGTTGTGAGCTGAAAAAGCGTCAATCAAGGCACGAGGAGCGCCTTTTAGTTATTCTAAATAAGCGACGAGCAACGCAGAGTGACGCTTTTTCAGTCACAACCCGAAGGGCTGAGGCTATTTTTGCGGCCGCTGCGTTGTCAATCACTTATGTAGGGTGGCTACACTGCGTGCTTTCCGCCTTGTCGGACACAAAAATAGCCGCCAGCAGTGGTGGATATGAAAGATCAACAAACCCTAGTAATTGCCATCAACAAAAAAGGTGCTCCGGTGTCCGAATTAAAAAATGATCGTTATCTGCGTGCTTTATTAAAACAACCTGTCGATAAAACCCCGGTTTGGATTATGCGTCAGGCTGGCAGATACTTGCCCGAGTACCGTCAGGTGCGTGAGAAGGCCGGTAACTTTATGACTTTGTGTACTACGCCAGAACTGGCCTGTGAAGTCACTTTGCAGCCGCTTCGACGTTACGATCTGGATGCCTCGATTATCTTTTCCGATATTTTGACAATTCCTGATGCAATGGGGCTTGGTCTGCATTTTGTTGCCGGAGAAGGGCCCAAATTTCATAAAACCATACGCAGTGCAGCAGATGTAGCCAATCTCAGCGTTCCGGATATGGAAGATAGCCTGGGATATGTAATGGATGCGATCCGTCTGACCCGCAGAGAAATTGATGGCAAGGTACCATTAATCGGTTTTAGTGGCAGTCCGTGGACCTTGGCTTGTTATATGGTTGAAGGTGGTTCGAGCAAGGATTTCGCCAAAATCAAAGCCATGATGTTTGATGAGCCAAAAGTGATGCATAGTTTGTTATCGGTACTTGCCGAGTCAGTAACTGCTTACTTAAATGCTCAAATTGCTGCTGGGGCACAGGCTTTAATGTTATTCGATACCTGGGGTGGGGCCTTAAGCGGACCGAATTACAAAGAATTTTCATTAGCCTACATGCAGCAAATTATCAGCGGCTTAACCAAAGAAAATGAAGGTAGACGCGTGCCGGTGACCATGTTCACCAAAGGTGGTGGCCAATGGTTAAGTCATATGGCCGAAGTGGGGGCAGATGCCTTAGGGTTGGATTGGACCACGGATATCTCGCTGGCGCGTTACCAAGTCGGTGATAAAGTGGCCTTACAGGCAATATGGACCCTTGTGTTTTGTATGCTCAGCCGGAAAGAATAAAAACAGAAGTAAAAGAAATTCTCAAAGCCTATGGTCATGGCAGTGGCCATGTGTTTAATTTGGGCCATGGTATTCATCCGACGATTAATCCGGAACACGTTGCAGCGTTAGTGGATGCAGTGCATGCAGAAAGTGTTCAATATCATCAGTAATGGTTATCTATTAAAGCTGTAACAAGCCTTTGGGCTTGGTAAATTTCAGATATAAAAAAGGGCAGGATAAACCTGCCCTTTTTTGTTGTGTCGAGAATGACTTAGTTAGAATTATTAGTGAACTCTGGGTATGCTTCCATACCACATTCCACCAAATCCACACCTTCGTATTCTTCTTCTTCGGTCACACGCAGACCCATAATCATTTTCAGTACTGCCCAGACAATGAAGCTGGAAACAAATACCCAAACAAAGATGGTTACGGCACCGATGATTTGTGCAGAGAAACTGGCATCAGCGTTTGTCAGTGGCACTGCTAGCAGACCCCACAGACCAACCACACCATGCACAGAAATTGCACCGACAGGGTCATCAATCTTCACTTTATCCATAAAGACGATTGAGAACACTACAATCGCACCACCCACAGCACCAATGATGGTTGCCATCAATGGAGTCGGAGTGTCAGGGCCAGCAGTGATTGCAACCAGACCAGCCAGAGCACCATTCAGAATCATGGTTAAGTCAGCTTTACCGAATAACAATTTGGCAACAACCAGAGCAGCAAGTACACCACCAGCTGCTGCAGCATTTGTATTCAGGAATACCATTGCCACTGCGTTGGCACTAGCCATATCACCTAATTTCAATACGGAACCGCCGTTGAAGCCGAACCAACCCATCCACAGGATGAAGGTACCTAAAGTTGCTAAAGGCAGGTTTGCGCCAGGGATCGGGCGAACTTCACCGTTAGGACCATATTTACCTTTACGAGCACCCAGTAAGATAACACCAGCTAATGCTGCAGCAGCACCCGCCATGTGAACAATACCGGAACCAGCAAAATCCAGGAAGCCAAGGTCACCCAAGTTGTACATGCCAAATACATCAGCACCACCCCAAGTCCAAGAACCTTCCATTGGGTAGATGAATGCAGTCATTACAACGGCAAATGCAGCGAAAGCCCACAATTTCATACGTTCAGCAACCGCACCTGAAACGATAGACATTGCTGTAGCAACAAACACAACTTGGAAGAAGAAGTCTGATGCAGAAGAGTAAACTGCGCCGCCTTCAAAGCCTTCTTCAGCAGATAATGCCAATGCATCAGCTACCAGTGTTTCACCACCGTCAATGCCAGCAAGGAATAAACCGCCGCCGTACATGATGTCATAACCTACAACCAGATAAGAGGTACAGGCAATAGCAAACAGCATTACGTTTTTGGTCAGAATTTCAGTGGTATTTTTAGCACGAACCAGACCTGCTTCAAGCATTGAGAAGCCGGCCGCCATCCACATAACCAAAGCACCACATACTAAAAAGTAAAAGGTGTCCATGGCGTATTGGAGTTGGAAGATTTCATTTTCCATTATCTATACTCCCTAAGCTTACAGAGCTTCTGGGCCGGTTTCGCCAGTGCGAATCCGAACCACTTGCTCAAGTGGGTAAACGAAGATTTTGCCATCACCGATTTTGCCAGTGTTAGCACCTTTAATGATAGCTTCGATAACTTGTTCTACGATGCCATCATCAATTGCGATTTCCAGTTTCAATTTTGGCAGGAAATCCACAACATACTCCGCACCTCTGTATAGCTCAGTGTGCCCTTTTTGACGTCCAAAGCCTTTTACTTCAGAAACCGTTAAACCTTGTACGCCGATTTCGGAGAGTGATTCGCGGACATCATCAAGCTTGAAAGGCTTGATAATTGCTACAACTTGTTTCATAAGCGTATTCCTTCTTTAGAAAAGAAGGCCCTGATTATCAGGGCCTTCTGCTTGAGCTGTTTAGAATGATGAGCTGACACTTACTACGAAACGATCATCTGCATTGCTTCTACTTGCAGCAAAGTCTTTACCATCGCTGTCAGTTCCTACGTAAGCAACAGACCAATCCAAACCGACAAAGCTTTTAGTCAAACCAATGCTGTAATCAGTGTAACTATCATCTAAATCGGTACCAGTATTACGATCAGAGTCGGTATAGCCATAATGTGCTGATAGCGCTAAACCGTACGGAAGATCATAATCAAATCCAAGTTTATAATAAATTTCATCTTCACCAGTATTACCCCAGTCGTTTGTATAGAAAACAGTAGCACTGAAATAGCTATAAGAAAGACCAGCATAATATTCGTTATAGTCTAAGCTGTCTGAGCCACGTGAACCTGGATACATATAACGAAGAGCACCTACGTCATAGCCGATACCACTTTCACCAAACTCATTGGCAAAGCCAGCATAGATGTCGATTTCAATGTTGGTTTCTTCATCGATAGAGAGATTCGAAGCCCAGGTGCCGGCATAAAAACCTGATGTGTGCGCGTAATCAAATCCACCTTGAATAGCAGGTTTATCATCAGTGAAAGAAATACCTCTAAAGATGTAATCACTAAACAGACCGATATTTGCACTGGTAGAATGCGCGCCGTCTTCGCTTTCCCATGCCATTGCTGATGAAGTAGCTAAAACTGTAGTTGCAGCAAGACACATTGCTGAGAGCGTTTTGAATTTCATTTAAATCTCCTCGTTTGAATTGTTTTGTAGTCTTGTTGAATCCGATGCGTTGATTTTTTACAACATCGTGTATTCAGACTGCCACAACTAACGCAGTTTACATGCCAGTTTTAAAAAACAATTAAAATACATATGCTTAGGTTAATTTGCAGACATTGCGCTGCTATCAAAAGAGTTATTTTGGTGCGATGATGAAATTGCTTTGCCCAAAAATGGTGCAAATTCTGTTAATGAAGATTAATAGCTGGCTTGTTATGATGCCTGCACCTACGAAGATGAGAACGACAAATGAATTATCCACAGATTGATCCAGTTGCCCTTGAGCTTGGGCCATTAGCCATACATTGGTATGGCTTGATGTACCTATTTGGTTTTGTAGCAGCCTGGATGCTGGGCAGATGGAGAGCCAATGATCGAGGATGGGAAAAATCCCAGGTAGAAGATCTGCTTTTCTATGGTGCGATTGGTGTAATTTTGGGGGGCAGGATTGGTTACGCTTTATTCTATGATCTACCGAATGTTATTGATAATCCACTGAATTTGTTCAAGGTTTGGCAGGGAGGGATGTCGTTCCATGGTGGTTTAATTGGTGTACTTGTTGCAATTTGGCTATTTGGTCGCAAGTCGGGTAAATCCTTTTTCGAAATCAGTGATTTTGCTGCACCTTTAGTGCCCTTGGGTTTGTTTTTTGGCCGGATAGTAATTTTATTAATGGCGAATTATGGGGGCGAGCATCGGATGTGCCGTGGGCAATGGTATTTCCTACCGGAGGACCGTTAGCACGTCATCCTTCACAGCTTTATCAGGCCATGCTGGAAGGCCTGTTACTGTTTATTATTCTTTGGTGGTTCTCGGCAAAAACGCGTCCCCGTGCAGCAGTATCAGGTCTGTTTTTATTAGGCTACGGCTGTTTCCGTTTTGTAGCAGAGTTTTTCCGGGTGCCCGATCCGCAATACGGCTATCTGGCGTTTGATTGGTTCACAATGGGCAGCTACTCTGCGTCCCGATGATTATTGCAGGTGCAGCTATGATCTTCTGGGCCTACCAAAGCGCTAATCCAACAAAATCATCAACCAGGTAGCGGCACTGAGTAATAAGGTTAATAACACCGCAAGCGATCCATAATCCTTGGCTCGGCCAGACAGTTTGTGAACATCGGTGCTCACTCTATCGACCACACACTCAATGGCCGAGTTAAGTGCTTCAACAATTAACACAGCGACCAGAGAGGCTATCATCAACAACCTTTCAGCTGGTGTGACATCAAGGAAAAAGCTGACTACGCCCAGTAATAACAGCAGAATAAATTCCTGGCGGAATGCTGATTCATAGCGAATTCCGGCATACAGTCCCTGTAATGAATAAACCAAAGCAAACATTAAGCGTTTGATGCCGGTGTTTTTTTCAATCATCGTTACACTGTCCAGTGAGTTTGTTAAAAATGGATAGCCAGATTGCACGGATTTTTAGCGAAATCTGACCATAAATGATTGAAATATTAGGCAAAGATTATGACTGACATGTTAAAATCCTCAGTCTTTTTATATGTTTTGTCATGGGTGAGTTATGCAGTATCAGGATCAATATGACGTTATAGTCGTTGGCGGCGGCCATGCCGGTACCGAAGCTGCATTAGCAGCGGCTCGTCAGGGTGTAAAAACGCTATTGCTCACACAAAACATCGAAACCATCGGTCAAATGAGCTGTAACCCGGCAATTGGTGGTATCGGTAAAGGCCATCTGGTTAAAGAGATTGATGCCCTTGGCGGCATCATGGCAAAAGCAGCCGATCGTGCCGGTATTCAATTCAGAATTCTTAATGCCAGCAAAGGCCCAGCGGTTAGAGCGACTCGTGCTCAGGCTGATCGTATTCGTTATAGAGCAGCTATCCGCGCCGTACTTGAATCTCAACCAAATCTTTATTTATTCCAACAAGCCGTAGACGATCTGATTGTTGAAAATGATCGTGTTGCCGGTGTGGTCACCCAATCAGGTTTACGGTTTGGTGCCAAAACGGTTGTACTTACCGTCGGCACTTTCCTTGGCGGGGTAATTCATATTGGTTTACAGCGTCACCAAGGTGGTCGTGCTGGCGACCCTGCTTCTGTTGCCTTGGCAGAACGTCTTAGAGCATTACCGTTCCGTGTTGATCGATTAAAAACCGGCACCCCACCGCGTATTGCGACCAGCAGTATCGATTTTTCACAGTTGGCTGAACAACCAGGTGATACGCCCACGCCGGTATTTTCATTTCTCGGCAAGCGTGAACATCACCCGCAACAGATTTCCTGCTATATCACCCATACCAACGATAAAACCCATGAAGTGATCCGTAATAATCTGGATCGTTCACCGATGTACAGTGGCGAAATCGAAGGTATTGGTCCACGTTATTGCCCTTCCATTGAAGACAAAGTGGTGCGGTTTGCTGATCGTAATTCACATCAGATCTTTCTTGAGCCTGAAGGATTGGATTGTAACGAAGTTTATCCCAACGGTATTTCCACTAGCCTGCCGTTTGATGTGCAATATGAAATTGTTCGATCAATGAAAGGTCTGGAAAATGCCCATATCACTCGTCCGGGCTATGCCATTGAATATGACTTTTTTGATCCGCGTGATTTAACACCGTGGCTGGAAACCAAACATATGCCGGGCCTGTTTTTCGCCGGACAGATTAATGGTACGACTGGCTATGAAGAAGCCGCTGCCCAGGGTTTGATTGCTGGTCTGAATGCCGGATTGCAGGCACGTGAGCTGGAACCCTGGTATCCACGTCGTGATGAAGCCTATATCGGTGTATTAATTGATGACTTGATCACCTCTGGCACTAAAGAGCCGTATCGTATGTTCACCAGCCGTGCGGAATATCGCTTGATGTTACGTGAAGATAATGCCGATTCACGTCTGACACCAATTGGTCGTCAGTTAGGCATTGTCGATGATGAGCGTTGGGCAATATTCAGTGCCAAGCTGGAAGCGATAGAGGCGGAAAATACCCGCTTGAATACCACACGAGTATCGGCAGATAAAATCGATCAGCAGCGCGCTATTTCAGTGCTGGGTGAACCTCTGGCAAAAAGCAGTACAGCAATCGAATTACTACGTCGACCCAGTGTGGATTATCAGGGCTTGATGACATTATTGGATGAAGAGCAATCAGTCGCCGATGACGTAGCCGAGCAGGTGATGATTCAAGTGAAATACGCTGGCTATATCAATCGCCAGCAAAATGAGGTGAATCGCCTGCAACGTAATGAAAGTACCACGCTACCGGCCGATTTGGATTATAAAAATGTACGTGGCTTATCCAACGAAGTTCGGGAAAAGCTGCAAAATGCCAAACCACAAAGTTTAGGACAAGCAGCGCGGATTTCGGGAGTAACCCCTGCTGCCGTTTCATTATTGTTAGTTCATCTGAAACGTTCAGGCTGGAGTGAAGCGAGCTGATGGGATTCGATTTAAAAGCACAGCTCGATGCGGGCTGTGCAGAACTGCAATTACAACTTTCCGACGAACAAAAAACCTTATTGCTGGATTATCTTGCACTGCTGCAAAAATGGAACAAGGTTTATAACCTGACCTCAGTACGTGATCCGCAAAGCATGCTGACACGGCATATCCTCGACAGCTTATCGCTCATTCCTTACCTGAACTGTAAAAGCTTGTTAGATGTTGGCAGTGGCGCTGGGCTTCCCGGTATTCCCATTGCCATCTGTTTTCCGCAAATGGCCGTGACCTTGCTAGACAGCAATATCAAAAAGACACGTTTTTTACAGCAAGTAAAAGCTGAATTGAAATTGAATAATGTCACGGTAGTACATGGGCGAGTCGAACAAATAAGCCTGCCCAAGGTAGAAGTTGTTACTGCCAGAGCATTTGCTACCATTGCCGAGATTATTGATTTAGCCGCAAGACACTGCGATGATGCGGGCAGCCTGATATTGATGAAAGGCGTATACCCTGAACAAGAACTGGCAGCGGTTCAAAACGGTTTCAAACTGCAAGATGTTGTAGCGCTGAGAGTACCGGGAGATCAGGCTGAGAGGCATCTGGTAAGACTGATTAAGGATTAGTATCAGTGGGAAATATATTTGCGGTTACCAATCAGAAAGGTGGTGTCGGTAAAACCACGACCACAGTAAATCTGGCGGCTTCACTTGCTGATTCGGGCAAAAAAGTGCTGATGATTGATTTGGATCCGCAAGGTAATGCGACCACCGGCTGCGGCATTGATAAAGATGCCATTGAAGTCAGCAGTTACGAAGTCATTATGGCGGAAGCCAAAGCCAGCGATGCCATCATTCGTCCCGAAGGTCTTGGCTTTGATGTGATGCCCACCAACACCGATCTTACGGCTGCCGAAGTCCAATTGCTGGACATCAAACTACGTGAACACCGTCTCAGATTAGCGCTGGAATCCAGCAAAGAAAAATACGACTTCATTCTGATCGACTGCCCGCCATCATTGAGCATGTTAACGGTCAACGCTCTGGTGGCCTCTAAAGGTGTATTAATACCTATTCAATGTGAGTATTACGCGTTGGAAGGTTTGACCTCTTTGCTGCGTACTATTGAAAGAGTAAAACAACGTGCCAATCCCGCTTTAGAAGTCACCGGCATGGTGCGAACCATGTTTGATGCGCGTAATAACCTCGCCAATCAGGTTTCACGTCAGTTGATCAGTCATTTTCAAAACAAAGTCTTTCATTCGATAATTCCACGAAATGTTCGCTTAGCGGAAGCGCCCAGCCATGGCCTGCCTGTGTTAAATTATGACAGGACCTCGCGAGCTCAATTGCTTACATGGCACTGGCCAGTGAATTGATGCGTCGTGATAAAAAAGCAACATCAGCAAGCTAACAGACAGGTATTCCTAGCATGGTAAGTAAAAAAAGAGGATTAGGCAGAGGACTTGATGCACTGTTAGGTGACGTCAATCAGGACGAAAACAGCCTGAACGATAGCTTGCAGCATTTCCCTCTGGACATGATCCAGCCCGGTAAATATCAGCCGCGGATGGATATGTCGCAGGAGTCCCTTGAAGAACTTGCCGACTCCATTCGGTCTCAGGGTCTGGTTCAACCTATTGTGGTTCGACCGATTGAAGGCGGACACTACGAAATTATTGCTGGAGAACGTCGCTGGCGGGCATCCAAGCTGGCTGGTTTAGAAAGTGTTCCGGTTTTAATCAAAGATGTTTCGGATCGCAATGCTATTGCGATGGCATTGATTGAGAATATTCAACGCGAAAATCTGAACCCTATGGAAGAGGCGAATGCCTTGTTCCGGCTGCGTGAAGAATTTGAATTGACTCATCAGCAAACCGCAGAGGCCGTCGGTAAATCTCGTGCCACCATCACCAATCTACTACGTTTGCGAAATCTGAATGATGATGTGAAAAAGTTGCTGGAAAACTGCGATCTGGAAATGGGTCATGCGCGAACTTTATTGGCTTTAGAAGGTGAAAGCCAGTCTGAAGCAGCATTGCAGATTGTTGAAAAAGGTCTGTCGGTTCGTGAAACAGAACAACTCGTTCGTCGTCTATTAAAACCTTCAGCTACAGATAAGCCCGAAGTGCCTCAACCTTCAGTCGAAGAAATCGAGCAAATCGAACAGCGTATTATGGAGAAGCTCGGCAATGGTTTCAGTATTAAACATCGCGCCAATGGTAAAGGTAAGCTGGTTTTTGATTATGCCAATGTTGATGAACTAAAACGGCTGATCAAACAAATTGGCGTTTAAAAGATAAGCTAATTTTTTCAGGTATTTTAATCTCTGAAACGCACAGAATTAGGGAAGCCCTGAGTCACTCTGGTGCAACTTAGTTTCATGATCTGCAATATCTAACAACTCTTGGTAAGGCACTAAGCATCAATTTGTGCTTGAAATCACATTTTTAAAGCCTTTTAATCCGTTCCACTCAATCAATCCGTTCGCTGGACTGACAATTGCATATTCCGACTTAATCAAAAGTTATGGAATCAGCAATGAAATTGTTGAACAGGATATTCAATTCATCAGAGCTCAGTGAAGCCAAGCTAAACAACGTGTTGGTGCCGGAGCTTCCTATCAGCCAGCATTTCTCTGAGGAAGAAAAACGTTTTTATCGTTCGATTCAACTGGTGAGCAGTCAGACAGCCCAACTTTCCAGACAGATTTTTCGCGCGCTGGAAGTTCAGCAAAACTTTTTATCGGAGATCGGTCAACGTACTGAGAAACTGGATACCGAATTAAAACAAGCAAATGATTATCTCAACAGTTCAAATTCCACTGTTGGTGCATTGCAAACGCAGATTGATGTTGAGGTAAATGATGTCAACACCGCAGTCGGCCTGGCAATGCAACAGATCACCGTGACTTTGAATGAAAAATCGCACAACGTTACGGATGTACTTGATGGCATTCTGGAAATTGGCCGTGGAGTTAACATGCTGGCGCTAAATGCTGCCATTGAAGCCGCGCGTGCCGGTGAGCATGGACGGGGCTTTGCAGTTGTTGCAGATGAAGTTCGACGACTGGCAGCGGTCACTATGGAAAGGGCAGAACAAGCCTCCAAACAACTCGACTTTACGCAAGTCAATGCTGAACTGGATAACATCAGCAAGACAAATGCTGAACGACTCAACAATTTTGTAGAGGTTATTCAATCTGCCACAGGTCAGTTAACTGAACTGTTTCACTCAATTAGTGAGCAGTTGACTGCGGTAATGGAAAATACCGCGGTGATCTTTGAAACGCTGGATCTAAGTAATGGCGTCATGCGGCGCATTCATAGTAAAAACACAATCATTAATGAAGTTGTTGAAGACACCTCAAAAGGCTTGGAAAAAATTGATATTCAAGCAGCAGATATTCATTCTGCCGTCAGATCCATGGATTCCACACTGAAAAAGCTCTATCTGGTGCCCGATGCAGCGCACGATCAGCTGGATGATATCTTGCTTCGTGGCAAACTTCGCGTTGCTATTGAGCCAAATTTTGTTGGCCTATCTTTCCGTGAAAAGTTGGGTGAACCACTTAAAGGAATGGATGTTGACTATGCCAAAGCCTTTGCCCGTTTTCTCGGTGTTGAATGTGAATTTATCGAAGCGCCATGGGATATGTGCACTGAATTACTTACGGCGGGTAAACGCTATGGTGAACCGCCGGCAGACATTGTAATCAGTGCGCTACCTCCATCTGCCGAATACGATAATATTGCTTACTCTGAAGCATATACCTATCTGCACTGGGTTTTGGCTCGCCGAAAAGGTGACAACAATATTAATCGGCTTGAAGATTTGGATGGCAAGGTAGTTGGCATCATCAATGATCCTGCGGCATTTCAAGTGCTCGAAGATCGAGGACTTCGTTGGAGTAGTAACGAAAGCAAAGCCGGAGGAAGAATTAAGCTGGATAATCTGATTGCCTATTCCGATCAATCACGAATTCATAATTGTCTTGCCGATGGGGTAGTGGATGCCTTTGGCGTCGATTTACCGATTTATTACTGGGCCTGTGAAAATCCTGGCAGTCCCTGGCATGGCAAAATTGAAATTGTTCCAGGTAATATTGCTCAGCAGCCTTACTACTACACCATGGCGGTCAATGCATGGGGGTCAAGTTATCGACTACTGGCAAAAGCCAATGAGTTTATTGCCTGGTTCAAGCAGCAGCCCGAACGCAAACAGATCGAGCAAAGATGGCAGGGAGCTGCGGTCACTGGCAATATCAGCTACCGTGACGAACCAGGAAATTTGATGGGCGAAGCTGAACTTAAATCCCTATATGAAGCGCATTGTCTGAAATTTGATTTGCAGCCAAAATCGCTAGAATTACCAGTAAAGTACAAAACGGCATAGTAAATTCTCTAGTCCCTGTTAACTAAAGAACAGAGACTAGTAATAGCTTGGTCGGGAAAATATCACAGACAATTTCTCTCAAAACCAGAATCCAAAAATGGAATCTTTCACAAATAAAAAATTGCGGGTGAGTTAATTCATAAATCTGCAATTTTCTTCTGCCTAGAATAAATTAACCGAGATAGTCGTTGACCATGCAAAGCATAGGTCTATATAATTCCCTGATTTGCTTAAGGCAAAACTAAGATCCAGCGGATAAAAATGGAGCAGTTAACCAGAGTTGAGCCCATAAATCGTTTGCTAAAAACTCAGTTTATAGCATTGATTATCATAGTGGCTTGTGTCTCCTGGTTACAAGGCAAGGATGTCGCCATAGCCCTAAGCTTTGGCGGAATGATCAGTTTGGCCAACACATTGCTGCTTCGGTGGCATTTACTGAAAACAGTCAAGAAGGCTGGTGCAAACCCAGAGCTTAACCTTGGGGGAGCATTCAGGTGTATTGCAGAGCGATGGTTTCTCACCATAGCTATGTTTGCAGTGGGATTTGCGGTGCTAGAACTTAGCCCATTACCTTTACTGCTCGGCTTCGCGGCAATGCAAATAATTTTATTTATTGGACATATGAGACAGGCTTGAGATAAATCATGGCAGAAGAGCTAACAGTATCATCACATATCAAGCACCATCTACAGAATCTGGCCTTTGGTCGGAAACATGAAGAGATTGAACCAGGTGTTTGGGTGCCAACTGGCGATTGGGGTTTTGCCTTATCATCTGGTGAAGCATCACAGATGGGGTTCTGGTCGATTCACGTAGACACCATGTTTATGTCCATCATGCTTGGCGTGCTGATGATGTGGTTCTTCCGCAGCGTTGCCAAAAAAGTTTCTGCCGGCGTTCCAACCCCGATGCAAAACTTCGCCGAATTAATTATTGAATTTATTGACACCACCGTTCGTGGATCATTCTCAGGTGGCAAAACCACCTTTGTCGCCCCACTCGCTTTGACCATTTTTGTCTGGGTCTTCTTAATGAATCTGATGGACCTTGTGCCGGTCGATGTTTTCCCTCAAATCGCTGCACACACTGGTTCTTTCCTCTTCGGCGTCGATCCTCACGACGTATATTTCAAAATCGTACCAACAACTGACATCAATGCACCGCTAGGTATGGCGTTGACCGTGTTGTTACTGATCATCTTCTTTAGTATCAAGATTAAAGGCTTAGGTGGATTCTTTGGAGAGCTTGCTTTCCAGCCATTTGGCAAGAAAATGCTGCCGTTCAACTTTGTGCTGGAAGTCGTAACACTGCTGGCAAAACCCTTCTCATTAGCAATGCGTTTATTCGGTAACCTTTACGCCGGTGAAATGATCTTCATCCTGATCGCCACTATGTATAGTGCCGGTCTGGTTATTGGCTCACTGGGCGCGCTGTTACAAGTTGGCTGGGCAATTTTCCATATCCTGATTATTACTTTGCAAGCATTCATCTTTATGGTGCTGACGGTTGTATATCTGGATATGGCACATCAGGAACATCACTAATTTTTTGAGTGGTTTTTAGTTTTACTTTTTATTTATCAAAGAAGTTTTAGGAGAAAGAAATGGAACTAGGTTTAATCTTAATTGCAGGTGCTTTAATGGCTGGTCTGGGCGCACTGGGTGCCGCTTTAGGTATCGGTTTGCTGGGTGGACGTTTTCTTGAAGCCGCTGCACGTCAACCAGAATTAGTACCAGTATTACGTACGCAATTCTTCTTGGTTGCAGGTCTGCTTGACGCGGTGCCAATGATTTCTGTTGGTTTGGCAATGTACGTGTTGTTCGCAGTAGCGGTTTAATAGTTTAAACATTAACTACTACAAACCATTGCGATAACAAAGAGGTACAGGCATGAATATCAATGCAACCTTGATAGGTCAAGCAATTGCGTTCCTGTTTTTTGTTGGCTTTTGCATGAAATATGTATGGCCACCGATTATGCAGGCGCTTGATGAGCGTAAAAAGAAAATTGCTGATGGCCTGGCTGCTGCAGAACGTGGCAGACATGAACAGGAACTGGCAGAGAAGCGTGCTCAACAAGTGATTCACGAAGCCAAAGATCAGGCAAGCGAAATCGTTTCCCAGGCACAACGTCGTGGAAATGAAATTGTCGACGAAGCTAAAGGTACTGCACGTATTGAAGGTGAGCGAATTGTGTCATCTGCTCGTGCGGAAATTGAGCAAGAAGCTAATCGTGCTCGTGATGAACTGAGAGTTCAAGTCGGTGCAGTTGCACTGGCCGGTGCTGGCAAAATCCTTAGTCGTGAGATTGATGATAAAGCCCACAGTGATCTGCTCGATGAGTTAGTCAGCCAAATCTAGAGGAATCATAGGATGGCAGAATCAATAACCATCGCTCGCCCCTACGCATCAGCCGTATTTGCGATAGCACAAGAAAAAGGTGACATGCAGACATGGTCTGAGCTGCTCGCAGTTTTGGCTCAATGTGCTGAAAGCAGTGAAATTCAGGCAATTCTGGATAACCCTGCCGTCAGTGATCAGCAAGCAGTTGATTTCCTGGCTGGTATTACAGGTGAGTTGAATGCGGATGCTCGTGGCTTTCTGCTGTTATTGGCAGAAAACAATCGACTGATGCTGTTGCCTGAAATTGCTGAGCTATATGAACAGTTACGCGCCGATGCGGAACAAAAACTGTTTGCAGATGTGATCACTGCGCGTCCATTGACCGATGAGCAAAAAAGCAAGATTGCTGCAGCACTGAAAAAACGTTTAGGCAAAGAAATTACGCTCAGCGAGAGTGTGGATGAAAGTCTGCTGGGCGGCGCAATCATTCGGGCAGGCGATCTGGTAATCGATGGATCTGCCTTAGGTAAATTGAACAGACTGGCCAGCGCGATAAGCTAAGCGGCCCGTAAAGAGGAAACAGAGATGCAACTGAATTCAGCAGAAATCAGTGACCTGATTAAAAAGCGAATTGAAAGCTTTGACGGGGCTACTGAAGCACGAACAGAAGGCACCGTAGTCGGTGTAACCGATGGTATCGTGCGTATTCATGGTCTTGCCGATGTCATGTCCGGGGAAATGCTTGAGTTTCCAGGCAACACTTTCGGTATGGCCCTTAACTTGGAACGTGACTCAGTCGGTGCCGTTGTTTTAGGTGCTTACCAACACATTTCGGAAGGCGACAAAGTCAAATGTACTGGTCGTATTCTGGAAGTACCAGTAGGTGAAGGCCTGTTGGGACGTGTTGTTGACTCATTGGGTAAACCAATTGACGGTAAAGGCGATATCCAGGCCAGCGGTACTTCTCCAATTGAGAAAGTCGCACCCGGCGTTATCGCGCGTAAATCAGTCGACCAACCACTGCAAACTGGTCTGAAATCTATCGATGCGATGATTCCAGTAGGTCGTGGTCAGCGTGAGTTGATTATCGGTGACCGTCAAACAGGTAAAACCGCTATCGCAGTTGATGCCATCATCAATCAAAAAGGTACAGGCGTTAAATGTATCTATGTTGCAATTGGTCAAAAAGCTTCTTCTATCGCGAACGTTGTTCGTAAACTTGAAGAACACGATGCGTTGGGTCACACCATCATCGTTGCTGCCTCTGCTTCTGATTCAGCTGCATTGCAATTTATTGCTCCTTACGCGGGTTGCTCAATGGGCGAATACTTCCGTGATAAAGGTGAAGATGCACTGATTATCTATGATGACTTAACCAAACAAGCCTGGGCTTACCGCCAAGTGTCATTGTTGTTACGTCGTCCACCAGGTCGTGAAGCTTATCCTGGTGACGTTTTCTATCTTCACTCACGCTTGCTGGAACGTGCAGCTCGTGTAAACGAAGATTACGTAGAAAAATTCACCAACGGTGAAGTGAAAGGCAAAACGGGTTCTTTAACTGCGTTGCCAATCATCGAAACCCAAGCTGGTGACGTATCTGCATTCGTACCAACTAACGTAATTTCGATTACAGACGGTCAGATCTTCTTGGAAACTGACTTGTTTAACGCTGGTATCCGTCCTGCGATTAACGCCGGTCTGTCGGTATCACGTGTTGGTGGTGCTGCTCAAACTAAAATCATCAAGAAACTTGGTGGTGGTGTACGTCTTGATTTGGCTCAGTACCGTGAATTGGCAGCATTTGCTCAGTTTGCTTCTGACCTTGATGAAGCGACTCGTGCACAAATCAGCCGTGGTCAACGTGTCACAGAATTGATGAAGCAAAAGCAATATCAGCCATTATCAATTGCTGAAATGGCGATCTCATTGTTCTCAGCCAACGAAGGCTTCCTGGATGATGTTGACGTTAGCAAAGTCGGTTCATTTGAAGCGTCACTGTTGTCAACCATGCGTTCACAGCATGCTGACCTGATGAACACTATCAACACCACTGGTAATTTTGATGACAATATCGCTGGCCAAATGCGCAGCGCGATTGAAAAATTCAAAGCCAACGGCAGCTGGTAAGCGAGGCATAATTCATGGCTAGCGGTAAAGAGATACGCACACAGATAGCAAGCATTAAAAGCACGCAGAAGATCACCTCTGCGATGGAAATGGTGGCTGCCAGTAAAATGCGTAAAGCTCAAGAACGCATGGCGGCAACGCGTCCATATGCTGACAAGATCTTAAATGTCATCCAGCATTTGGCGCATGCCAACCCGGAATACAAACATGTGTATTTGCAGGACCGTCAGGAAACGCAACGCGTTGGTTACATAATCGTTTCTTCTGACCGTGGTTTGTGTGGTGGATTGAACAACAATTTGTTCAAAGAAGTACTGCATGAAATCAAAACAAAATCAGATGCCGGGCTGCAAGTAGATATTTGTGCAATTGGACAAAAAGCTTCTGCGTTTTTTAGCCGCTTGCCAGTAAATATGGTTGCACAAGTCACGCAATTGGGTGACGCACCTCGTGTACATGAGTTGATTGGTTCGATTAAGGTGATGTTGGATGCCTTTGAGTCTGGTCATATCGATAGTCTGTACCTTGTATATAACCAGTTTGTGAACACTATGACGCAGGAAGACAAATTTATTCGTTTGTTGCCTGTAAGCTCAGTTGAGCCAAGTCAGGATTTGCTTGCTCATTGGGATTACATTTATGAGCCGGATGCGAAAGAAGTTTTGGATGATTTGCTGGTCCGCTACATCGAATCAGTGGTTTATCAAGGTGTTGTTGAAAACATTGCATCTGAGCAAGCATCACGCATGATTGCGATGAAAAATGCGTCTGACAATGCCGGCGATCTTATTGATGACCTGCAACTGGTTTACAACAAAGCTCGCCAGGCTGCGATTACACAGGAAATCTCTGAGATTGTTGCGGGTGCGCTGCGGTCTAACTGAATTAAAAGGGCTGAGCAGCCCGAACTTATTTGAAAGAGGAAGCAAGATGAGCTCTGGAAAGATTGTACAAATTATCGGTGCGGTCGTTGACGTGGAATTTCCCCGCGACAGTCTGCCAAAAGTCTACGATGCCTTGATGGTTGAAGAAGTCGGTTTAACACTTGAAGTTCAGCAGCAGCTGGGTGATGGTGTTGTTCGCACAATCGCCATGGGTACCACAGATGGTCTGAAACGCAGCCTGGCAGTGAGCAACACTGGCAAAGCGATTAGCGTTCCAGTCGGTCAGAAAACTCTGGGTCGTATCATGG
This sequence comes from Methylophaga sp. SB9B, assembly GCF_004832235.1. Classification (NCBI taxonomy): domain Bacteria; kingdom Pseudomonadati; phylum Pseudomonadota; class Gammaproteobacteria; order Thiotrichales; family Piscirickettsiaceae; genus Methylophaga; species Methylophaga sp. SB9B. The sequence goes on from NZ_SSXS01000005.1 coordinate 122,576, forward strand.
ACGTATTGGGTAACCCAATCGACGAGAAAGGCGACATCGGTGAAGAAGAGCGTTGGGGTATCCACCGTAAAGCACCAGCATTTGATGAACTGTCTGCCAGTAACGAATTACTGGAAACTGGTATCAAAGTTATCGACTTGGTTTGCCCGTTCGCTAAGGGTGGTAAAGTCGGTCTGTTCGGTGGTGCCGGTGTAGGTAAAACCGTCAACATGATGGAGCTTATCCGTAACATCGCTATCGAGCACAGTGGTTTCTCGGTATTTGCTGGTGTAGGTGAGCGTACTCGTGAAGGTAACGACTTCTACCACGAAATGACAGACTCAAACGTAATCGATAAAGTATCGTTGGTTTACGGTCAGATGAATGAGCCACCAGGTAACCGTCTGCGTGTAGCGTTGACAGGTTTGACCATGGCGGAATTTTTCCGTGATGAAGGTCGTGACGTATTGTTCTTCGTTGATAACATTTACCGTTACACATTGGCCGGTACCGAAGTATCAGCCCTGTTAGGCCGTATGCCTTCAGCGGTAGGTTACCAGCCAACACTGGCCGAAGAAATGGGTGTACTGCAAGAACGTATTACCTCAACCAAAACCGGTTCTATCACATCTATCCAAGCGGTATACGTACCTGCGGATGACTTGACTGACCCATCTCCTGCAACCACCTTCGCTCACTTAGACGCGACTGTTGTATTGTCACGTTCAATTGCTGAATTGGGTATTTACCCTGCGATTGACCCGTTAGATTCAACATCACGTCAGTTGGATCCGTTGGTTGTTGGTAACGATCATTATGATATTGCTCGCGGTGTTCAAAACACGCTGCAACGTTATAAAGAACTGAAAGATATTATTGCGATCCTGGGTATGGATGAATTGTCTGAAGAAGACAAACTGTCTGTATCACGCGCTCGTAAAATTCAGCGTTTCATGTCACAGCCATTCTTCGTTGCTGAAGTATTCACCGGTGCACCTGGTAAATACGTTTCACTGAAAGATACTCTGGCTGGTTTCCGTGGCATTCTGGATGGCGAATATGATTCACTGCCAGAACAAGCGTTCTACATGGTTGGCACCATTGACGAAGCGATTGAAAAAGCCAAAAAGTACTAATCTCTTGGGAGGTAGCTGATGGCTATGACAATTCATGTTGACATCGTAAGTGCTGAAGAATCCATTTATTCTGGATTAGCAGAAGTGGTAATTGCCTCGGCACAAGAGGGTGAGGTGGGTATTTACCCACGTCACGCTCCGTTACTAACGCGTTTAAAAGCGGGTGAAGTACGTTTGCTGAAAGATGGTAAGGAAGAGCAGTTTTATATCTCTGGTGGCATTTTAGAAGTTCAGCCACAAATCGTTACTATTTTGGCCGATACTGCTTTACGCGCAGCCGATGTAGATGAAGCGGCGGCGTTAGAAGCAAAAGCCAGTGCAGAAAAGGCCTTGGCAGATAAATCCACAAAAATGGAATATGCTGAAGCCCAGGCACAATTGGCAGAAGCAATGGCACAGCTACGCGCCATTGAAAGAGCACGTAAAACACGTAAGCATTAATCACGAAAGTGATGACCCAGAAAAGGCTGTCTTCGGACGGCCTTTTTTGTTTGCAGGTCTTTGCTAAACTACAGAGCTGATACAAGGAATCTTTTATGTCTCTGGCTATTATTATTCTCGCTGCCGGTAAAGGCACCCGCATGAAATCCGCCAAGCCCAAGGTAATGCATACCCTGGGTGGCAAACCCCTGTTACAGCATGTTATTGATACCGCTAAACAGCTTTCTCCAAGCAAGTTAGCCGTGGTCTGTGGTAATGGCGCAGACGAAGTCGTGCCGTACCTGCAAAATCAGCAAATCGATGTTGTGATGCAGCATGAACAGAAAGGCACTGGTCACGCTGTAGAGCAGGCCAAAGCCAGTTTTGTTAACAGTGAACAGGTGTTGGTGTTATACGGTGATGTACCGTTAATCACAGCGGATACGCTGCAGGATTTGATTGAATCAGGCGACAACAACAGCCTGAAAGTACTGACAGCAATATTGGACGATCCCACTGGTTATGGCCGTATTGTTCGCGATTATGAAGACAATATGTTGTGCATCACCGAAGAAAAAGATGCCGACGAAGAAATCAAACTCATCAATGAAATCAATACCGGCATTATGTGTATTCCAGCCAAGTGGCTGACCGAAGCCTTATCACAGCTAGATAACAATAATGCCCAAGGCGAGTATTACCTGACTGATCTGATTGCCAAAGCGGTTGCTCAAGGTATCGAAATTAACTCTGTCACCTGTGAAGATGAAATGGAAGTGGCCGGTATCAATAATCGCGTGCAGCTGGCCGAGGTAGAAAGTTATTATCAGCAACTCAAAGCAACTGACTTAATGATGTCAGGTGTCACATTCCGAGATCCGGCACGAGTGGATATACGCGGTGATATCAAAGCAGGGCAGGATATCACTATCGATATCAACGTCATTTTTGAAGGCATCAACAGCATAGCCGATAACGTCAGCATCGGTGCCAACTGCATCATCATCAATAGCGTCATCCATGAAGGGGCGGAAATACTGCCCAACAGCATTATTGAAAATGCCGAAGTGGGTACTAACTGTTCAGTAGGGCCTTTTGCCAGACTACGTCCAGGCAGCAAGCTTGCTGCCAAAGCCAGAGTCGGTAACTTCGTTGAAATCAAAAATGCCAACATCGGCCTGGGTTCCAAGATCAACCATCTTAGCTATATCGGCGATACCGATATGGGGGCTGATGTAAATATAGGTGCAGGCACTATTACCTGTAACTATGATGGGGCGAATAAACATCGTACGGTGATTGGCGATCGGGTGTTTGTTGGTTCAGATACGCAGTTGGTTGCACCTGTTACTGTTGAGGATGGGGCGACGATTGGGGCGGGATCTACTATTCGGAAGACTGCACCTGCTAATGCGTTGACGTTGACTAAGTCGGAGCAGAAGACGGTTAAGGGGTGGGTTAGGCCGGTTAAGAAATAATAGACGTAGATAAGATATGAATGAAGCTCGTTATTTAGCCTTGATAGGTTGCGTTAATAGAACGATATTGGATGTGCAATTAACTGGCGATTTCAAGATTGAAAAGTGGCCGGTTGAGAAATTCATTGAGCTTTATTGTGATTTAACAACATTACCTGAAGTTGAAGCTTGGATAAGGTTAGATAATGAGTGGGGCTATGGGATAGATGGTAGGTCAATTTATCAATTAGAAAATGTATATGTAATAAGCAAGTGTTTACCTGAATATCCAATGCCCCATTTCAGTAAAAAAATGGGTGAAAATTTTTTAACAAATTTTCAAGAAACTGATCATATCCAGTCGAAAGTTATGCTTGAAGTAAAGGATATGTTAACAAAATTAAGACTTTTCGATGATGGATCAATAGCAATATGCTATGAAGCATTTTATGGCTATGAAGATTCGCATTATGAAATGTATTGTGCAAAAGAAGAAAATTTGTTTTGTGAAAAACAAGTTTATAAAGTTAAGAAAAAGAATATTCATATAATTAATGAAATTCTTCAATCAGGTCCAATATTTACTAAACATAAATATATTAACTTTGCATTAGATAACTTTTCTGAGTCGTATAGAGTGGCACACCCGTATCTGGGGTTTATATCTCTAATGATGGCAATGGAGGCAATATTTAATGATGGTAAGAATGAGTTAAGAAATAAAGTATCTTGAGGGGGAGCCGTTTTACTTGGCAAGAACATAAATTCATCAAGAAGGATATTCTCCGATTTGAAGAAGTTATATGACATTAGGTCTTCACTAGTTCATACAGGTGATATATCAAAAATTGGAAATGAAGAATTATTACTTTTAAGATCTTATGTGCGTCAGAGTTTATTAAGAGTCATGGAATTAAATTTGTCAAAGCAGTCCCTTTCAATTCAGTTATCTGAAAATGGTTTTGGGTCATACAAAAGATTAGCGTGGTAGGTTGGGTTGAGGAACGAAACCCAACAATCGGGACCATCTCTTAATTCTATCGCTGCCGCTGGGCGTTCATTTATTTTGCTTGCCCAAAATAAACGAACCAAACAAAAGGCAGCCCATGCTTGCCCTGCGGGTTCCCTGTGCTTCTCAATCAGTTTGGAACATGACGAAAACTCGCTGCGCTCAAACACTCGTCATGTTTGATCCAAACTGATCTGCGATGCTCGGCTTCGCATAAGGGCGTTATCAGCACTTTTCGTAGGTTGGTGCTGAGCTTGCGAAGCCCAACGTTTGGAATTTCACACAAAAGATTGTTGGGCTTCATTTCATTCAGCCCAACCTGCATCCATTCCCTAACCCCCCCTTTTGTGTTGACGAGTAGCGGCTTTTTGTCAGGATTAGAGACTTACCTGTTTGAGCGCAGCGAGTTTGGTGAGTCTCCCTGACAAAAAACGCAACGCAGTGAAGCCGAAGGCCAACACAAGGGGTGCCTTTTCTTTTGGTTCGTTTTCTTTGGGCAAACAAAGAAAATGAACTCGCCCAATAGGGCGAAACCTTTAAGACATAACTTCTTGAGTTGTAGAGTTTCATTACATTCAACCCAACCTAAATTTTTAACCCAAATTCACAATTATCTTTTCAGGAAAATTCCTATATAAAATCGGATTAATACTGAGCAACTGTCTTTATCACAAAGCCTAATATTGGACGATTTCCAGAACAATGGATTTATCTCCATTTCGACTTTTAAAAGGACATTATTGTGAGAATTCTATTAATCATTTCAATGTTATTTAGTTTTACGGCAACGGCATTTGCAGAAGACCTGATTGAGCGGATGACGGCGGAGAAAATGCAGTCATTTCGTGCTGATGAGGTAAATTGGCAGCCGGAGGCGATTCTGCCAAAAGGAGCTGAAAGCGTTATTTTGCTCGGCGATCCGACCAAAGCGGGTGTGTTTATCGCCTGGTTGAAATTCCCACCAAATTATCCAATTCCAGCCCATACGCATCCATACACCGAAGTTATTACCGTGTTGAAAGGCCAATTAGGTAATGGCATGGGCGAGACGTTTGATAAGGAAAATGGTGAGGTGTTGAATGTAGGTGACAGCTTTGTGTTGCCAGCAGGGCATGCTCATTATGTATGGACTTCGGAAGAGGAAACCATTGTGGAATTGATCGCTACAGGACCGTGGGATATTACCTACATTAATCCAGAGGATGATCCTAGAAACTAAACTTACAGCTATCCCCGATCTATGGTTTTACGGTAGGTTGGGTTGAACCTGCGAAACCCAGCATCATAATTATGATTGTTGGGTTTCATGGCATTCAGCTCAACCTACCATTCGGTCATTAATGAAATTTTTAGGCTTCAGCCAGTGTCATGGCTTGCTGGTAATTTCTTAAACCCATTTTATCAATCAAGCCCAGCTGTTGTTCCAACCAGTGGGTGTGATCTAACTCAGTATCTTCCAATTGTTTCAACAACATCTGGCGGGTTTCGTAATCGCCTTCTGCTTCACACAGGGCAATACCTTCTCTCAAGGCTTCAACCACAGCGTATTCCAGATTCAGGTCGTTTTGCAGCATTTCCGGTACGGTGTGCCCAACATGTAATGGTTCGCGATGTGTCAGATCTGGCATGCCTTCGAGAAATAAAATGCGTTTGATCATGAGATCAGCATGGTGGGTTTCATCCTGCATTTCATGCGAAATGCGGTTATATAGCCTTGTCAGGCCCCAATCTTCGTACATTCTGGAATGGATAAAATATTGATCCATTGCGGTCAGTTCACCGGCAAGTAGTTTATTGAGTAAATCAATGACTTTTTGGCTACCTTTCATAAGCGTTTCCTTTTGTTGCTCGTGTTTAGGTCAGAGCGTGTTTTAATGGCAACAAGCTTGCATCATCTGCCTGTGGTCTTGTCACGGTTTGCATTAATTTTTATATCAGTGCCGATTTGTGTAGGTTGGGTTGAGCTTACGAAACCCAACATCTCAAATTGATGCGTTTTATTTGGTTTCATTGCATTCAACTCAACCTACGATCCTCAATTAATTATCCCCAGATAAACACGATAAATTGACAGGCTTGTTACACTTCTTTACATTACGCAAATCTAAATCACTATCATTTAGCTTTAACTTAAATAATCTGGGAATTGTAATGTATCCACCTGTTCATAAAATCCGGCTGTTTTGTGCTCCGGCCATATTGGCTATGTTTGTATTTACACCTTATGCAATCGCTGAGGAGACCGAAGAAAAGTCTTTGGATTTGCCAACCGTTGAAGTTACTTCTACTACGAATGATGCGTTAGGTTATATCGAGCTGGAAAAAGAGCCGAATGTAGGCAAATTGAATGTGCCAATAATGGACCAACCATTCTCAATGTCCATCATCGATGATGATTTCATGAAAGATACTGGTGCAAAAAATATCCAGGATGCTCTGCAATATACTTCAGGTGTTTACTCTGGTGCATTTGGAGCAGATACCCGAATTGACAGTGCCAAGGTACGTGGTATTTCTCCTGGACTTTACCTGGATGGTTTAAGACAGGTTTATGGTTCTTATAACAGTGTTCGAACCAATGTTTATGCGTTGGAAAGCATAGAGGTGCTCAAAGGCCCCTCATCCATGCTATATGGACAAGGAGATCTTGGCGGCGTGATTAACTCTGTATCAAAATTACCAAAGGCTAAGCAGCAAGGTGAGATATGGGGACAATATGGTTCATATAACCGTAAGCAGATTGCATTTGATGTTACAGGACCCGCGACAGATGATGGCAAACTGCTCTATAGAGTTGTTGGTTTGCAACGTGATGCTGATACTCAGGTAGATCATGTCAAAGATGATGGATATGTAATCGCCCCTTCACTTACTTGGCAACCAACTGAAGATACAACGTTTTCATTCTTGTTAAACCGTCAGGAAAATAGGGCCAGGTTTCTGCTCAATTTTTGCCACAATCCGGAACCCTAGATCGTGGGCCTTTAGGATATGTTGGTTCTGAAACCTTTGTGGGTGAGCCCGATTGGGATCGATATGATGGAGAGAAAACGGAATTTACCTTCTTTTTCGATCATAAATTCAATGATAATTGGTCATTTTCCACTACTGCTCGATATACAGAATCGAGTACTAAAACCAGAGAACATTGGGCTCGGGTGGGGGCAGTTGTTTCGCCCGAAGGTAATATTGCACGAACTATTCATACGGCCGATCGGCAGACTCGAATATTTAATCTTGATACGCGTCTTTCTGGGGTATTTGATCTTGGTATAACTCGCCATAACGTCATTATCGGCTGGGATAGACAAGAAGCATTGTGGGAGGAAGAAAATTATATCTCTAATTCGACTGGTGGCGGAATAATCAATTTATACGATCCGCAATACGGAAACTTAAATACTGCAGCATTAGCTAATCCGGTGGATCGCGATGATAATGAAATACAACAGGTGGGTTTCTATCTGGCAGATCATATTGAAATTGGAAAAGTAGTTTTATCTGCCGGTTTACGACGTGATTTCGCCAAAAACCGCAAACTTGCTGTAACTGGACCCAATACCACCAGCGATGAACAGGAAACCACCGGACGTATTGGTCTGATGTACAGGTTTGATAATGGACTATCGCCATATATTAGTTATTCTGAAGCATTTAGTATGAATCTTGGCACCGACGGTACTTCAGCAGCCAATACCTTAAAGCCAACAACGGGTGAACAGGAAGAAATTGGTATTAAATACCTCTCTCCCGATAAATCATTGGCAGTGACATTAGCCTATTTCGATATTACCGAAACCAATCGCATCGTTCAGGGACAAACCCCCGGTGGTGTTGAACAGGTGGGCTCCGTGATTGATGGCTGGGAATTGCAAGTCAATAAACGCTGGCAGAGCTTTGAAACTCAATTTGCTTATACTGATTTAAATGCCAAAAATGATAGTACTGGTGACCGCCTGTCCTCTTTGGCTGAGAAAACAGGTTCTTGGTGGAATAAGCTCTACTTGGGTAATCATTGGCGTGTCGGTGCTGGAGTCCGATATATTGGTGATGTCGTAGGTGGTAGTGGCGCTCCTGAGATTCCATCCGAAATGCTATATGACGCCATGATTGGCTATGCGATAGGAGATTGGGACTTTACAGTAGATGCAAAAAACCTGACCGATGAAGAATTTATTTCCTGGTGTCGTTATGAGGGAGGAGATTGTGGTTATGGCGAACGCCGATCTGTTGCTGCCAATGTGCGTTATAGCTTCTAACTCAATAAGAAAGCCCCGAAAGGGGCTTTTTTATGTTGAGCAGAAAATGGCTTCTTTGTTGGGAGAGACTGCTGCTTATCGATAATAACGGTGGTTCCGATGTCCGTAATCACGATGGTGGCCTCGAGATTCATATCGATAATGGTCACGGTGTTTTCCATGTCCACGATAGGATTTTGGATGATGATGTTTGTGCTTTGAATAATATTTTTTTGGTTGATGATAATGGTGTCGGTTATAACTATAAACCGGTGCATGGTGATGCACGATATAACCATGGTGACGATGATCTATATAGCCGATGGGATAACCTAAACCAATATTAATTCTTACATCAGCCCTTGCCTGATTAATTGAGAAACCAACGATAAATAATGAAAACATGAGCAATAAAATTGTTTTTGTCATTTTTGAATTTTGCATTGTCATTACCTCTTTTTATAAGGCCTGTCACTGGAAATCAGACTAGGCCTTTTTTCTGTAAGTTTGGTTCAAGCTGTGTAAATCTTTGTAAGTCTTGAGAAATTAACAAGATCTTAAAACTTTTATGAATATCAATTCGCGAGGCTTAACAGATATACAAATTAATAAATGAGAATCATTCATCAAACTGTCATAGAAGATAATTAAATTGCTTGAGTGAATTTCTATAAGAGTGATCACTCATGTCTACCATTACCCAGCAAAACCCTTCATTAAACGCACAGGCATCACAATCGAATTGGCAGGCATGGTTGATGGTTGCAGCATTAATTTATCTATTGCTAGCCTCTGTCGGGGCCATTGGCAGTGGATTTAAAATGGCCACAGCCAGTAATGCCAAAGAATTATTCTCTTTTGCATCAAACCCGGTAATTGCTTTAATTATCGGTATCGTTGCTACAGCATTGATTCAAAGCTCAAGTACCGTGACATCGATTATTGTTGGTATGGTGGCTGGTGGCTTACCCTTAAGCATTGCTATCCCGATGGTGATGGGCGCGAATATCGGTACCTCATTAACCAGTACATTGGTCAGTTTGGGACATGTTCGTAACGGTGAAGAATTCCGCCGTGCCTTTGCTGCTGCCACAGTCCACGATAGCTTCAACATCCTTGCAGTGGCAATATTGCTTCCCCTCGAGCTTTTGTTTAAACCCTTGCAGAATACCGCTGAGTTTATGTCCGGATTTTTCATCTCAGATGCCAGCGTCAGCATGAGTAATATGAATTTCATGAAGACTCTGCTGGCACCTGCCGATGATGCATTGAAGTTTATAACAGGCTGGCTACCAGAAGTTTGGGCGGGCATTGCGTTGATTGTGATTGGTATAGCATTAATTCTGTTTGTAGTTTCAGCGATTGGTAAACTGCTGCGTAAGGTGATGGTCGGCAAAGCAAAAGACATTTTGCATAAGGCAGTGGGTCGTGGTCCGATTGCCGGCATGACTTCCGGTTCAATTATTACTGTTTTGGTCCAATCCTCTTCTACAACAACTGCCTTAATCGTTCCTCTGGCGGGTACCGGTGTGTTTTCGATTAAACAGATTTATCCGTTCACCTTAGGTGCAAATGTCGGTACTACCATCACGGCATTACTTGCTGCTACAGCAATATCGGGTCCAACGGCTGAACTCGCTTTACAGATAGCGCTGGTCCATCTGTTTTTTAATGTGATGGCGATATTGTTGATATATGTGCTGCCGGTATTTCGCCAATTGCCCATCAAGATGGCTGAGACACTGGCTATTTATGCCCAGAAAAACAAACTGTATGTTGTTGCCTATATAGGTGGCGTATTTTTTGTGATTCCATTGTTGATCATTGGCCTGAGTCAGATCTTCTAATTATTACAAATTATTTTGAGGTTTAAGCCATGTCCAATTTGACACCACAGGAAAGACAAGTACGTATTCGTGAACTCAAGCATGCGATTGAAGAGCTTGAAGCAGGCATGCCAAGTGAAATGGATGAACAGCAGCACGAAAAGATTGATGAGCTGGAACAATATTTTGATGCTGTTGAAACCAAATTCACCAGTTTGAAAATTTTCTGGGAAGATTTGAAGCAATCCTTGAAAGATTCCAAGCAAGACTAACTCGACGAGCCGGAGTAAATCTCAGTGAAACAACAATATGTGAGCGTGATTGCTGGTCTTGTTTTGGTTATGTTGGCTGGGTGTTCACAGCGAGATGATCTATCAGAAACCAGCATTACAGAAAATACCATTGTTATTAATGGTTCTAGTACGGTTTTCCCGATCTCTACTGAAGCTGCAAAACGTTTTATACGTCAGCAACCGGAAACCGAAATTTCGGTGAAGTTTTCAGGAACAAATGCTGGTTTTCGTTTGTTTTGTGAAGGGAAAAGCGATGTCAGTAATGCTTCCAGGCCTATCAATGCCGAAGAAGTTGCTTTATGTGCAAAAAATCAGATTGATTATGTCGAGCTCCCATTGGCTCAGGATGCCTTAGCGGTTGTTGTGCACTCGGCTAATGATTGGGTTGATTCTCTGACCATGAGTGAATTAAAGACCATCTGGTCGAAACAAAGTGATGGCGAAATCTTAAACTGGAATCAGGTTAGATCGGAGTGGCCAGATAAACTGTTGTCGTTGTATGGCAGAGGTCAGGATTCAGGTACCTTTGATTACTTCACCACTCATGTGACCGGGGTTACTCGGGAAAGTCGTTCTGATTATGTTGCCAGCGAAGATGAAGAATATTTAGCAGCACAGATAGCCAAAGATAAAAATGCATTGGGATTTTTTGGTATCGGCGGCTATCACCGTCATTGGGATACTTTAAAGCTGGTGCCGATTGATAATGGAAATGGTCCTGTTTATCCTTCGATTGAAACAGTTGCGAATGGTCAATACACACCGTTTTCAAGACCACTGTTTTTATATGTTAATAAACAGTCTTTAGAGGATAAAGCTAATCTTAAGGTGTTTTTAACACACTATTTTTCCAACATTGTGACGTGGCTACATTTCACCGGCTACATGCCGTTAACCCAAGAGCAATATGCTGAGAATATCCAACAATTGCTTAAATAATTAATTAGAACTTCTAGCTCAGATAAGCGGCTAACACAATCCAGGCCATATCTTTTGCTTTGTTTGCTGCAGTTAAATCTCCTTGTACGTGGGCCATTACGATGGCCCTTCTTTTAATAGACTGATGGAATCAGTGACATGATGAGTCGCTGGTTCAAGTATTCCTAAAGCCCGGATCTGTCTTTCAATTAAGCTATTAATTTTCTTTTTATGATGCTGGCATTGTTGATATATCGGCTGTTGTGGATCATTAAATTCCGCACAGGTGTTAATAAAAAAGCAGCCATGGAAATCTGATAGTAAATCCACACGATTATTGATCCAATCATCCACTGCATCAAACAATTCATTGAGTCCGTCGTAGCCCGGTTTTACCAGTTCCAGGCGTGATGCTAACCAGCTGTAAAATTTCTCATCACGATATTCCACCACTGCCGCAATCAATTCCTCTTTGCTGGCAAAGTGATGATAAAGCGTTTTTTTGGCAACTCCCGCTGTTTGCAGAATCTGATTGATACCCACAGCATGAATGCCATTTCGATAAAACAATTCAAAAGCGCTATGAATTAATTGCTGACGTTTATCCATGGTGGTTTCTCATAAAATTTCATGTCAGTTTGACAGAGGTATACCGATCTGTCTATTCTTCTGGTAGACAAATCTGTATACCTTGTTGGTGGAGAAGAAAATCATGTTACAAACCGAACAAAAACAACCATTTCCGCCGTTTACAATTGAGACAGCAAAACAGAAAGTCCGCATGGCCGAAGATGGCTGGAATAGTCGCGATCCGGAAAAAGTCTCCTTAGCGTATGCCACTGACAGTGAATGGCGTAATCGATCAGAGTTTCCGGTTGGTCGAGAGCAAATAAAGACGTTTTTGCAGAAAAAATGGCAAAGCGAATTGGAATATCGATTGGTAAAAGAGCTCTGGGCATTCACTGATAATCGCATTGCAGTGCGCTTTGCCTATGAATGGCATAACGAGAAAGGCCAATGGTTTCGATCATATGGCAATGAAAACTGGGAGTTTGATGACAACGGTTTAATGACAAAACGTTATGCCAGTATTAATGATTTGGCGATTGAAGAAAGTGAACGGAAATTAACCTGGCCTTTAGGTAGACGACCAGATGATTATCCTGGTCTGAGCGAGTTGGGTTTATAGGCCGATATAGATGTTACAGGGCGCGGAGTTGAAACTCCGCGCCAGTTGATTTATCGCAGTAACAAGAACATCGCCTGATTTTCCCGAACGATATTTAATAATAGTTCAGGTTGATTAGTGACCATTTGTTTGAACTGTTCCAGATTATTAACCGGCTGGCGGTTTACTGAGGTCACGATGTCATAGCTACGTAAACCGGCATTCCACGATGGGCTGCCACGTTGAACGGAGTAAAGCATAATACCTTCAACTTTGCCGTAAGCCGGTGAGCTTGGTTCAATATCACCAAACGTAGCTCCAGCTAGTTTGGGGTGCACTTCACCCGTTTGAGTTGCTGCGCTACGTTGAGCTTCTGTTACTTCAGCAGTTAAGGTTTGCGCTTTACCATCACGAATGATTTCCAACTGGATAGTTTGCCCAACCATTAACAGTCCAATGGTATTACGTAGATTATCGGCATTAACCAGCGAAACGCCGTCAACAGCTGTCACTACATCACCCACTTTTAATCCGGCTTTTTCAGCAGCAGAGCCCGGGATCACATTGGTTACAACCGCACCACCACGATTTTTTTCAATACCAAAGGCTTGGGCAAGTTCGGGTGTAATATCCTGCATTTGCACACCTAAATAAGCGCGGCGTACTTCCCCATGTTCCAGTAGTTGATCGGTGATTTGTTTGACCAAATTGCTAGGAATAGCAAAACCAATTCCGATATTACCGGTTTGACCCGGTGAGAAAATGGCGGTGTTAATACCGACCAGTTCGCCGCGTAAATTCACCAATGCACCACCCGAATTACCTGGGTTGATTGATGCATCAGTTTGAATAAAGTTTTCATAGCCTTCGAGACCTAAACCACTACGACCCAACGCACTGACAATTCCCGAAGTCACAGTTTGTCCGAGTCCAAAGGGATTACCAATTGCTACAACGAAGTCCCCTACACGCAGGCTATCTGAATCCGCCAAGGGCAGAGCAGTAAGGTTTTCAGGAGGAATACGAATTACAGCAACATCAGTGGCTGGATCGCTACCAACCACTTCAGCCTGGAAACTACGGCCATCATGCAGTGAAACAGTAATTTCATCAGCACGTTGAATCACGTGATTGTTGGTTAATACCAAACCTTCTTTGGCATTTACGATAACGCCACTTCCCAGGCTTTGCGCCTGACGGGTACGAGGCTGTTGTTGTTCAGGTAGGTTAAAAAAACGCCGGAAAAAAGGATCGTTTAATAACGGGTTATCCTGAATTCTCACTTCGCTTCGTGTTGCAATATTAACAACAGCTGGTTTGGATTGATCCAGCATTGGTGCAACGTTGGCATTTGGTTGTCATCGCCGAGCCATGGGAAAGGCAGTGCAGCAACAGCAACCTGTGTTAAAAGTGTAATACCAGCTAACCAGACAACAGCAGATTTTAGCTTGTTCATCATCTTGTTTTCCTCAAATGCTTCAAATGTTCTCACGAGGGTTAAAGGGTAATTTTTCAGCCATTTCTTGGTAAAACTTTTTAGCTTCAGCAGTGGTTGCCGGAGGCGTTATGATTTGTAAAACGACAAACTGATCTCCAGCGGTTTTGCCGGGCAGGCCTCGTCCTTTCAAACGCATTTTTTGACCACTTCTAGCACCTGCCGGGATATTCAGACTAATTTTTCCGGCTAAAGTTGGCGCAGTTATTTTGGCACCTAAAGCGGCTTCCCAAGGGGCAATAGGCAGGTCCAGATAAACATCCCTACCTTCGAGACGATAAAGCGAATGCGGGGCAATCTGAATTTCCAGATATAAATCTCCGGGTTTGCCGCTCATTCCGGCTTTACCTTGTCCGGTTAAGCGAATTTTTTTACCAGGTTCAATACCGGCAGGAATCTTCACATTAACGGTACCAGACTGAGAGGCTCCCGCAGGTCGACGAATGGACTTGTTAGCACCATTAAACGCATCTTCTAATGAAATAGTGATTTTGGCGTTAACATCTTCACCTCTTGCAAAGAAATTATCACTCCGGCCGCCACCCATTCCGCCCATGCCACCGAACATGTTTTCAAAAAAGCTGCTGAAGTTACCTTGTCCAAACCCGCCAACGTTTTCTTCCCAGCCTGGTGGAGGAGAAAACGATTGGCCATGGCGGAACTGACCACCAAATTGATCGTATTGAGCACGCTTTTCTTTATCTCGCAGCACCTCATAGGCTTCACCGACTTCTTTGAACTTCTCTTCGGCATTTTCTTCTTTACTGACATCGGGATGAAACTTACGCGCCAGGGTGCGATAGGCTTTTTTAATTTCCTCTGGTGTCGCGGTGCGGCTTACGCCGAGGATCTTGTAATAGTCTTTATATTCCATGGGCTCATTCGGATTTAAAATTGATCTGGGTCAATAGATGGGGATGATAGGACGTTTTTCAACGTTATTTAAGGATTTTTCTGATGTGTTGCAAAAACACAACATGAGAGAATGCGTCATCTTTTTACAACACATTGCTCAGGAATCATAGCTCATGCCGACTTTACGGAAGTTGCCACTCTTAATGGCGTTAGCCAGTTTGAATATTGCTTTGCCAGCTCAAGCTCAGGAAGATCAGGATTTATCTCTTGACGAGTTGGTTGTCACCGGAACTCGCTCTGGTACACCCATTCTGGAATTAGCAGGCAATACCGGCAAAATTTCAGAAGAAGAAATCGATCTGGTACGTCCTGATCACATCACCGAAGTGATTAATCGTATCAGTGGTGTCAATATTCAACGGGGTAATGGTCAGGAACATTTGACCTCTATTCGTTCTCCTGTGTTAACCGGTGGCGCTGGTGCAGGTTCATTTTTGTTTTTGGAAGACGGCATCCCATTGCGCGCGGCAGGTTTTGCCAATGTAAATGGTTTGTTTGAATCTAATTATGAACAGGCTGGCGGCATTGAAGTGGTACGTGGCCCAGGCAGTGCGTTTTATGGTTCCAATGCGGTTCATGGTCTGGTGAATGTGTTAACTCGTGCGCCGTCATTAAACCTTGAACGGCAAGTTGATCTGTCAGTTGGCCCGCATGATTTATACAAATTCAAAGGGACCGTCAGTGACACAGTTGGGCGTCATGGCTACCGTGTCAGTGTTAACGGCACAACGGATAATGGTTATGCTGAAGATGCCGGATATGATCAGCAAAAAATCACTTTGCGTCATGACTATTACGGCGATCAGGACAGTTTCAAAACCATTTTCAGTGCAACCAATCTCAATCAGAAAACAGCGGGTTACATTGAAGGTTTTGAAGCGTACAAAGATGGCAGTCTTGCAAGAAGTAATCCTAATAAAGAGGCAGGTATTGATGCCTACCGTAATGCAAAGGCTTTCCGTTTATCAACTGAATGGGAACGCCAACTTAATGAAACAACTTCATTTCGTTTGACACCATATATGCGTCATACCGAAATGGATTTTTTAATGCATTTCTTAACCGGTCGACCGGTTGAAAAAAATAAACATACTAGTGCGGGATTGTTGTCGGCATTAACCCATGAGCTCGATGGCGGTCATACCATTATCGTGGGTACTGATATTGAATACACAGAGGGCGATTTATCCGAAGTGCAATTTAATCCAACTGTATTTTTTGGCCCGAATCCTAGTGATTTTGTCCAAGGGGTGCATTATGACTATGATGTGGATTCGACAGTGCTAGCTCCATACATTCATAGTGAGTGGCAAGTCATGGATAAAACTCGTGTAACCGCCGGTGTTCGTTATGAATATACAAAATACGATTACACCAACAACACAGATTCTGAGACGATACCTGGTAATAATCGTTATTTACGTCCTGATAGTGGTAAAGATACCTTCAGTAATCTCAGTCCAAAGCTGGGGCTGGTGCAAGAATTGACAGACAATACTGCTGCATTTATCAATTATGCTCGTGGTAATCGCGCTCCACAAACGACCGATTTATATCGAATCCAACAACGTGGTGCGACCGGTGGTGCTGCAGATTCTGAAACAATTGATAGCGTAGAGATCGGTGTCCGTCGGGTGGGTGCTGGTTTGCAATATGAAATTGCTGCCTATCAGATGAAGAAAAAAGATTATTTCTTTACTGACAGCACTCAAATAAACGTCCCAGATGGTAAGACCAAGCATACTGGTATTGAACTGGGTGTTTTTTATCCTTTCAACGAATTGTTTGATATCGGTGCCAATGTCACTTTTGCCAAACATGAATATGACTTTGATAGAGCCACTAGCAATATCGATAAAGGCAATTATCTGGTTACTGCACCAAAACGTATGGGTAACATACGTTTAGGTTGGAATGTGACGCCAAAAAGTCGTGCTGAACTCGAATGGGTGCATATGAGTGAGTATTACCTTAATGATGCAAATGATAAAAAATATGAAGGTCATGATTTATTCAATCTGCGTGCTTCACATGCCGTTACAGAGAGCTTAACGCTTTATGGACGCGTACATAATCTGTTCGATACTGACTATGCTGAGCGTGCAGACTTTAACGGTTTTAGCCAGCAATATCGCTACTTTGTTGGCGAGCGTCGCGGCTTGCATGTTGGTGCCAGTTACTCGTTTTAATTAAACGATAGGCTCCAAACAAAAAAGCGGTGGTTGAGTTATCAACCACCGCTTTTTTTATATTTTTAATCTGATGTTTTACTGACGATGCGATTTTCTGGCTTCAAGTCTGCGTAAAAACTCTCGCATTATATCGTCGTAAAGAGCGGGTCCCAGATAAGCATCTTCAACACCGCTTTCAATGCTGGGATTATCGTTGATTTCGATTAATACCACGCGACTTCCACTTTGCTTGATATCTATACCGTAAAGACCATCTCCAACCAATTTTGCTGTTTTTATGGCAATTTTCAGTACTTTTTCCGGAACTTCGGAAATAGGTACGGCAGCTGATTTACCTGAATCAGTGCCTTTTTTGGTGTTGTGGTTATAAATCTGCCAGTGGCCCTTACTCATAAAATACTGACAGGCGTAGATCGGTTTATTGTTAAACACACCGATGCGCCAGTCATAATCAGTAAACATAAATTCCTGTAACAGAATGATCGCTGATTGCTGGAAAAAATCGGCGGCATTACTGCGCAGTTCATCGGCATTATTGACCTTGATAACACCTTTAGAAAACGCGCCATCAGGGATTTTCATCACCAATGGAAAGGTCGCTTCGGTGCAGATTTTTTCCAATCCAACTTTGTCATTCCGATATAAAAGATGCGATTCCGGCATTGGTAAATTATGCTTTTCCAGCAATTCTTTCAGATAAATCTTATTGGTACAGCGAATAATCGAGGTGGGATCATCAATAACCACCAAGCCTTCGCTTTCTGCACGTCGGGCAAATTTATAAGTGTGGTTATGAATCGCTGTGGTTTCGCGAATAAACAGGGCGTCATATTCAGCGATACGGATATAGTCTCTTGGGGTTATCAGTTCAACATCAATGCCAATACGTTTGCCGCTGGAGATAAAGCGTTTTAATGCTGTGGCATCACTGGGCGGCATTTTTTCATCTGGATTATGCAAAATCGCCATGTCATAACGATACTGTCGGCGTTTAGATGGTTTACGCCATAGTTTATGACTAAACGCATCCAGCGCATTGGCAAAGTTATCCTGTTCGCTATCACTGAGCTGATTCAGTGGGGCTGCTTTGATGGCAGAAATTAACCAATGGCCTTTATGACTGAATTCGATTTCAATGATCGGGCAGGGATACTGTTCGAAAATCTGTCTTGCCAGTTTTTGCAGGCCTTTAAATTCACACTGGCCAAAGAATACTTTCAGATTAAAGCTGGTTTCAGATTGCTTATCACTGGCTGCAATGACTTTATCAAGCTGTGTTCCAAAATCTGACAAGTCATAGGCATAGAGACTTTTACGTGACAGATCATTGATAGTTCGCAGACTCGGCATTACCCGATGCCCGCGTGCTTCGGCCACCATTGAACAGTAGTAGCCTGGACTTAAGTATTCCAGACCGTGACAAAGGTTAATAATTTGCGCACGACCGCTCGCGATATGAGATGGGGTTTGCAGATAATCATCCACTGCGATGACTTGTGCACTGGGAAAATAAGGCGCCCAGTCTTCGATATTTTCCAGAATTATCAAGTGGTTAGTCATATGACTTTAACGGTGCTCCGATTCAGGTTAGCCAGACGATTTGTGCATCATAAAGTGATTGTGTCATGGTTGTGATAAATATTTTTGCCACTGCGCCGATTATCTGGTCAAAATCATAAAAGTCGCCTATTCTTCGCCGAAAATTTAAGTACAGGAGAGTTGTTGTCATGTATGCAGAAGCCGTTCTGAGTGTGTTTTCTCAACGCTATGCTGGTGCACGAGACAAGTTCATATCAGCAGTGGAAACAAGCTCCATTGTCGAACGGGTCAACAATATTGTCCACCCCGTTCGTGGACCTAAAAACGAACGTTTGTTCTGCGATATTGCCTGGGCCGGCAGTCCCAAGGCAAAAAATGTTTTAGTGTTGGTGTCCGGCATCCATGGTGTAGAAGGCGGCGTCGGCTCTGCCATTCAATCTGATTTTGTTGGTCGTCATCGACGCTTACCTGCCGATGTTTGTGTGGTGATGGTGCATGCCTTAAACCCTTGGGGATTCGCCTGCGCCAGCCGAAATGACCATGAAGGCATTGATATCAACCGTAACTTCGTCGATTTTAATGCCAAGTTGCCTGACTCAACTGAAGCCGTGGCAATTTGGGATAAGCTGAGCAAAAAGACCGATTCTATTGAACTGATTGGTGAGCAACGTGAACAGTTCGATAAACTTAGCCAGGGTCAATACAGCAAGGCCGATGCACTTTATTATGGCGGTGAAAAAGCCAGCTGGTCACGACAAACGATTGAGGATCTGGTCGCTCAACTGAAACCAGACAAACGCGATAATGTCATTGTTATTGATATTCACAGTGGACTCGGACCATATGGCTACGGTGAATTAATCTGCGATCATCCCCCTGAAACGGCTGGACAGAAAAAAGCACGAGAATTATTTGGCGCGACAGTAACCGAACCTGCTCTGGGCACATCAACTTCAGGTGTTAAACACGGTCTGCATGATTATTACTGGCACCAGCAAGGCGACAATGTGTGTTTTCTGACATTGGAATTCGGCACTTTTGGTAATCAGCAAATGCTGAACGTGCTTTTTGCCGATCAGCAATTGCAACATTCTGGCAAGATTGACTGGTCTGATCAGAAAACATTGGATATCAAACATGCGATGCAGGATTTTTTCTGTCCTGCTGAAACGCAGTGGCAGGAGCTGGTATTGTTTCGTGGACGCCAAGTCATCGAAATGGCTTTGGAGGGTTTGACCACTAATGCAAATGGCAGCTAAACAGCAGACAGATTCGATAACATTTCGTGCGGCCACTTTAGCGGATGTAGATGCCCTGCTGGCGATTGAAAATATCTGTTTTGACAGCGATCAGCTATCTCGTCGCAGTTTTAAATGGATGATCAATAAGGCCAACGCCTTGTTACTGGTCGCCGAACAACAACAAAACATAATGGGATATGTATTGTTGCTTTACGCCAGAGGCACCTCGTTGGGGCGCATATACTCGCTGGCGGTTTTACCCGAATATCGCAATCAGAAAATTGCTCGTGCTTTAATGCGTGAAGCCGAGCAGGCAGCATTGACGGCCGGTCGTAGTTTTATTCGTCTGGAAGTACGCCCAGATAATGTTGGTGCGATAAAGCTTTATGAAAGCCTTGGCTATCACCAGTTTGAAATTGTCAGTGACTACTACGAAGATCATGCCAACGCATTACGCATGATGAAAGTGTTACAGCCACAACCCGAAGAACTGCATCAGCAGGTATTTCATTATTCACAAAGCACGGACTTTACCTGTGGCCCGGCCAGTTTGATGATGGCGATGAAAACGCTACAACCGGTAATGCATCTGGACCGTGGTCTGGAATTACAGCTTTGGCGGGAAGCCACGACCATATTTATGACCTCCGGGCATGGTGGTTGTAGTGCTCAGGGGCTGGCCTTGGCAGCTTGGCGACGTTATTTCAAAACCACATTGATAACCAATAGTGCCGAGGTACCGTTTGTAAATGGCGTGCGTAGTGAAGATAAAAAAGCGGTAATGGAATGTGTGCATCAAGACTTTATGCAGCAACTGGAAACATCGGAAGTCGAGCAGCAGATGCGGCAAATCGATGTGAATTTACTGCGTGACTATCTGAACCAGGGAGCACTGGCAGTAGTGTTGATCAGCTCTTACCGGCTCAATCAGAACAAATCACCGCATTGGGTGGTTTTGGTATCCATTTCAGATACCTTTGTGTATTTTCATGATCCGGATATTGATTGGGATGATGACAAAACCCTGACTGACAGCTTCTATGTGCCAGTGACTCATAAAGAATTCAATCGCATGTTGGGCTACGGCAAGCCGCGCTATCAGGCGGCGGTGATTTTGCACTCGACAAAATAATCTGTACGAACTGCTATGTAATTAATCTGTCATTTGAGTACAGGAGAACCTATGCTCGATAAGCTCAAACAACTGTTACAACGCGAATTACTCGATGATGAGGATACCGGTGATGCCGCGCATCTCTCCGTCAGACTTGCCGCTGCCTCACTGATGGTGGAAGTAATTGCTGCAGATTATCATTTCAAAGATGAAGAGCGGGACATGCTGTTAGCCATTTTTCAGAAACGTTTTTCACTTGATAAAGCTGCAGCTGAAAGCCTGCTGGCTGAAGCTGAAAAGGCACACAAATCTGCAACAGATTATTTTGCCTTTACCTCAGAGATCAACCGTCGTTACAGCCAGAAAAAGAAAATTGAACTGATCCATATCCTTTGGCAACTTGCCAACGCCGATCACGAAATCCATCAAATCGAACAGCATGTCATCCGTCGCATCAGCAACCTGTTACATGTTGAACACAGTGATTATATTGCTGCGAAACTGGCAGCTACCGGACATAGTTAACCCAATAATATATAAATATTGAAATTCACGGGATGAATTTTTGATATGAAGGGGACAATTAAAAAGTAACAGTTCATGTTATTGCTCAACACAATTTATTATCATAGAATGCAACTGCGAATCATTATCATTAACGGTTGTGAATAATTTCTATGAATGCCCCTTTGTCGCCACCCCCTACAGAAAGCTTGGAAAAACTTTATCAAAACAATTTCAGCTGGTTGCAAAACTGGTTACGTGAGCGTTTGAATTGTTCTCATCAGGCGGCTGATCTGGCGCAGGATACTTTTGTCAGATTACTTACTGCACCTGATTTTGAGGGTAAAGTTGAGTCCATACGCGAACCGCGCAGTTATCTGGTAACAGTTGCCAAGCGGGTGATGATCGACCATTTTCGGCGGCGCACAATTGAGCAATCTTATCTACAAGCATTAATGCAGCAACCAGAGCAGGAAGGTATTTCGTCTGAACAGAGCATGATTTTGCTGGAAACCTTATATCGCATTGATGCAATGCTGGATGGCTTGGGTGCAAAGGTGAAAAAAGCCTTTTTAATGTCTCAACTCAAGGGCATGACTTACCGTGAAATCGCGGATGAGATGGGAATGTCTGAAAGCTCGGTGAAAAAATATATGGCAAAGGCCACCCAGCATTGCCTGTTATTTTCATTATATGAGCAGCTCGATGCATGAAAGCGGCTTTAGCGAGATTAACACCGCAGCAACAGAAGGCGCTGGCGGATGCTGCCCAATGGCATGTGGAACTCACGGCAAACACCAATATCGACAAAACGCAGCAAGCCTGGCAAAGCTGGTTATCGAAACAACCTGAAAATCACTGGGCCTGGCAGCAACTGGAAAAACTGCAACAACAACTCAAGCAACTTCCCGGAGATGTTGCATTTAATTCTCTTACACCAGATTCAGAAGAGCATCCTTCAAATACTCGAAGGAACGTGCTCAAAAGCATCGCCGGTATTGTGGGTATTTCTTCATCAAGCTGGCTTGCCTGGCAATATTCACCTGCTGGTTTGATGCTGGCAGATCATTCCACGCACACCGGAGAAATCCGGGAAGTGCAGCTGACGGATGGCTCAACCATCATGTTGAACAGTGCGTCGGCTATCAATGTTCATTTTTCTGAAGTCGAACGACGGATCAACTTGCAACAAGGCGAGATCATGATCTCCACCAGTTCGAATAGTGATATCCGGCCTTTTTATGTGCAAACCCGCCAAGGTTTATTAAAACCATTTGGGACGCGGTTTTCTGTTCAGCAACAAAAAGATTACACGATTCTGTCGGTGTTTGAGCATCAGGTAAAAGTCAGTTTGCCTAATAAACAGCAGACCATTTGCAGGGCGGGTAACAAGTTGATTTTTAGCCAAACAAATTTTGAACCTCTTACAGCACTTGTGGAGGGTGAGGATGCCTGGTTGCAGAAAAAGCTGATTATCAATGATATGCCGTTGGATATTTTTTTAAATGAGCTGGCCCGGTATCGTCCTGGTGTAATTCGTGTTGAACCTGAGCTGTCGAAATTTCATATCAGTGGCACATTTGATGTGAGCAATACCGACCAAGCGTTAATGGCGGTAACGCGGTTATTTCCAGTAGCTGTAACATTTCGAAGCCGTTACTGGGTGACAGTTCATTCGGCGTAATTCAATAACTTACACCTTTTCAAATGCTGACTCGTCTTTGTGGGTAACCCATTAACTTGCGTTATTCATACACGAGGACTTATGCAAACCACTCTATCGATACCCCAAAGAACGCCTATTGTTCGTGCCATTCAGCGGATAACTGGCTCCAGCAGACATTTATTGTTATGCAGTGCGTTATTAATGCCGGTCATGGCATATTCGACCAACACTTATGCAGAGACAGTCACACAGAGTTATGCCATTCAGGCCGGTGAACTGGGCAGTGTGTTAAATCGTTTTGCCAGTCAGGCAGGTGTGAACATTTATTTTGATGCTGCGTTAACGCGTGGTCTTCAAAGCTCAGGCCTCACTGGTGAACATTCAATTGATTCGGCTTTGCAACAATTACTGCAAGGCACTAATTTGCAGGTGGTGAAAACGTCTGCCGATAGCTATCAGCTACAAGCCAGTTCTACTAAATCATCCTCAGTAGTGGACAGTGTCAAGTTAGCGCCTGTCCAA
The DNA here is from genome assembly GCF_004832235.1 of Methylophaga sp. SB9B. Classification (NCBI taxonomy): domain Bacteria; kingdom Pseudomonadati; phylum Pseudomonadota; class Gammaproteobacteria; order Thiotrichales; family Piscirickettsiaceae; genus Methylophaga; species Methylophaga sp. SB9B. The sequence continues at coordinate 146,208 of NZ_SSXS01000005.1, forward strand.
GTGAGCGCTACCGGTATAGGCGGCACTACCGAAGGTACCCTTTCCTATACTACTGGCTCAATGAGTACTGCGACAGGTTTAGCTCTTTCTCAACGGCAAACTCCCCAGTCAGTTAGCGTTATCACTCGCCAGCAAATTGAAGACCAAAACCTCAACGACATTTATGAAGTCTTAGAACAGTCAACCGGTATCATTACCAATGAAACTGGCCCATCAGGAAGCGATAGTAATCAGATTTATGTTCGTGGGTTACAGCTACAAGGAATCCAAGTTGACGGTGTGAATCGTCTGAATTCATATGGTTTCAGTGATGATCTCGCTGATATGGTGACTTACGATCGTGTAGAAATTGTCCGAGGTGCGACCGGTTTGATGTCAGGAGTTGGTGACCCGTCAGGAACCATCAATCTGGTGCGTAAAAAGCCAACTCTGGAAACTCAACGTTCCATCACGTTAAAAGCAGGTTCATGGGATAACTATCGAACAGAAATTGATATGTCTGGTAGTTTGTCAGAAAGTGGAAATGTAAGGGGACGGATAGTAGCAGCCTATCAGGATAGCCAGAGTTATATTGACCGCCAGGAATTGGAGAAACAAGTTGCTTATGGCGTCTTGGAGTGGGATGTTACTGATCAAACCATGCTGACCATTGGCGCTGAATATCAAGACATTTATAACGATCAAGCATCGAATCACGGTTTTCCGATGTTCAAAGCGGATGGATCCTATTTTAATCCATCTTATTCGTTTAACCCAACCGCCGATTGGACCTATCATAAACGTGACAGTAAAACGTTTTTTGGGAAGGTTGACCATATATTCGATAACGGCTGGCAGCTAAGATTTAGTGCTGAACATAGCCGACGTTCTTATGACGATGTATTAGGTACATCTGCAAGCGGCTATCCGGCTGAAGATGGGAGCGGGGTGTCTATTTGGGCCGGTCGTTGGGCGGCGGAGCCAAGACAGACATCATTTGATCTAGCGGTGTCTGGCAAAATCAATCTGTTTGGGCGTGAACATGATATTTATACAGGGGCAAGCCACTCTAAAGCTTATCATCGCAGTTATGGTTACCCACTCTGGACGATGCTCAGCGTAGATAATATTTATACATGGAATGGTAGTGTTCCGAGGCCTGATGCCATTGTGACGAGATCTGATGAGTATGCCATTGATGAAGACCAGACTGGGGTGTTTGCCTCTGTCCGTTGGAGCTTATTGGATACAGTGTCATTAATAACTGGAGCAAGAGTTATTGATTGGCAGCGCGATGAAATGTCCCACAACTTTAGCTCTGGGGCGGTGTCACGTGAACATCGAGAAGAAAATGGCATTGTCACTCCATATCTAGGTTTAGTGTATGACTTTGCCGATAACTGGTCAGCCTACACGAGCTATACAACTATCTTTAATCCTCAAAGTTATCTGGATGTAAATGGCCGTTATATTGATCCCAAAGAAGGTGAAAATTATGAGCTGGGACTTAAAAGTGAGTTTTGGGATAAGCGTCTGACAGCAGCATTAAGTATTTTTGAGGTTCATCAAGACAACTTAGCTGTGGCAGATGGTAATGCTCTAGCTCCTGATGGTAATCAGGCTTATAGAGCAGAATCTGGAACAAAAACCGCGGATTTGAAATTGAAGTAGCGGGTGAAATATTGCCTTTATGGCAAATTTCGGCGAGTTATAGCTATGCCGAAATCCATGATGCAGATGATGATCGTTTAGTGACACAGCTGCCGAGAGACACTTTCAAATTATTTACTAGCTATCAAATTCCAGCCCTGAATAACTTGAAAATTGGAAGCAGTGTCCGTTGGCAAGGCGATGCTTATTATGAAGATGCGGGTCCAAATGGTGAAACATTCAAGCAAGGTAGTTTTACGATAGTGGATTTAATGGCTCAGTACGCTTTGAATGCAGAAACTTCTCTGGCGTTGAATTTTAATAATATCTTCGACGAACGATATTACACAGCCATTGGTACGCGAGGATGGTATGGCACACCAAGGAATATTACTGCCAGAATGAAATATGATTTTTAAGTAAATTAGAAATTAGTTTGAACATCAAGGCTCTGTCGGTCTCCCCCGGCAGGGCCTTTTTGCTATTTGAAATAAGATGTTACCATCAAAAATCAGGCATATTCTCTGTGCCTTTCAGAAGTAATCTTCCAACACTTTTACACAACTGAAATCCACCGATAAGGAGGTTTCCGATGAGTCAGCCCGCTTTTAAACAACGTCAGCAGGATCGTGGTAAACATCTGAAAGATTACTGGCCATTACTGGCATTAATTTTAACCAGTGCAGTTGTTGCGCTGGCGATAAGTTATTCAACTCAGGTCACTATGCTCAATTGGATGCACTATTTTATGGGCATCTTTCTGTCAATTTTTGCATTGTTAAAACTGTTTCATCCTTCGGCCTTTGCAGATGGCTTTCAGATGTATGATTTGCTGGCAAAGAAAAGTCGAGTTTATGCCTATGTTTATCCATATCTGGAGCTGGCTCTGGGTCTTGGCTATCTGTCTTTTTTTATGCCACAACTGGTTTACGCGCTAAACATCTTACTATTGGGATTTGGTGCTATCGGAGTGATTCTGGCATTACGCAAAGGGCTGGATATTAATTGCCCTTGTATGGGGTCGATTCTGGATGTGCCGCTTAGTACCGTTACTTTAACCGAGGATATAGGCATGGTGCTGATGGCCTTGGTAATGTGGATGATGCTGGTTTAATACGATGAACAGGAGGAACACATTATGGTTGCCGAATGGACAGATAAAGACGAACGTCAATATGAGCATATAAAAGAACAACAGCAGAAAAGTGGTAAAAAGACGGATAAAGCTGAAGAAATCGCGGCTCGAACAGTGAATAAACAACGCCGTGAAGAAGGCCGCACACCCAGAAAAACAACTCAGGGAACAGGCAATCCTAATTCCTCATTGGAGTCACGGACACTTCAGGAGCTGTATAACCGGGCCAGTCAGTTGAATATCAAAGGGCGTAGCAAAATGAGCAAGTCGGAACTGGTGACCGCTATTCGAAATAACTGACGAATAGCGGCTTATTATCAAAGCGACGACACGTTATTAATTAATCGCATTGTTCCCACATAGGTCTGAGACTGCAATCCACTGAATCGGTATCAGCATCAGATTCGGGTTCCGACTGGGAGCGTGTTTCAGATTCATCGGATTTGTTGTTTTGTGATGGTGAAGATTCTGGATCGGTTTCCCGACCAAAGTCACTTTCAAATGCGTTGACAAAAGCATTTTGCAGGATAGCCAGAAACGCTTGCCAGGCACTGACATCAGGGTCATCCAAATCGCCGCGGATTTCAATCTGAGTGGCAATGCGGTCTCTGGGGTCGTTGCGGAATATCCGACCAAAGGCACCGACGATAGCCTGCCAGGCAGCATTGAAAATGCCTTCTTCGAGATCTTTTTCCAAATCAAAAATTTCGACATTATCCAAGATGGGTTTAGCGTAGCCGGTTAACTGAGCATCTTCAGCTTGCAACTCCATCACAAAATCGCCCTTGCCGGATTTGAAATTAAAATTGCCATAGGCTTCGGAGACTTCATTGAGCCTGGTCAGCTCAATTCCGGTGATTTTTAGATTTAGCGCAAAATTATGAAAATCCCCTAAAGGATCTAATTCTCCGTTCAGATTGGCATTTGCGTTATCAAATAACAGACCCTGCAGATCAAAATCGGCATATTCCAGCCCATCACTGCGATCGGCATTACTCAAGTTGGTGATTTCACCATTGAGTTGATGAAACACCAGATGTACTGGAGGATCAGATTTGAAGTTATGAAAATGAATTTCACCATTGTCTATATTCAATCGATCAATCTTTAACGGGATAATCTCCTGCACCGTCTGCCGCCAGGTGGATTCTTCTACAGGTTTGTCATCTGCTTTGTCATCGACCAGGTGGATTTCGGCATTAATCAAGTCAACATCGGCTACGATTTTGCCTCTTAATAAAGCGGTCCAGCTGACCGATGTATCTATGGTTTCTGCTTTAAAAAATACTACCGAAGGCTGGTCTTTTTTGGTGATTTCCAGTTGATCAACAGAGTAGGCGCCTCGCCACAGATGAATGTCGACATCAGCGATTTCACCTTGATAATTTCCCATGTCGGCCATTTTGTCGTTCAAATAATCCTTAACCAATGACGGCAATTGCATACGCAGAATAATTAACACGACAACAAGCAACGCTAGAACAATCAGCGTATAGGAATAGCGTCTGGCGATCATGGCGATCTCCTTCTAAGACGTTTTAGTTGAACTAAAAGCTAACGAAAAATCACCCGTTTAAACATTCAAACGGGTGACCTGATTCAACTTGTTATTTCATCATAAAAACCGACTAGCCAGCACGTTGCCAAAAACGAATATCACGACAGTTTTGGGTAAATTCGTCCGTGGTTTTAGTATTGGTCAATTGCAGACAACCTTCATCCAACATCTCACTGATACCGGCTTTTTTCAAGAGCGGCATCGCATCCTCAGCGTAACCGATAAATTTCTTGTGATTAAAGGCATCACTGACAAAGGTTAATGCCGGTGGCATTTCTGCCAGCATTTTCACACCGTCGCTACCGGGCAAAATCACAATGGCATCAAATAACACCGAAGGCCCACCATCAACTTTTTCATCGACTTTTACCATATCGCCAGCACTGCTTTTAATTTCCCCACTATGAGGGGCAACAACTTCAAACATTGCTCCTTCTGCTTTAAGTGATTTCTCAAGCGATTTGAAAATATCTGCATCAAATCCATCGGTCATTAAGACACCAACTTTACGGCCTTTAAAACTATCAGGGCCATTCTTGAGAATACTTAACTTATCCGAAACCGGGAGATCATCCCGTGTTGGCATCGCTGCATCAGCTGGTTTAGGCAACGGATTGATGCCCAATTTCTCAGCGACTTCTTCAGCCAATTGTTTATCAACATTCAGCAAGTGACTGACCATTCGTTCGCGAATTGCCGGTGTTTTGACTTTACTCAGCTCAAATGCAAACGCATTAATAATATGTTGCTGCTCGGTGTCAGTCTGGCTTATATAAAACTGCCTGGCCTGGCTGTAGTGATCAGCAAAGGTCTCGGAACGTTCACGGACTTTTGGTCCTGATACATCTTCAGGATAACTTTCAAAGCCCCTGGCCGGATCTTCACGAGGACCACCTTCTTCTTCAACCCAGCTGTTGGGCTCATAGTTGGCCCGACCTGTCGGGTTACTCATTGCCATATGACCATCTTGCTGGAAATGATGCATCGGGCATTTCGGTGCATTAATTGGGATCTGGGTGAAATTGGGTCCACCTAAACGTTTTAACTGTGTATCAAGATAGGAAAAGTTTCTACCCTGCAGCAATGGATCATTGGAATGATCGATGCCTTTGACGATATTCTGGGTACAAAAAGCGACCTGTTCGGTTTCAGCAAAGAAGTTGCTGACCACTCGATCCAATACTAAACGACCGACAATGCGAATCGGCACCTGTTCTTCGGGAATAAGCTTGGTGGCATCCAACACATCAAACTCAAATTTCTCAGCAAACTCATCATCGAAAATCTGCAGTCCCAATTCCCACTCAGGGTAATCTCCCTGATTGATGGCATTCCATAAATCACGACGATGGAAATCCGGATCGGCCCCGTTGATTTTTAACGCTTCGTCCCATAAAACTGACTGCATGCCTTGTTTCGGCTTCCAATGGAATTTTACAAACTGGCTTTTGCCATCTTTATCAACTAATCGAAAGCTATGAACGCCAAAGCCTTCCATAAACCGAAATGAGCGTGGAATCGTGCGATCTGACATTTGCCACATCAGCATATGCATGCTTTCCGGCATCAAAGTCGCAAAATCCCAGAAGTTATCATGGGCAGACTGAGCCTGCGGAAATCCGCGATCAGGTTCTTCTTTGACGGAGTGAACCAAATCAGGAAATTTAATCGCATCCTGAATAAAAAATACTGGGATGTTGTTACCCACGATGTCCCAGTTACCTTCTTTGGTATACAGCTTGACGGCAAAGCCACGAACATCACGCGCCAGATCAGCTGAGCCTTTACTGCCGGCAACGGTTGAGAAACGCACAAAGGCAGGTGTTCTTTCGCCTTTACGCTGGAAAATATCAGCAGAGGTAACGTCTTCTAATGATTCGGTGGTTTCAAAATAACCGTGAGCACCAAAGCCACGGGCATGCACCACTCGTTCTGGAATACGTTCATGATCAAAATGAAACAGTTTTTCGCGAAGAATATGATCTTCGATTAAACCTGGACCACGAGCTCCAGCTTTTAATGAATTCTGATCGTCGGCAATCGGGCCGCCTTGTTGAGTGGTGAGAGTGGAGGTTTTGCCGGTGGCCTGCTGATGAGTTTCACCACCATTACCTGGATTTGTTTTCGGATCGGTTTTGTCCATGACTTCTCCTTGATTATTTTTTGGGTGTACAGGGGACGTGTCGCGAGAGATTTCGCGATTGGTAAAGGCCTGTTAATCTTTGATCGCAACGCTTGGTTGCAAGTAAAGCCTCAACCCATTCTGCGCCGGCCCCAACTAATCACATTAACCTGAGTAAAGTGAACTGCGTCACAAAACGCACAAGCAGCGGCAGTCAGCGGATCGCCGCTAAAAATAATTTTTAAAAGTGTCTTGCAGGGAGTTTTGAGAGGTTTATTGGTGAAATAGCAAACTGAAAGCTAACTATGTGCTTTTGGAAGATGATCGGGGTCATAGTCTGGAAAAATGGCTTTGCGGATAATTGCATGCACACCCAGATTGCCATCCACTACCTGGGTAATGCCAAAATCAACCGCTACTGAAATCAGTGAGATAGCTTCATCTTCACTAAGCTGATGTTCTTTCATTAAGTAGTGACGGGCTTTTCTGAAGGCGTCACGCATCGCCGCTTCCATAGAGGAATTTTTGTATACCTGTGTTTGGGCGTTCGGGCCAAGTTCAGCCTGATAGTCGGAGAAACTCATGCCCTGCAATACCCATTCATCCGGTGTTTCCAAAAAAGGATGATTGAGGCCATCCATATAACTGCCTTTTAAATCACGTTGTTTGTGCAACACCAATTGAAATACACCGGTTAAAGAACATTCAATGGCGGTGCCGCATAATTCCGAATCCCCTTGAGAAGCATGGGGATCACCGACCGAGAAGAGGGCTCCCTGGGTGGCAACAGGCAGAAATAATTTAGTACCTTTGCCAGCACGCCAGTTATCCATATTGCCGCCAAAATAGCTAGGCGGAATGGAATCAACCATACCGGTTTCACGCGGGGCGACGGCCATCACGCCAAAATGTGGTCTGACCGGAATAACGGCTTTGTCGAGAATGCCGAACTGTTTGTCTATAGTGGAATGGTCAACCGGTATGCCGGGGTAATCAATGGTTGGGTGCACAATGCCGTAGGGATCGGTTTGCGGAGTCCAACGAAAGTTATAAATCGCCTTGGCATGCGGTGGATGGGTGTGTTGATGTACTTCATATACCGTGACCACCTCACGTTTTTTGGGCTCAGTGAGCAAGTCATCATATTGAAAACCCCACCAGGTGGCGGCATTGCTGCCAAAGTGTTTACCTTGATGCTCCGGGCTGCAACTGAGGCGCGGTTGAATATCGAGTATGCGTATTTCCAACACATCGCCAGGTTCAGCATCGGTGACATAGACTGGCCCGGTACAAATATGCACCCCAAAACCTTCTCCGGCACCGCGACCAAATATCGTGGCATCCATCGGCCCGGCCCCCCGCCGGTCAACATTCTTTGTTGTACCAGTCCAATGAAAAACGCTTTGTGCTCCGGCATCGCCGTCGATCATGCGTTCGCAGTCATCTGAGGCATGCTGGGATAAGGTTTCAATGGTCACAATATCGCCGGATCGGATGGTTAATACCGGTTTGATCGCATTGCTGAAATAGCCCCAGTGAACGGTTTTATCGGACACCGGCAGGTAATATTGTCGTGGAGACTGAGCGACGGTTTGAGCGGGCGCAGTGTTATCTATGTCCGAAAACCGTTTAGGGGCGAGTCGCAATGAAAGCGCATATTTAGCATGATCATCCAATACTTCCTGAAATGGCCTGCGACGTTTTTGAATGTCATCATCTTGCAAAAAGGATTGCGGATCGGTGACAGGAGAACGAGCTGACGGTTTGGTTTGCGGACAACCACGGCGAAGTTGTTCATGCAGATCCTGTGGCGGTGAGGCGCGATAGCTTTTCGGAGACATGCCCATAAACTGCGAAAAGGTACGGCTGAAGTTGGCCGCGTCATTAAACCCCCAGCGATAGCACAGCTGGGCTATGCTGAACTGGGCAAGGGCAGGGTTAGCCAGATCAATACAGCAATGCTGTATGCGCCGGCTTTTTAAATATTCACTGAAGGTTGTGCCACTGTTTTTGAACAGTTTTTGTAAATATCTGGGGGATAAACCTTCCTGCGCAGCGATTTTTTCAATATTCAGATCCGGGTCGTCCAGCCGTGAATCCACCGTTCTGCACACCCTACGTAAATGGGCCAATTGCACATCAGTAGCTTCTTCATTGGCAGCAGATTGTTTATGGGAAAGACAAGCCACCAATAACTCAGCCAGCGTTACCTCTAATGCAGGCAGCTCATTGTTATCCACATGGGGTAACTGTTCGGTAAGCGATTGCAGCATGTTCAGACATAACGCGCCGATACCTTGTTGTGTACTGATGCGATTTGCTTCCTGTCGTCCGGAACGCACCAGCCTGAGCAGAAAACTGGATGACTCCAGTTTGATCAGCATGATGCGAAAACGGGTTTGCAAAGCCAGTCGCCAGGATTGGCTAGGATCTAGCAACATGATATCGCCGGAACGTAATTTGACTGTTTGATCGGCATCCAGCACCTGCGCGGTGCCATCAAGCAAGGCGAGCACCAATACAGTGCCTTGTAAGGGTTGGGTTGATTTGGCTGCGATCGGTGACAGAATCTGTGGAGATGCGGTGAGTTGTACAAATACAGAGTCGCGTGCTGAGACCGACAATGCCATATGGCCACTGTCGTCATTACGAATGGAGCTTGCAGCATCACTCGCCAGCCCGAGCCTGGAAAGGATTTCATTCCAGGCCGGCTGGCGTAGCTCTGCGGGTATAGCACTGGCAGAAAAGCGTTTCAGGTCAGTCACAGTAAAGTGTTATTCCTTGAATACTGAAGCATCCTTTCGCAAGTGTTATGCCATAACCCTAACCGCGGGCCGGGAACATGGATTTTTTCAGAATCGCATGCACGCCCCAGTTGCCATCTACTACTTGGGTGATACCAAAGTCGACTGCCACCGTCATCAGTGATATCGCTTCGTCTTCATCCAGATGCTGAGTGGTCATTAAAAAGTGTCGCATCTTGCGATAGGCATCACGTAATGCTTTATCAACCGAAGATTTGCTGTAGATATCATCCTGAGCATTGGGGCCCAGTTCAGCCAGATAGTTGGCATAACTGAAGCCATGTAACACCCAGTCATCCTGGGTTTCCAGCAAGGGATAATTGAGTTCAGCCAATGAGGTGCCGGGCAAGTCAGCTTTTTTGTGCAAGATAAACTGGAAAGTCCCCGTTAAAGAGCACTCAATGGCGGTACCGCACAACTCAGAGTCACCCTGTGATGCATGTGGATCACCTACCGAGAATATGCCGCCATCCACTGCGACCGGGAAATAAATCTTCGCACCCTTGCCAATCCGCCAGTTGTCGATATTGCCGCCGGTGTAGTTGGGCGGAATCGAGTTCACCATATCGGCTTCTGCAGGAGCCAGGCCAATGGTGCCAAAGTGAGGCCGGATCGGAATACGGATATCACGCAGAATATTTTCTTTTTTGGTGATGGTACTGTGATCAACCGGTACGCCCGGATAATCGATAGTCGGATGCACCACACCGAAAGGATCGGTTTGCGGTGTCCAGCGATAGTTGTAGACCGCCTTGGCCCAGTTACGCTCGCCAGTGGCATCGACTTCATAAATGGTGACGACTTCACGTTGTTTCGGTTCGGTAAGCATATCGCCGTAATGAAAGCCCCACCAGGCAGCGGCATTACTACCAAAGGTCTTACCTTTGTAATCAGGGTTACCACTCGGTCTGGGGGTAACATCAACTATGCGCACCTCAAGAATATCGCCCGGTTGAGCGCCTTTGATGCGTACTGGTCCGGTACAGATATGCACGCCGGCTCCACCACCTGCTCCAATCTTGGCATCCATCGGGCCAGCACCACGCCGATCGACACCTTTGCGTTGGGCATCCCAATGAAAAATACTTTCTGCGCCAGGGTCACCTTTTACCATCCGTTCTGCATCATCGTTGGCATGATGGGTGAGTGTTTCCATGGTGACAAAATCACCGGACTCGATTTCAACGGTAGGCTTGGCATTCTTGCTGAAATAACCCCAGAGAACCGTTTCCGGGGTGGCAGGAATGTAATAATGCATCTGGCCGGGTGCATCAGCATTAATTGGTGTATTGGCGCCTGCGGCAAAACTCATTGGTGACATGGACATGCCCATGGCACCCAGAGAGGCGGCACCACCGCCAACAAAAGCGTTACGGATAAATGAACGTCTTGCCGTATCAAATTCTTCGACTACGTCTTTTTTATTTTCTTCGGTGATGCCGTGCGTACAACCTGGAGTGCAAATATGCTCTGTCATGATAAATCCCCTCGGATAACTGCTTGATGTCGGAGGTGCCCCGGCAGTGCGGCACGTGCAGATATTATGTTCCTGAGGGTGAGATTTCTTCTTGTCGGCTGGCGCACTAATTCTTGTCGAAGATAGTTAATTTAGGTTTGTTGCTACTGCTCAATAACCCTCAGTAAAACTCTTTCTGGAAGTTACCCAATCCAAACTTTTACCGTTAAACATTTACGGATAGAAAACGCGATACTTGTTAATTACGAATGCAAACGATAATCTATCGCATTAACTGTGTTGAAAAACACAATAAAAATGGCCTTTTTCTACGGGTCATTCGACTTGTTATTAACTGAAAACTTCTGAGTCGGCAGCGAAGCCGTTATCTAATCGAAAAAGGCTTTGCTCGCTTAAAACCGTTTGTATGGAAAATCCTTATATGACTTTGTCTTATCCAGGCCGAATTTTTTCGCTGCTGCTGGCCGCTACATTTGGTGGCTATTTGCTAACTTCGGCAGTGGTGATTCTGGTCGCCGCTATTTTGCCGTTATCGCGTGCTGATGCGGTTATTACTAGCTCATTACTGAGTTTTGCTGTGTATACCGCAGTCATTATCTGGGTGTTTGCAGTTAAAGATGCCAAACGTGCCTGGATAGGCATGTTATCGGCGACAGTGATTATTGGCGGAACAGGTCTGCTACTGACGGAGTTGTTGCGATGAAACAAACAATAGCAGTGAATAATGAACCAGGCCGCTTCCGTCAGGCTATGGCCTGGTTGCACACTTGGGGTGGTTTAGTCGCCAGCTGGGCATTATTTGCTATTTTTCTGACCGGTACTATTGGTGTGTTTGATGATGCTATTACACATTGGATGAACCCTGAAAGAGCAATGGTGGGTGAGTTTGATCCTCAGACCAACACTCAGCAGCAGCGTTTGGTTGCGGTAACAAAAGCTGAAGCCTATCTGCGAGATATTGCTCCACAAAGCCATCTTTGGAGAATACGTTTACCCAGTGAAGCTGATCCGGCTATCGGTTTGTCATGGGAAGATGAAAACGAGGAGTTTCAGCAAGCTCGATTAGATCCGGTCAGCGGTAAATTACTCACCCAACAGCAGGAACGTGAAACTCAGGGCGGACATCATTTTGTGCATATGCATTTTGAGTTTCATGCCGGTACGGCTGGTATCTGGTTGGTAGGCTTTTTTACCATGATCATGCTGGTGGCGCTGGTCAGCGGCATTATTATTCACAAGCGTATATTCAAGGACTTCTTTACCTTTCGCCCCGGCAAAGGGCAACGCAGCTGGCTTGATGCTCATAATGCCTCATCGGTTTTATCCTTGCCGTTTCAATTGATGATTGCTTATACCGGCCTGATCGTCTTTGTCACAGTTTATATGCCTGTTGGCGTAATAGCTAATTACGACCACCCACGAACCTTTTTTGCCGAAGTATTCAACCAACCTGAACATCGACCTGAAACCGGTATTGAAGCCGAAGTCTATCCGGTAACGGAATTGTTCGAAAAAGCAGAAGCATTGATGGAAAAACCCGCTAGTTTCATCAGTGTGGAGCATCCCGGCGACAGCAGTGCGGTGGCCAAGGTGTTTGGCTTATTCGAAAAAGAAAAAAATACCGGACGCCTGTTATTTTTAAGTTCCGGCCAGGTGATTCTGGACGCTGTCACTGGTGAGTTGCTGCATATTGAAGCACCGGATGTATTTGATAAAAGTAATGCGTTTGCCGCCCAGCGCATTATGCGGACCTTACATTTTGCCAACTTTGGCGGTTATACCGTGCGCTGGATTTATTTTATTCTGGGCATGGCGGGCACCATCATGATGGCCACTGGCGCCATTCTGTTTATGGTGAAACGTCGTCAGAGATCGCTGAATGAATTTGGTGTACAGACACCCAAAGTTTACCGGGCCATTGAAGTGCTCAATATCAGCGCCATCAGTGGATTAATGGTGGCCTGTATAGCGTTTTTCTGGGTGAATCGCCTGTTGCCTCTGGAAGTAGCCGATCGAGCCGGCTGGGAAATTAAGCTGTTCTTTTTTATCTGGCTGGGCAGTTTGCTGCATGCAGCATTACGACCTGCCTCACGTGCCTGGATAGAGCAATTAGCCGGTTTTGCTGCTTTATCTCTGTTACTGCCAATCGTTAATTGGCTTACCACCGGCCAGCACTTATTCCATTATTTTGCCCAGGGGGACTGGTCAAACGTGGGATTTGAGCTAACGGTACTGCTGTTCGGGGTGTTAGGAATATTCACGATAAAAATACTCAAACGCAAACAACAAAAAACCATAAAAGAAGTCTCCAGAGTCTATAAACCTAAATCGGAGTCAGCGTAATGCAGATGTTGCTGATGATGTTGCTCGGAACGGCATTGTGTTATGCCGGCATGGCCGGTTTGAGTTTGGCGATGCCACGGCATTATTCACAACTGAATTCGGCTAAATTATCGGCCGGATACAGTCGTCTGTTGCGACTGGTTTCAATTGCATTGTTGGTATTTTCTCTGTGGCCGGTGATCAGCATGTGGGGCGTTGTGGTCGGCATTGTAGTCTGGTTGGGATTGCTTTCAGTGGCCGCAGTTTTGTGGGTCGGTTTATTGGCATATTGGCCGCGTTTTGCAGCGGCAAAGGCATTAATTTTAGCGTTTATCGGCTTAGCCAGTTGCATCATTTTGTGGTTAAGCTGAGCTCATTGTATGGCTACGGGGGATACGATGAAAAAATATAGACTAGATACAGTTTTAAGTGTCACAGCGATCATTGGATTGTCGATTAATATTGCCTTGAATCTGTATGCCTATCTGCATATTGATCCGGTTTCATCCTCGCCGTTGGAAGAAGGCTGGTGGTCGATCTGGCTGCCCAGTTATCTGGTGTGGATGTCATTTTTAACCATCGCCTCGTTTATCGGTGTTAACCGAAAAGATTAATCCTCAAGTTTGAGGATTTGCTGCTCTGGAGCATTTTCTTGCTCTTCGGCATTTTCCGGTTCTTCAACGTTTTCCAGTGCTTCAGAACTCTCAAGCTCTTGGGTATTATCAGAGCCTTCAACGTTCTCCTGACTTTCGGTCATCTCCTGAATAAACTGCGGCGCTAGCCGCTGATACAGACTTTCTTGTTCTTCAGTGCTCTCCAGCTCCTGAGTATTGTCTGTTTCTTCCATGTCCTGCTGATCTTCAGTCGACTCCTGAAAGAAAGGTGGTTTAAGACGCTCAAGCAGGCTTCCCTGTTCATCAACGCTGGTTTCAACAGTAAAGCGTTTGATACCAATCAGCTGGCCCGAATCTGTCACCACTTTTACCTGCCATTTACCGACCGGATCTTTGGGGAAATTCAGTTTCTGTGTCCAGGCCCGATAGCCTTGTTCACTGCCACCTTCGATATTCAGTGTGATTCGATCTACCTGTTTGCCGTTATGCATCCAGATGTGATGAATTTTTTCCTGTAAGCCGCGAGGTGCACGGATAGCTGTCCAGGCATATATGCCATCGCGCTTAAGTGATTCCACATCAATGCGATCAATGTGAATGCTGTGCGTCCGTTCTTCACGATCAACCTGTTGTACCAGATTGAATTCGGTTAATCGCAAAGAGGCAGGAGGAACCAAGGTTGGCACCTGCCACAATCCGGCAGCTAACAAGGCCAGCATTAATGCCATTAAAGGCCGCCGCCACCAACGGCCATTGGCGACAAATTTCACTAAACTAGGCAGGCTGAATAACAGAGAAATGATCAGGGCGAACGCCATACTTTGGCCGGTGGTCAGCTGCAGTAATATAGGTAGAGCTACCAGTAAAACAGCAAATAATGCCAGGGCATGAAAGATAACAAACAGCGAGCGGCGCGGTGCAAGCTGTTTGTAATACAGCGGATCAATCACTGAAATCAACGCGCATAAAATCAATAATCCGGTAAACCCAGCCTGAGTATGATTCCAGGTGGTAACGGCAATAAAAAACGGTAGCGCAAAAAAAAGGCTTTCCTGATGCACCAGTTGCGTCACATAATGCATCAATGCTGGCGGAATATTGAGGCCAAAGCGGTTTTTGAAGCTTTCGCGTAACCAGTTTTCCAGTACCAAAAATACCCAGCTGACCAGCATGACAATAGCAATCACCTGTGCCAGTGATTCTTTACGTTCCACCAGAAAATAACTGGCCACACCGGAAATAAAACCAATCGCTGCAATCAGCCAAGGCCAGCGTTTCGCCAATTCAATCAGCGAAAATAGTAATGATTTTAATGTGGCCATTTGGGTTTAGACACCGATCAGTGATGATGATAAATGATGATATTCAACTTAATCATCGTATATCGCTTTCAGTCTGATTCTTATCAATGGTCATCTGACTGAAAGGCGAATACTGAACCAGTCCATCTGTTCAGGCAGTGGATTTAAAGTTCGCTTCGGGCGATTTGAATAGCTTTTTTAACCTGTTCTGGTGCTGTTCCACCCAGATGGTTACGAGCTGCTACTGAGCCTTCCAGGGTTAAAACAGAAAATACATCGTCGCCGATCTGATCGCTGAATTGCTGCAGTTCCTGCAGTGTTAACGCCGACAGATCTTTTTGCTGTTTGATGGCAAAGGCTACTGACAAGCCAACCACTTCATGTGCATCACGGAACGCAACGCCTTTCCGCACCAGATAATCAGCCAGATCGGTAGCAGTTGCATAACCTTTCAGAGCCGCCAAGCGCATATTGTCTTTTTTGACGGTAATCACCGACAGCATATCGGCGTAGACACGTAACGAGCCGAGCAAGGTATCAATGGTGTCAAACAAGGGTTCTTTGTCTTCCTGGTTATCTTTGTTGTACGCCAAGGGCTGATTTTTCATCAAAGTCAGCAAGTTAAACAGATTGCCGTAAACCCGGCTGGTCTTGCCGCGAACCAATTCAGGAACATCCGGATTTTTCTTTTGCGGCATGATTGAAGAGCCAGTACAGAATGCATCACCCAGATCGACAAAATCAAACTGGGCCGAGGACCAGATGATCAGTTCTTCTGAGAACCGAGATAAGTGCATCATCAGTAATGAGGCGAAACTGTTAAATTCAATGGCAAAATCACGATCACTGACCGCATCCAGCGAGTTGCGACAGATACGTTCAAAACCCAGCAATTCAGCCGTGTATTCACGATCAATCGGAAAGGTTGTGCCAGCCAGTGCTGCCGCACCTAATGGCAAACTGTTGACCCGTTTAGTGCAGTCATCCAAACGTTCCAGATCACGGCTGAGCATCTCAAACCAGGCCAGCATATGATGACCAAAGGTGACAGGCTGTGCAGTTTGCAGATGGGTAAAACCAGGCATGATAGTAGCGAATTCACGTTCGGCCACATCCAGCAAAGTAGAACGTAGCCGCTGTAATTCACTGCGAATAGGCACAATCATGTCACGCAGATATAAACGCACATCGGTTGCCACCTGATCATTTCGTGAACGGCCGGTATGCAGTTTTTTGCCGACTTCGCCAATCAGTTTGATCAGTCTGGATTCGATATTCATATGCACATCTTCCTGTGCAATCGACCATTCAAACTGATCGTTATCGATTTCATTTTCTATCTGTTGTAAGCCGGTGATGATTTGATCACGTTCGCTTGCCGTTAGCACATCTACTTTGCACAGCATGGTGGCATGAGCGATGGAACCCTGAATATCCTGCCGATACATGCGTTTATCAAAAGTAACTGAGGCAGTGAATTCCTCAACAAACTTATTGGTGGGTTGCGTGAGGCGAGCGGAAGAAAGCTTTTTATCGGATGCGGTCATGGCACGGGCCTGTGATTGCTGGCAGAAAAAGACGGCATTATAACGCGGCTGTTCGTGGATCCGCAGGGGAAAATGTTAGAATCGAACACACTATCAATTATTAACTGGTGTTTGTTTCATGAGTCAACGTACCGTTCGTATTGCCACCCGTCGCAGCCCGCTTGCCATCTGGCAGGCCGAATTTGTTCGTGACAGTCTGTTGGCGCTTGATCCTCATTTAAATATTGAACTGGTCCGTATTAAAACGCAGGGCGATATTATTCTCGATACCCCGCTGGCCAAAGTGGGTGGTAAAGGCCTGTTTGTTAAAGAACTGGAACAGAGCATGCTGGCAGGGGAAGCCGATATTGCGGTGCATTCGATGAAAGATGTGCCAGTGGAGTTTCCGGAAGGTCTGCATTTACCAGTCATTTGTGAACGTCACGATCCACATGATGCGTTTGTATCCAATCTTTTTGAAAATGTTGATGATTTACCACTGGGTGCCACTGTTGGTACTTCCAGTCTGCGCCGGGAATGTCAGCTGCGCCACTATCGTCCAGATCTGAAAATCGTGCCGTTACGCGGTAATGTGAATACCCGGCTGGCCAAACTGGATGCTGGCAATTTTGATGCAATTATTCTGGCCAAAGCCGGTTTGGAAAGGCTGGGTTTTGATGAACGTATTCGCAGTGCCTTAACCCCGGAGCAAAGCCTGCCAGCTATTGGGCAGGGTGCATTGGGCATTGAAACACGTATTAATGATGATGCAATGAATGCATTAATTGCCCCGCTAAATTGCGAGTTGACATCTATTACAGTAAAAGCAGAACGTGCATTAAATCGTCGTTTAAAAGGCGGCTGTCAGGTGCCTATCGGTGGCTACGCCATGTTAACTGGTGATGATATCTGGCTGAGAGGATTGGTTGGTCGTCCAGATGGCAGTGAAATGTTGCACCAGGAAATTCGCGGTAAGGCCAGTGAAGCCGAGCAACTTGGTTTAATGCTCGGAGATATGTTGTTAAAACAGGGCGCTGATAAAATTCTCGAGGAGGTTTATGGTGGCTCATGACCCACAACAAAAGCTAACCGGACAAAAAATTCTCGTGACTCGGCCTGCCGCACAAGCGGATGGCATGGCAACTTTGATTGAACAGCAGGGCGGAGAAGCGATATTGTTTCCGGTCATTGAGATTGTTGCTATTGATGTGATTGACTGGCAGGTTTGGCATCCGGAACAAACTGATTGGCTGGTATTTGTCAGCCGTAATGCGGTTGACTGTTTTATGGCGGGATTTCAAGGCCATTTGCCGGATAACATTAAGCTGGTCGCCGCTGGCGAAGGAACCGCTCAGGCACTCAACCACCAGGGATTAGCAGTCGAACTGGTACCCGAAATATCCAATGGCAGTGAAGGTTTGTTGCAATTACCACAATGGCAACAAATGCACGGTCAGCATGTCGTAATTGTTCGCGGTGATGGCGGGCGAGAATTGATGGCGGATACCTTAAGGGCCAGAGGTGCTAGTATTAGTTATCTCGAAGTTTATCGGCGACAATTACCTTCTGTATCAGTCAGTCTTGTACAACAGGCCTGTTTAGCGGATTCATTAATAGCGACCAGCGCTGGTAGTGTTCACAACTTGTTGCGTTTATTATCGACTGAATGCCCACAAATACTGCAAAAGCCGCTATGTGTTGTCAGTGAACGAATCAGGGATTTTGCTGTTGAACAAGGGTTCAAGCAGGTATATGTCAGTCTCGATGCCAGTGATGAGGCAATCATTCAACGATTAATTGAAATGGGATCAGATCATGGAGCCTAGCAGTAAACCTCAACCGGAAAAAAAACCGGCCCCAAAGATTGAACAAAATAAATCAGAAAAAACAAACAAAGCTTTTCCAGTGAAATTAGTGCTGCTGGTGATCGTTGCCATATTGATCACTCTGCCCGGCGCAGGTGCGCTCTGGCTTATATCGCAGCAGGAAGAGAAATTACTGGAAGTTGAAAGTCGGCTGGATGAAATCGCTGATCTTAAAAACGATATTTCCCAATTGAGCTCTGCACAACGCCAGCTTAACGATCAATTGTCGACCTTTAAACAAACACAGCTAGAACAGGGTGATGTACTGACCAAACTGCAAAATCAGTCTCCCTTAAGCAGTGATGAGATTGAACTGGAATGGGCCTTAGCCGAAATCAAATATTTATTAAATCTTGCCAATCAACGTGCTTTATTGGCTAGTGATGTCAGTGGTGCGCAATTGGCTTTATCACTAGCGGATCAACAGATCCGTGAAATTGGTGATTACCGTATGCAGCCGTTACGTGAATTAATTGCAGAAGAAGAATTAGCACTAAAAGCTGCTGGAGATACCGATGTCGCTGGTATTGCTGCGGATATGCTCGGCTTGATCAAAGCTATTGATAATCTGCGAGTGGTCAGCGGACCGAAACAGACATTTAACAGTCAAACTGATGCCCAGGAAATGGATCAGTCAGCCTGGCGTGAAGCCGTTTCCGAAATTTGGACACAATTGCGTTCTTTAGTAGTAATTCGTCAGCAGCAAGATGCACCGGCTGCGGTATTAATGCCTGAACAGCGATACTTCCTCTATCAAAATCTACGCCTGCAAATGGAAACTGCACGGTTTGCCGCTTTATCCGGTAACCAGAAAATGTTTGAGCAAAGTCTGCAATCTGCTATCAGCTGGCTGGAACAATATTTTGTCGGTGATCATCGTGATGCCATGCTGGAGAGTTTGCAAAATATGCAAAGTCAGGCCATCAGCATCGAGACGCCGGATATTTCCGGTTCACTGCGCTGGTTGAAAGGATTTGAACCATGAGATGGTTGATCATCATTGGGCTGGCTCTGGCCTTAGGTGGCATTTTTGTCTGGTTGGCTGATTTTGAGCCGGGCTTTGTGTTGGTTCAGTATGCTCAATGGACATTAGAAACGTCATTGATCGTGTTTGTCGTTGCTATGCTGTTGTTATTAGCGTTGATGTATTTCACTTTACGCAGCTTTGCCGTGTTAAAAAATACCCCGAACCGTATATCGCATTGGCAGGAGAATCAACGCCATAAACGTGCGACCAAAGCCTTAACCAAAGGTTTGATTACCCTTGAAGAAGGGCGATGGGCGGAAGCTGAACGACTTTTGGTTCGTCATGCCGGTAACAGTGAAACACCGTTACTGCATTATCTGGCTGCGGCCCGTGCGGCACAAAAACAGCAGGCACCAGAGCGTCGCGATTCCTATTTGAAACTGGCGCATGAAACGACTCCCAGTGCAGATATTGCAGTGGGTGTAGTCCAGGCGGAATTACAGCTCTCGGCGGGGCAGAAAGAGCAGGCATTAGCAACGTTGCAGCATTTACGCGAAGTCGCTCCCAAACATCCGTATGTTTTACAACTGTTGCAACAACTGTATCAGGACACTGATCAATGGCAGGAAGTGCAGTCAGTGTTACCGGATTTACGTAAACGTCATGTTTTGGATACCAGTTCCGCCAATGCGTTATCGGCAGAAGCGACGGTGGGACAGCTACAAAATGCGTTAATTAGGCAAGAATGGCAGCGAATGGAGCAGATATGGTTGCAATCTCCGGCGAAAAGCAGACAATCCGAACAGGTGCTTAAAACGTATATAAATGGCTTGTTGTTACAAGGTGAACAGCAACAGGCGATGGAAATGATTGAAGAGTATTTACGTAAAAACTGGAGTGATGCGCTGATTTATCAGTATGGCAAAATCCTTCAAGGTGATTTGCTAAAACGTCTGGCGACGGCGGAAAAATGGTTCAAACAACGTGAAGAAAACCCATGGTTATTGTTGACCTTGGGAAGACTCGCTCAGGCGAATAAGTTGTGGGCTAAAGCGGAAGCCTATTTGCGTGCCAGTATTGAACACGGGCCGCGAGGTGAAACCTATCAGGCGCTTGCCGAAGTATTAATGGCACAGGACAAACGTGATGCGGCTGCAAATACTTATAAACAAGGCCTGGATGTGATGTTGCAGAACAATCCGAATAAAGTGATTTAAATATTACCTGCAATAAAAAAAACGGCGCTTTAAGCGCGTTTTTGTGAGTATGAAATTAAATCATTACAGCCGCATCGGCATAACTACATACTGCCGAGTGAACTTGGGTCATTTGGCGTAATCAGCGCGCTACTATTTTCATCGGTAAACAGTAGTTTTACTTTGTTATCCGGAATCGCATTAAGCAAGTCCAGCAGATAAGCGTTATTAAAGGCAATTTCCAGATCCGGTCCACTATATTCCACTGCCAGTTCTTCCTCAGCAGATTCCTGTTCCTGATTGGTTACAGTAGCTTTGAGCAAATTGCTGCTCAGGTTCAGTTTGACGCTGCGATGTTTGTCATTAGCCAGGATAGAGGCACGGGATAAGGCTTGTTTAAGCTCATCACGCTCAGCAATTACTTCTTTGTCACCACCAACCGGCAATACCCGTTCGTAATTTGGGAATTGGCCATCGATCAGTTTTGAAGTGAAATGCATATCCGGCAGTTCGACTTTCAACTGTTGTGGACTAATCGCCAAGGTCACTTCATCAGCGACATCACCCAACAAACGCCCCAGCTCCAGAATCGCTTTACGTGGCACAATAACACTGTGTTTTTCATTGGTTTTTTCAGCAGTTTCGATGCTGCCCAATGCCAGTCGATGACCATCTGTTGCCACGGCACGTAATGTATTGCCTTCGCGCTCAAGCAACAGACCATTCAGGTAATAGCGTACATCCTGACTGGCCATGGCAAAGCTGGTTTCATCGAGTAAATCTTTTAATGCCGCTTGGGGCACCGTTAATTGATCCAGATAATTTGCGCCTTCACTATCCGGAAAATCTGCAGCCGGTAGGGTAGCCAGTGAGAAGCGACTTTTACCAGCACGAACCAAAGATTTATTGTCTTCAGCCTGAAAGCTGATGGTGGCATTAGCTGGTAAGGCGCGCACGATATCCAACAGTTTGCGAGCAGAGACAGTGGTTTCACCTTCTTGTTCGACCGCAACCGGTAAAGTCGCAATCATTTCCAGTTCCATATCAGTACTGGTCATGGTCAGTTGCTGGCCGTGACAACGTAATAGGATGTTGGACAAAATAGGCAGTGTAGAGCGCCGTTCTACGATGCTGCACACCAGTTGTAAGGGACGGGCAATAATGTCTTGGCTTACTGTAAATTGCATGATGTCTCTCTCAGCTAACTCGACAAAGTACGAAGTAAATTTCGGTAATCTTCCGCGATGCGGCTATCAGTTTCTTTCAGTTCCACTACTTTACGACAAGCATGCAGAACAGTGGTGTGATCGCGTCCACCAAAAGCTTCACCGATTTCTGGCAAGCTATGACTGGTGAGTTCTTTTGCCAGCGCCATTGCTATTTGTCTCGGACGGGCAACCGAACGCGTGCGTTTTTTAGCCAGCAAGTCCGATACCCGTATTTTGAAATATTCTGCAACAGTTTTCTGGATACTTTCCAGTGTCACCAATTTTTGATGCAAAGCCAGCAGATCTTTTAATGCATCCTGCGCCATATCAATTGACAGCGGCTGGTTGGTAAACCGTGAGAATGCCATGACTCGTTGTAAAGCACCTTCCAAATCACGGACGTTTGATTTGATACGTTTGGCAATAAAAAAGGCCACATCGTCCGGTAGGGTAATCAAGTTTTGTTGCGCTTTTTTGATCAAATCGCAACGCGGGTTTCCAGCTCTGGCGGTTCAATGGCAATGGTCAGGCCCCAGCCTAATCGCGATTGCAAGCGTTCATCCAGATTTTCCACTTCTTTAGGAAAACGGTCACAGGTCAGAATGATTTGCCGTTGGCCTTCCAGCAAACTATTAAAGGTATAAAAGAATTCTTCCTGAGAACGTTCTTTTTTGGCAAAAACTGAATGTCATCAATCAATAACGCATCGGCACTGCGGTAATGCGCTTTGAATTGATCGATGGCGTTATTGCGTAGTGCGGTAATCATATCCTGAACAAAGCGTTCCGAAGACAGGTAAATTACCCGCGCCTTAGGATTGTTCTGCCGGATCTTATTGCCAACAGCAAGCATTAAATGGGTTTTGCCAAGCCCGGTTCCACCATATAGAAACAACGGATTGTATCCGGAGGTGCCAGGGGCTTCGGCGACATGTAATGATGCTGCACGAGCAATCTGATTAGATTTACCTTCAACATAGTTATCAAAGGTAAACAGCGGATTCATTGGGCTGCCGATGGCCGGTGTTGGTTCTGCTTCAGAGAGTGAGATTGATGCAGGAGCTTTATCAGTAGTTTTGACGCGGCGTTTGGTTTTTTCCGCAGAAATAGAATCTTTAGTTCCCACTTCAATTTCAAATTTGCTGATATTGCCGTTGCTCAAACCCTTGATCAGCGCATTTATCTGCTGTTCCAGCTGCTCATGTACCCAGGCTTTGACATAAGGATTTGGTGCCAGCAGGCGCAGACTGTCTTCGGTTTCAATGGCTTGAAGGGGGCGTAACCACGTGTTCAGCTGTTGTGCCGAAAGATCACCTTCAAGATGGGATAGACATTTTTCCCAAAGGGGTGAAGACACAGCAACTCCTTGACTAATATATGGTTTACAGGAAACAGACTGACAACTGCAGGCTTTTGTAGGTGATAGTATAGCGCGACAGACAGGGCATCTAAAGTTATCTGCATGCTGTTCGTTTGGCAAGTAAAATAATGTTAGTAGACATGTTGAATGCGGTTTGACTTGTTATGCCTGCAAACTCTATAATCCCATGTCTTTTGCCCCGGCTGTTTCCGTTCGAGAGACGCTTACCGGCTGCAAAACTATTGTTATTCCTGGAGTTGGTGAAATGAAAAGAACTTTTCAGCCTAGTAATCTGAAGCGCAAGCGTACTCATGGTTTCCGCGCACGCATGAAAACTGTCGGTGGCCGTCGTGTTATTAACGCCCGTAGAGCCAAAGGCCGCGCAAAACTTTCTGTTTAATTCTCTCTGTTCGCAGAGGGTGCATGACTTGGCCACTTTTAGCCGAGCCATGAAAATGAATAGCCCGGGAGATTTTACCCGGGTTTTTCGTCAGGGAAAGCGCACTGGTGGCGGTGGCCTGACGATCTTGAGCGTTGAAAACTCGGTCGGACATCCTCGACTGGGACTGGCAATCGCAAAGAAGCATCTCAAGCTGGCCAGCCAACGTAACCGGGTAAAGCGGATCATCCGGGAGTCTTTCCGGCAGCATCAATCAGCTTTATCCAATATCGACATTGTGGTGTTATCACGTCCTGATATCAGTCAGCGGGATTCATCGCAATTGTGGGCAGCATTGGAGCGACATTGGTTAACCGTGGTGGCACAATGGCAAACATCCTAATCGCTTTTGTTCGCGCATATCGCTTTTTATTAAGCCCGTTCATGGGCATGCACTGTCGTTTCCAACCTTCTTGCTCTCAATACATGATTGAAGCCATTCAAACACATGGCTCACTGCGTGGTGTGTGGCTCGGTTTACGCCGACTATCACGCTGTCATCCCTGGCACGCCGGCGGCGTGGATCCTGTTCCTGAACTAAAGACAAAAAAACACAATGGATAATCTCAGAACTCTGTTTATTTTTGGCCTGTTAATTGTTTCTCTGTTGTTATGGGAAGCCTGGCAAAATGACTATGTACGTCCTCAGCAAGTCGCCACCCAAGCCGATACAACCAGCCCATCCGCTGCAGCTGACCGTCAAGATGACTTACCTGATTTACCTGCTGCCGTTTCTGCAGATGGCCTTCCTGCTTTACCTGAAAGTGACCAAGCTTCCTCAGGTTCTACCGGTCAGGTTCGAGTCAAAACTGATGTAATTGATGCGATGATCGATTTACGCGGTGCCGATATTCGCAAATTGGCGTTGTTGAAATACCCGGTTGATGTGAATTTACCAGATCAACCTGTCCAGTTTTTGAATGATGGTCGAGATCATTTCTTTGTCACACAATCCGGTTTAAGAGCTGAAGGTCCAGCCCCAACTCATTATGAAACTTATACTGCAGAGCAAGCTGAATACACTTTAGAGGATAACGCCGACAGTATTAGCATTCCATTTCGTTGGGAGTCTGATAACGGTCTGACGGTTATTAAAACCTATACTTTCACTCGTGACAGCTATTTAGTTAATGTGGTTTATCAGGTTGAAAATCAGTCTGGCGAGCGTTTTGCGGCATATCCATACGCTCAATTTAATCGTAACGAGTCGCAAGACGACAGTTTTCTTATCTACACCTACACCGGAGCGGTCTTTTCCAGTGAAGGCAATGAATATGAGAAAGTCGCTTTCAAAGATTTGAATAAAAATGATTTCCGCCGTGATGTAAACGGTGGCTGGGCAGCGATGATCCAGCACTATTTTGTCGCAGCCTTTATTCCAGAAAGTAAACCACTGGAAATCAGCCTGTATGGCAAATCAATAAACAACACCAATTTCACTGCAGGAATTCGCTTTCCGGTAATCATTGCCGAAGACGGCCAGCAGGCGCAAACCTCCTACAAAGTTTATCTTGGCCCGAAAGAACATAAACGATTGGAACAGGTTGCTGAGAATCTGGATCTGACAGTTGATTACGGCATCTTGACCATTATTTCCAAACCGTTATTTATCGTGATGGACTGGCTGCATTCACTAACGGGCAACTGGGGTTGGTCAATTGTCTTGCTGACGATTTTGATCAAACTGGCGTTTTATAAATTATCTGCCGCCAGTTATCGCTCGATGGCCTCCATGCGTAAGTTGACACCAAAACTGGCCAGCCTGAAAGAACGTTACGGTGATGATAAGCAAAAATTCAATCAGGCAATGATGGATTTATATCGCACTGAAAAAATCAATCCGCTGGGTGGTTGTTTGCCAATCCTGGTGCAGATGCCGGTATTTTTAGCCTTCTACTGGGTGCTAGTCGAAAGTATTGAGTTACGTCAGGCCGACTTCATTTTCTGGCTGAACGATTTGACGGCGATTGATCCTTATTTTGTGCTGCCGGTTTTGTTTGGCTTGACTATGTGGTTCCAGCAAAAGCTCAACCCAATGCCACAGGATCCGGCGCAGGCGATGATGATGAAGGTATTCCCGATCATCTTTACTGTGTTCTTTGCATTCTTCCCATCGGGTCTGGTGCTTTACTGGCTGGTCAACAACCTTCTTTCAATCGCACAGCAGTGGTACATCACTCGTAAAATGGGTGCGTTGTAGCGCCGTTGCCGGACATAAGTAAACAGCATTACTTATGACTGAAATGTTCACCGATACCATCGTTGCCGTAGCCACTGCGCCGGGACGCGGTGGTGTCGGTGTTGTACGTTTATCGGGACCACAAAGTGCTCAAATTGCTGAGCAAATCTGCGGCAAACTGGCTCAACCCCGTCAGGCAAAATTCAGCCACTTTCGTGCAGCTGATAAAGAAATCATCGACAGCGGTATTGCGCTTTATTTTGCCGCACCTGCTTCATTTACTGGTGAAGATGTTATCGAGCTGCAAGGCCATGGCAGTCCATTAGTGATGGATAGATTGTGTCAGCGCGCGATTGAACTCGGTGCACGCATGGCCCGTCCCGGCGAGTTTTCTGAACGTGCATTTCTTAATGGCAAAATGGATTTAGCTCAGGCGGAAGCCGTCGCGGATTTAATTGAGAGCTCTACTGATCAGGCTGCTCGCAGTGCTATGCGTTCCCTGCAGGTGAATTTTCCAAGAAAGTAAATGATTTCCTGCAGGAACTGACCCATTTACGCATGTTTGTTGAAGCGTCGATTGATTTTGCTGACGAAGAAATTGATTTTCTTGGCGAAGCGCAGGTTGATAAACAGCTACAACAATTGTTAGTTACATTGGCAGGTATTCAAGGCAGTGCTCGGCAAGGCCGATTACTTCGCGAAGGCATCAGTGTGGTTTTAGCCGGCCAACCCAATGCCGGTAAATCCAGTTTGCATAATCGACTCGCTGGGCATGATGCCGCGATTGTCACAGAAGTTGCAGGTACTACACGTGATGTATTACGTGAGCAGATCCATTTGGGTGGCTTGCCCTTACGAATTTCAGATACAGCTGGCTTGCATGATGCCACCGAAGACATTGTTGAGCTGGAAGGCATTCGCCGCACCAACAACGAATTGGCGCAGGCTGATCATATTCTGCTGTTGATCAATGATAAGTTGGGCATGACCGAGCAGGATGAAAAAATTCTTGCTTCATTACCAACTGATAAATCGCTGACCTTGATTCGCAATAAAATTGATCAAAGCGGCAATGCTCCAGCTATCAGCATGGAAAACAATCTGCCGGTCATTTATCTGTCAGCCAAAAATGGTGATGGCATGGAACTGTTGACCAAACATTTATGTGAAGTGGTAGGGTTTCATCCAGAAGAAGAAGGTGTCTTTATGGCACGGCGGCGTCATCTGGACGCTTTACAGCGGGCTCAGCAGGCTATAGAAGCGGGTTATAACTGCCTGACTGGAATGGGAGCGGGCGAGTTACTGGCGGAAGAATTGCGGGTTGCTCAACTAGCTTTGGGAGAGATTACCGGTACTTTCACCACAGAAGATTTACTGGATAAGATTTTTTCCAGTTTCTGTATCGGCAAATGATGTTTGTTCATGTGCTTAGAGTTTCCCATAAAAGATACTCAAATCAGTGCCTTGCATGCGGTTCGTCATCAACAGATCCTTGAGTTAGTCAGACAAAGTGGCGCCAGACAGGTGCTGGATTTAGGTTGTGGTTCTGGCATTTTTCTCTGGCATCTACTGAATGAGCCTCAAATCGAAAATGCCATAGGGCTTGAACAATCCGGAATATCATTGCTACAGGCCCGTGAAAAACTTGCAGTTTATCTTGATGCTACTCCTTGCCGACTCAGACTAATCAATGGCTCCTACACAGATCCTCATCCAGAACTGCATAGCTTTCCGATGGCAGTAATGATTGAAACCATTGAGCATATCGAGCCTAAACATTTGTCTATGGTTGAACAAAACGTGTTTGCGCGAATGCGGCCAAAGCAAATTATCCTCACCACCCCCAACAGCGAATACAATTCTTTATATGGCTTGTTACCGGGAGAATTTCGAGATCCCGATCATCAATTTGAATGGACTAGGGCTAAATTCCAACAATGGGCCAATGGTGTGGCCGCGCGTCATGATTATGCTGTGCGCTTTGCAGGAATCGGTGAAGCTGATCTGCAACTTGGTTCGCCCACTCAAATGGCAATATTTCATCGAGTCTGACATAACTCTGTCATTGAATTGCCACTGAAATGTCATAGCCTTTGCTGTATGAACCTGGCATTACGTTACAATGTTTTGAAAAATCCCTCATGCAAAACCCAATAAATTAGGAGCCGGCATGCTACGCCTATACAAAATTGCTCATGGCTTAATTAAAGAGATCAAGGTCGAACCTGAGGAGTTAGCGCATCACTTGAAGGAAGCCGACTGGATTGATGCGTTAGAGCCCGATGATGATGAGCGAGCGTTATTGGCCACCTTATTCAGTGATGAAGTACCCGATGTTGATGATGTCGAGGAAATTGAGGCATCGGCACGCTGTTTTACCGATCAAGACGGCCTGCATGTGCATTCATTATTTTTGGGGTATTCAGAAGGGCGGCACCATACGGTATCGGTAGCATTTATCCTGCAGCAAGATAGATTAATTGCCATCCGTGATGGCGAATTAAGCGATTTTCGTTTGTTAAGGATGCGCGCCCGCCGTGGTCAAGTCAGTTGTGAAACACCCACCGATTTATTGATTACTTTATTGGAACAAAAAGTCGAGAATCACGCCGATAATCTTGAAGATATCCATCGTCAGCTGGAGCGCGTCAGTCATCTGGTGTTGGAGGATGAAAGTGCCGATCTGGAAGATGCCATCAGTCAACTAGCACGGCTTGAAGATAGTAACGGAAAGATTCGCCTGTGTTTGATGGATACCCAGCGGGATATTTCGTTTTTGCTGCGTCATTTACGTGAGCCCGGATCTTCTCGGGAAACCTTGTATGAGATATTACGAGATTTAGAGACTTTGATGTCTCATACGACATTCCTGTTCGACAAGATAAATTTCTTGATGGACTCCACTCAGGGCTTTATCAATATTCAGCAGGCACAGATCATTAAAACCTTCTCGATTGCCGCTGTGGTGTTCCTACCACCAACGTTGATTGCCAGTATTTACGGCATGAACTTTAAGTATATGCCAGAGCTAGATTGGAGCTTTGGTTATCCATTTGCCATCGGTTTGATGGTGGCGGCAGGCATGGCACCTTACCTTTATTTCAAACGTAAAGGCTGGTTGTAAAATTTTTATAGGAGTAAGTCAGATGAGTCGACATTTTGATAAAGCTGAAGGGCTAAGCGAAACGCATGATACGGCAACACATAACTATGTGTTCAATCAGACGATGTTTCGCATCAAAGATCCAAAACGCAGCCTGAAGTTTTACTCTGAAGTCATGGGCATGACGCTGATCAAGCGCTTCGATTTCCCTGAAATGCAGTTTACCTTGTATTTCATGGCGGCTGTTTCTCCTGAACAACGTCAGGACTGGTCTGATGACAATGATGAGCGTATCAAACAGACGTTTGCTCGCCCGGCGATGTTGGAATTAACCCATAACTGGGGTGATGAAGACAAAGATGAGGTGGTTTACCACAATGGCAATAGTGAGCCACGTGGTTTTGGTCATATCGGTTTTGCAGTACCGGATATTGATGCCGCATGTGCGCGATTTGAAGAATTTGATGTACCGTTTATCAAACGCCCGAATGACGGCAAGATGAAAGGTATCGCTTTCATACAGGATCCCGATGGTTATTGGATTGAAATCTTCACTGCTGATCGTCAGCCGTTTTTACTGAAAGATCATCTGGCATAGTTTCTTTGTGTTTATTTGAGCCTACCCCTAATGGAGGGCTGGCAAAAACCTGTATCCGATCAGGAGCAATTTTTTAGCTTCGTACATTGCCTCGTCAGCGTAGCGAACCAATTGCATGGCATTATCGCCATGCAATGGATATAAAGCGATGCCGATACTGACACCTATATGCAGAATTTTGCCATCCACTTCATAAGCAATGCTTAAACATTCACAGATTTTCTCGGCCGTATTCTGGGCATTCGCTACATGATGAACATTCTGTAACAACACGACAAATTCATCACCGCCAATGCGCCCCACTACATCCACTCCACGCAGACATTGCTGAATCCGGTTGGCTACCTGTTTCAGGAGTAAATCACCGATAGCATGACCATGCTGATCATTAATCGGCTTGAAATTATCCAAATCCAGAAATAAAACGGCGACGGCTTGCTCTTCTCGCTGGCTTAATACGATGGCTTGATTCAAATGCTCAGTAAAACTGGCTCGGTTAGGCAGCCCTGTCAGCGTATCGTGATGCGCCATATAGGACATGCGCTGCATCATCAATTTATGTTCGGTGATATCACGCGCGATACCGGTAAAAGAATATACCTCGCCGTTTCTATCAAATAACGGTGCCACATTACTTCGATGCCAGCACCAATGGCCATTAAAGTGTTGTATTCGATATTCGATACCACTGTGTTTTTGCCTGCTATGACGAACTTGCTGCAAAAAACTATGACAGGCAGAAATATCATCTGGATGAATAAAATACTCAAAATTTCTACCGATAACGTCGGTCAGCGGATGGCCCAGAATTTCGCTCCAGTTAGGCGATGCATAGGTCAGAGTGCCGTCTAATGAAAGCGAATAGATGATGTCATTGGCATTTTCAACAAAGGCTCTAAATTTTGTCTCACTTTCGTTAAGCGCAGTTTCATAATTCTTGCGTTGAGTGATCTCATTACCATAGCCTGTCCAGACAATTGTGCCATCAGCTTCGCGAATAGGCGTGTCGTAGGCTTCAATCCAAATGATTCGACCGTTTTTAAGCAGCATTCGAAATTCACTGTGCCAGGCGCTGGCTGATTCTGCTGATTCGATACTTTCGTTGATCACACGTTGGTAGTCATCGGGATGGATCATTTTCAACAACAAGGAGGCATCTTCAGCCAGTTGTTGTTGTGTTACACCAAATAAACTTTCGACTCTGGGGCTGGTATAGCTGTAATAAAATCGACCTTCAGGAGTTAGACAAAGTTGATAGATAAATCCGGGCAGATAAGGTGAAACGGCACGTAAATGGTTGAGTAATTCGCTGCCATTCAGGTTGGTAGATTCCGGCTTGGCCTCTGATGGTGGTTGCATCATGCTTGAATATCACCCCTTAATTTTCACTCAATAATAGGCTGATGCTATGACGGCTTCAAGCATTTACATGACTCAAAACATTTTCTTAGTTATTCCATGCCGCAGGAAGTTCGGCTTTTAGATGATCAATAAAGACCCTGGTTCGACGTGATAAATGCCCATAGGGGTACATTAACCAAATGGGTAAGCTGGGTCCATTCCATTCTGGTAAACACCTTTGTAGCGTGTGAGGTTCGTTATTTAATTTCAACTCAGCCAACCAGTCCGGATAAAACCCTAAACCCCTACCACGGGCTACGGCATCGGCCTGCATCATAAACTGATCCGCTGACATGCGGGATGGCCTTACTGGCAACTTAAATGGTTTTTCATCTGGATGAGTTAAAGGTACTTCTTGCGTTGCTTGATCAAGGGTATCAATCCACTTATGTTCGATTAGCTGTCGTGGATGGATGATTTCAGCCGCCTGTTGCAAATAGTGTGGGCTGGCATAAATACCTTGGGTAAGCTGGCCAAGGCATTCATGGCGTAAACCGTTATCAGAGACTTTCCCTAACCATAAGATGACCGATTCTCCCTCAGCAGCCTGAGGCAAACTAAAACCAGTCCGCATTTTAAGATGTAATTTAGGATGTTGAGCCATCAGTGTTTCCACTTTATCGCTGAGCCAACAGCAACTAAACGCATTGTGGAAAGTAAAGTTGAGTTCTCCACTCACTTCCATCTGCAGAGCATCCAATGCCAGCTGGCTCTGCTGAGCCAGTTCAATAAACTGCTGGCAATAATCTGCAAATAATTGTCCTGCCTGTGTTGGAATAAGTCGGTTTGATTCTCGTCGCAGTAATTTTTGACCTATTCGCTCTTCAAGTTGGGTTATTCGCCTGCTTAAAGTTGATTTTGGAATATCGAGTTGTTCAGCGGTAAACGTTAAACTTCCACTGCGAATAATTTCAATAAAGGCGCTTACCGCTCTCATATCTGGCAAAACTGCACGTTTTTTCATAATAATCCTGTTCAGTTTTTTGCAACTTGACGTTGATGATTAGCTACTTTTAAATACAAATGATAAACAATATCATCTGCATTAAGAGTAGTGCATTGTATTGAAGAAATTGAATCTCTACCAGCCATCCATGATGGTCTGATTTCAGTTGCTTTAGCTTAAACAAGTTACGGTTAAGAAAGGATTAACATCGTTAATCAATACACAATCTGTTTAAACCCTGAGAAATTTATTGTTTGTTTGCCCTTTCCCGGTGTTACTGGTAAGTACGCCGGGTTTTTTTTGTCTGCAATTTAGAGCTGTTTTCTCATTTTCATTTGCTACATAACGCTTTGATCGCCACACTAAAGACATTAGGAGTGTGCGATGAGATTATCAACAACAATGTTGTGGTTGAGTTTGGCTTCTGCCTCGACAGTCCAAGCCGATGAACCAGCCTTCAGCTACAATTTTTATAGCTCGATTAGGATGCAGGCAGAAACCGTGGTTCCGGATAATCAGCAAATCATGTCTGGCTATCGTGGTTTGCGTGATGCTTATTCCAGAGTTGGTTTCAATGCTGCTTATGAATTCTCACAAAACACCTCGTTATTCGCCCAGCTGGAACTTCCATTTGATAGTGCGAATTTTCGATTTCGTGATTCATATGATCAGGGCGAAGCCGGACGTGATAAAAAAGAAAATATCCGCGTCGGTTTAATAGGTCTGACCAGTCAAGCCGGCAGGATAACGGCAGGGCAGCAGTGGATGCCATATTACAACGCTATTACCTTTCCAGTAGATCAGTTCAGTAGCTTTTACAGTGGCTTTGCAACCTACACGACCTTTCGAGTGAAAGAGACTTTGGCTTATGAAAGTCCAATATTCTGGAATGGCTTCAGTTTGGGCGGTTCTTATTCCACGCGTCATGGAAATAACCGTTCACCGTCCAGGATTGATGACCGTCGTATTCAAGCGGTTGCCAGTTATCAGTTTGCTGATAAGACACGTCTAGCAATTGGAATGGACGATCGTGGAAATGGCAGTGGTTACAAAGACCGGTTGTATGGCTTAACGTTGTCCCATGCGAAAGGCTCATGGTCTTGGGCTGCTAAATACGAAATAACCGATACCGATAATCCCAACAGTTTTTATGGTGATAGAGCACAAGCCTTTAATTTATACAGTGCTTATTATCAAGGGAAAAATACTTACAAAATCATGCTGGCCAATGTTGAAGCATATGGTGAAGCGGTCATTCATTTGGGAATCGATCACCGAATCAATCAGGATTTAAGACTGTTTGCAGAGTTTTACCAAGAGCAGGAAACTGCCGCGATGACGGCCAAACAAGCTGGGCTTGATGGTTTTGATGCCAATATCAGGGGCGGAAAACTATTTTTAGTAGGGTTTCGTTATGATCTGAACATGTAAAACTCACTCCAGCTGATCATGCTGGAGTGAGTAACATTGGTTTATTCAGAGGGTTTTAACCTTTCATCATTCAACTCGCCTTTTGCATTCAGCATTTCATCATGCTCCTGCATTTTCCAGGGCAAGATGCCGGGTGAGATATGAATGAAATGCAGATATTTTTCAAACTGATTCAGAATGTCATCAATTACTTCCTGCTGATCACAGTTAAACACATCATAAGCTGCACCACCTCTGCGCATAAAGACTTCAGCACGGTAATAACGTTTGTCACCATCTTCATCACTTGCCATCTGCGGGTAGGCAAAGGTCGGCATGGCATAGCCACGCATGCGGATCTCATAAATAAAGTCGAGCTCTTCCGCTCGTACCACCTCGATATAGGCCCGATGCTGGGTATCATCAAAAAATACATTTACTGGCCAGCCTTTTTCATTCAATACCGCTTCAACATTCTGCATAGCCGGATGAGCAGTGTTTTTAATAAAATCAGCTACCTGCTGATAATCCGGATAATGAATCAATCCGGCCAAGCGTTTTTTCCAGCTACCAGGGCTATGTTGTGAGCTATGCATATAGGCTGACAGACTCGCCTCACGATGACCTTCAATTGCCAAAGCCCGCCACATACCGATGGCTGCAAGTACCATAATGATGGCAAATGGCAATGCACTGGTAATACTCATGGTTTGCAGGGCACTCAAGCCACCGGCAATTAATAATGCCGCTGCTACCAATCCTTCCATAGTTGCCCAGAAAACCGTTGCCATACTGGCGTGACGCTGGCACCGCCAGAAGCTAATGAATCAATCACCAATGACCCCGAGTCAGAAGATGTGACAAAGAACGTCATGATTAAAATTACAGTGATAAACGACACAATCGAGGTCAGAGGCAACCGCTCATAAAGCTTAAATAACGCAATGGCAGTGTCATTCTGTACCTCGGTAATCAACGCGGTGTAACCCTGATGCATGATCATATTGAGTGCAGTATCACCAAAAATGGAAAACCAGATAAAGGTGAAAATCGTTGGAACCAGCAACACCCCAAACACAAACTGACGAATGGTCCGACCACGACTGATTTTGGCAATAAACAGCCCGACAAAAGGTGCCCACGCAATAGTCCAGCCAAAGATAAATAAGGTCCAGTTACCGATCCAGTCACTGCGGGTATAGGCCTGCAAGTTAAAGGTTCGTTCAACAATATTGTTGAGATAACTGCCGGTGTTTTGTAAAAAGGTTTCAAGAATAATAATGCTTGGCCCGGCAATAAACACAAACAGCATTAACGATACCGCCAGCACCATATTGAGGATAGACAAGCGTTTGACGCCTTTATCAAGGCCTGCCACCACCGACAAAATCGCCAGTAAGGTAATGCCGGCAATGGTCACCACTTGCACAAAAATGCTGACCGGAATGCTTGGCCATAAATAATTCATCCCGGCATTAATTTGAGCTACCGAGAGCCCAAGCGTGGTGGCAATACCAAATAAGGTACCGAGAATAGCGATGACATCAACGGTATGGCCAATCGGTCCATAAATTCGCTCGCCGATCAACGGATAAAGAGCTGAACGCATTGATAACGGCAAACCATGTCGAAAGGCAAAATAAGCCAGAACCAAACCGGTTAATCCATAAATCGCCCAGATATGGAAACCCCAGTGAAAAAAGGCAATTTGCATTGCTTGCTTGGCGGCATCGATGGTTTCTGGAGCGCCCTGTGGGGGAGAGCATAGTGACAAAACGGCTCAGCCACACCAAAAAATAATAAGGCTATGCCATAACCTGCAGAAAATAACATGGCAAACCAGGCAGGAAAGCTATATTGCGGCTCAGCATGATCGGGGCCTAATTTGGTTTTTCCCCAGCTGGATATTGCGACGGTCACAATAAAAACCAGAAAGAAAGCAACAGCCAACATGTAAAACCAGCCAAAGGTTTTGGTCATGTAACTCAGCGTGGCAGCAAAGGCTTCACCAGCCAATTCGGGATTACTAATAGTGCCGATCACCAACAACAAGGTAATGACAACGGCGGGAACAAAAACAGGTACTAAGATTGTGGATGGAATTTTCGATGACTTGGTTTGCATGGTCAAACTCCCTTTATGGATTCTGAAGAATCGCAAGAGTCATGCAATATGTTGTATCAATTAGACGTAAACGTCTCGGCGCTGACAATGCAAAAAGATAAAAATGCTTACATTATTGGCATATTGCATGCCGGATGTGGTGCTGAAACACCCCGAACATACTTGTAAGTGTGTTCGGGGTGATATTTTTCGCTAGCCTTTAGGTCCCAGTAAGAACCATAAAATCAGACCAATTAACGGGAAGAACAACAATATTAAAATCCATAACACTTTGGCCATTGTTCCGGCACCACTTTTTGCCACTTTGAGAATGGCCCAAATGATGATGATCAGCCAAATCAGGCCTAACAGGCCACCGACTTCAACGCCCATTTTGTCGCTCCTTTGCTAGTGATTTAAAAAAGATTGTTCCCTAGCATAACGATAAACGGTTCTTTAAACCAACTCTTTTTCAGGGTGTTGCCTGTTCAATCACTTCACCTGAGTAGGCTTTCAAGCCGCCGCCCAATGCTTTGTACAGTGTTAATTGATTTCGCAGTCGAGCCAGCTGGGTATCAATTTGAGCTAATTGAGCATCAATGTGACTGCGTTGGGCATCCAGTACTTCCAGATAGCTGTCGACACCGGCGTCATAGCGAATTTCAGCCAGTTCCAGACTGCGGCCAGTGGCTTTGGTTAAATCTTGTTGTGCTGTAAGCTGGGCATCAAGTGTGACCCTTGCCTGCATTTCATCCAACACTTCTTTGAAAGCTTGCTGGATAGTTTCCTGATAACGGGCGATATTAATATCTTTTTGCAATTCAGCCACATCAAGATTGGCATCATTTACACCCCAATCAAGTAGCGGTAGGGATAATTGAGGCGAAATCTGCCAGAGACGATTACCTGTGTTAGTTAAGTCTGAAGGTGATGAGCCGCCCAAACCCAGCGAACTCGTCAGGCTTATTCGTGGGAAAAATGCTGCTCTGGCCGCACCGATGTTGGCATTGGCTGCTTTAACCTGGTGTTCCGCCTGCATCACATCGGGCCTGGCCAGCAATACTTCAGAAGATAGATTTACCGGCAGATCTTGCAGTGTGTGCTCATCATCATTCCATTTCGCCGTCCATTGCTGGCGGTCCAATGTCTGGCCGACTAATAATTCCAGAGCAGTAAAGTTCTGATTAGCCTGTTGTTGATATAAAGACTCTGCAATACGTGCTTCATGCAAAGCGGTTTCAGCTTGTCGTAAAGCAAGCTC
Organism: Methylophaga sp. SB9B; assembly: GCF_004832235.1. Lineage (NCBI taxonomy): Bacteria > Pseudomonadati > Pseudomonadota > Gammaproteobacteria > Thiotrichales > Piscirickettsiaceae > Methylophaga > Methylophaga sp. SB9B. Next base: position 182,731 of record NZ_SSXS01000005.1, read on the forward strand.
AGAAGCTAAACCTGATTCAAAACGCTTGTTAATCAATTCATAACTTTCCTCGCGGGCTTCACGAGTGGAGCGGGAGAATTCTAACTGGGCAATGGTAGCTTGCCAGCTGAACCAGGCATCGGCTACTTCAGAAACCAGGGTTAATTGAATGCTTTTTCGACTGGCTTCACTGGCAAGGAATTGTTCCAAAGCGGCTTGTTGCAAGCTGTCAATTCGGCCGAAAAAGTCGATTTCCCATGCCGAAATACCTACTCCGATCTGATACTCATCGTACACTCCACTACCGCCCAGACCAGTAGTATTTAAACTTTCCGGTACACGTTGACGGGTAGCACTGGCGTTGGCATTTACAGCAGGTAACAGCTCTGCCCGCTGGATTTTATACTGTGCCCGCAGTTGCTCAACCTGCAACACCGTAGCGCGAAGGTTGCGGTTATTTTCCAGTGACAAAGCAATTAATTGTTGTAATTGTTTGTCCTGATAAAATTCCTGCCAGCCGGTATCCGCAGCTAAAGAAGCATCGACAATCGATTCACTGCTTTCCAGCATCACAGGATTTGCCGGACGTTGATATTCAGGAATCATTGAGCACGCGCTAAGCATGGCTGACAATGTCATTACAGAAATCAGTTTCAATTTGGCATTCATGCCGATTCTCCTTGAGAAACCTGCTGTTTGGCAGCGTTTTACCAGTCATTTTGCTGGCTAATGTAAAGACCATCACAAAAAACATTGGAACAAAGAATATTGCCAGGCCGGTTGCGGTCACCATGCCACCAAACACGGCGGTACCAATGGCATTTTGACTTGCTGAACCAGCACCGGTACTGATCATGAGCGGTGTAACGCCTAACATAAAGGTTAAGGCTGTCATCGCAATTGGGCGTAAACGCATGCGTACCGCCTCCAATGTGGCATCCACCAGAGACAAACCGTCCTCATACAAGGTTTTGGCAAACTCAACAATCAGAATGGCATTTCGAGAAGAAAGACCTATCGTCGTTAACAGGCCAACCTGAAAATACACGTCATTTGACAACTCGCGACCAATCGCAAATAGCACCGCCCCGATGATACCCAACGGCACCACCAGCATTACTGAGAAGGGTACGGTCCAGCTTTCATAAAGTGCTGCCAGACATAAAAATACCACCAGTATTGAAAGCCCATAAAGCAGTGGTGCTTGGTTGCCGGATTGTTTTTCCTGGAATGAAATACCAGTCCATTCATAACCGATACCGTCTGGCAGCTGACTTATCAACTCTTCCATTGCCAGCATCGCATCGCCAGAGCTCACGCCGGGAGCGCCTTCACCTTGAATATTGCGAGAGGATACTCCGTTGTATCGTTCGAGTCTTGGAGAGCCGTCAATCCAACGACCACTGGTGACGGCGGATAACGGCACCATTTCGCCAATACTATTGCGAACATACCAGTTGCCAACATCTTCCGGCATCATCCGAAATGGCGCATCACCTTGAATATAAACCCTTTTGACCCGTTGGTTATCAATAAAATCATTGACATAACTCGGCGCCCAGACACTGCTGAAAGTACGATTGATTTCCGCTAATGACACGCCAAATGCGGCCGCCTTTTCATGATCAATATCAATCTTGAATTGGGGAGTGTCTTCTTGTCCGTTCGGGCGCACACCCATTAAACGAGGATCCTGTGAAGCCATGCCCAGTAATTGATTACGGGCATTCATCAATTCGTCATGTCCTACACCACCAACATCTTTTAAATGGAGGTTAAAGCCGCTTGCAGTGCCAAGTTCAATTATCGGTGGCGGAACGAAAGGAAATGCCATGGCATCCTTTATTTGACTGAAAAAGCCCATCGCCCGACCAGCAACTTGTTGGACATGTTGCTCAGGATTTGGGCGCTCAGACCAATCTTTCATATTGACGAACGCGATACCATTATTTTGACCGCGGCCAGCGAAGCTGAAACCAATGACTGAGAACACTGATTCGACATTATCTGCCTCTTCATCGAGGAAAAAATCTTCAATCTGGTTCATGACTTCCATCGATCGTTCTTTAGAAGCATTTGCTGGTAAGGTCATTTGATTAAACAAAATGCCTTGATCTTCTTCAGGCAAAAAGGCTCCTGGCAATTTGGTGAACAGATAAGCCAATAAACCCACAATGACTAAGTAAAGCAGGGCATACCGGCCCATTCTGGCAAGAATGTGTCGTACACTGCTTTGATAACCGTTACTCAGCTTGTCAAAGCCACGATTAAACAGGCCGAAAAAGCCGCGTTTCTGATAATGCTCAGGATCAACTGGTTTTAATAATGTGGCACATAATGCCGGCGTTAACGTTAATGCCACTAACACCGATAATGCCATGGCGGAAACAACGGTAATGGAGAATTGCCGGTAGATAACGCCGGTTGATCCGCCAAAGAAAGCCATGGGTATAAACACGGCCGAAACTACCAGGGCAATCCCGACCAGAGCACCGGTAATCTGTCCCATAGATTTACGCGTGGCTTCACGTGGTGACAAGCCATCTTCATGCATGACCCGTTCTACGTTTTCCACGACGACGATGGCATCATCCACCAATAGACCAATCGCCAACACCATGCCAAACATGGTTAAGGTGTTTATCGAAAAGCCAAAGGCATAGAGAATGGCGAAGGTACCCAGCAATACCACTGGTACGGCAATCGTTGGTATCAACGTGGCACGCAGGTTCTGTAAAAACAGATACATCACCAGAAAAACCAGAATAATGGCTTCAATCAGCGTTTTTACAACACTTTCGATTGAAAGTTTTACAAATGGTGTGGTGTCATATGGATAAACCGTTTCTAATCCTTGAGGAAAGAACGGCTCTAATTCGGCAAGACGATCCCGAACGCCTTGAGCCGTATCCAACGCATTGGCACCGGAGGCCAGAGTTATGGCCAGTCCTGTCGCTGTTTGACGGTTATATTCGGTTTCAAACTGATAGTTTTCACCACCCAGTTCGACTCGTGCAATGTCGCCCATGCGGATCTGCGAGCCATCCTCATTGACGCGCAATAAAATATTGCGAAATTGTTCCGGTGTTTCTAGCTGTGTCTGCACAATCAAACTTGCACTGATTTGCTGGCCAGGGATGGCTGGAGCACCACCTAATTCACCAGCAGCAATCTGCACGTTTTGTGCCTGAATGGCGCTGACCACATCATCGCTGGTCAAATTATAATGCGCCATGCTGTCAGCATTCAGCCATATGCGCATTGCGTATTGAGAACCGAAGATCTGAATTTGACCAACACCATTTACCCGGCTTAGTGGCTCTTGAATAGTACCGCCAACAAAATCGGCAATATCATATTTGTCCATCCGACCGTCAGTTGAAACAAAACCGATGACCATCATAAAGCCCAATCCCGCTTTATTTACCCGAATGCCTTGTTGTTGAACAATAGTCGGTAATAGAGGCATAGCTGATTGCAGCTTATTTTGTACTTGAACCTGGGCAATATCAGGATCAGTACCCGGTTCAAAAGTGATATTAATTTCACCGACACCACTGGAGTCACTGGTAGACGACATGTAAAGCATGTTATCCAGACCGGTCATATTTTGTTCGATAACCTGAGTGACAGTATTTTCTAGTGTCTGGGCGGCAGCACCGGGGTATTCCACTCGAATATTAATCGATGGGGGAGCAACTTCTGGATATTGTGAAATTGGCAATTCCAGTATCGCTAACAAACCTGCCAACATGATAAGGAGTGAGATGACCCAGGCAAATACTGGGCGGTCTATAAAAAACCTTGCCATTTTAGGACTCCGTTCCGTTGTTCATTGGGGTTTGCTGTTCGTTATTGTCAATTTCGACCGTTGCTTCGGGAGCAATTTTCTGCAGGCCACTGACAATCAAACGATCACCTTCAGCTAGTCCCTCATCGACCAACCAATATTGGCCCACTTCACGGCGAATTTTCAGTTGACGTGGTTCGACCTGATTATTGTCATTGACGATCATGGCAGAAGCATTACCTTCCCGATCAAATGACACACCACGTTGCGGCACCAGCAGTGCATTATCAATAGACGCTTCTTCCATATCCGCACGTACAAACATTCCCGGCAGCAATAAACCTTCGGGGTTCGGAAACAAGGCACGAATCACGATGCTGCCGGTCGATTCCTGCACATTTACTTCAGAAAATTGCAGCTCGCCACTGTGCTCATATTGACTGTTGTCTTCTAATGTCAGTGTGACAGTTGGGGCTGCCGCATTATCAATTTTGTTTTCTATCAATTGTTTACGCAGACTCAGCAACCTTTTTGAGGGCTGGGCAATATCAACATAGATGGGATCAATTTGCACAATAGTGGCTAATAGATCTGCTTGTTGTGCGGTGACCAAAGCACCTTCGGTCACATTAGAACGTCCGATGCGACCACTGATTGGCGCATTCACCTTGGTATAGCGAAGATTGATTTGTGCCGTTTCAATATTGGCTTTGGCAACAGCAACTTCTGCCTGTGATTGCAAGAAAGCCGCTAATGCATCATCGTAATCTTGTTGGCTAATCGCTTTATTGTCTATCAAACCTTTAAAGCGTTCTTCACGTGCTTTAGTGGACTGCAGGTTCGCTTCAGCTCTTGCCAATTCAGCCCTCGCCATTTGCAATGCTGCCTGAAAAGGCGCGGCATCTATTTGGTAGAGCTGTTGTCCAGCTTCAACATCAGCACCTTCTTCAAACAAGCGTTTTTCGATAATGCCATTCACTTGGGGACGCACTTCTGCCTGACGAAATGCAATGGTTCGAGCTGGCAATTCAGTGGTCAAGGTGACGGGCTGTTTGATTAAGGTCACTACATTCACTTTTGCAGGTGGCGGAGCACTATTTGTATCTTGAGTAGTGTTTGACTCAGATTGACATGCCACTAATCCGAGCACTAACAAACCACTTAAAGTTAACTGTTTAATAAAAAGGTTAAAACTTGGCATGTATTACTCCTGAGGGAATTGTCCGTTTGTATTTTTCGAAGCTGGGCCTGCAATAGCATCCCAGCTAGCATCAATGATATGGGTGAGTTGTTCGCTATCGACTTTGATAATGTCCAATAAGTGCTGACGAGCAAGATACAGATAAGGTTCAATACTAAAACTGATCAAAATATCGTCAGGTAAGTTTTTGATTTTCTGGGTTTTACGGCCCTGTTCAAACAAATGTTTAAGAGGCTGAAGCCCATCCCACGCATGGCTGTGTTGGCTGCGTAATACATCTGGTGGCAAATGATCAAATTGTGCTTTGCAATGAGTGATGCAAGAATTTTCGATACAAAATTGCCAAATATTGAAACAGATGTGTTGATACTGTTGTTTAAGAGGTAACTGTGGGTCGTGCCCTTCAAGAGAGGCTTTGACGAAATCATTGATGATTTGGGTGTTTAATTCCCGAATAAGATCTTCTCGATCTTTGAAATATAAATAAATCGTTCCAGTTGCAACACCGGCCTCTTCAGCCAGTTGTTTAATAGAAAATCCATGAAAACCATATTGAGCAAGCAGCTTTATCGTTGCACAAAAAATGGCTTCCCGTTTATCGGGTGACGGTTTGGCTGGTGACATAGATGACTTATTATGAATGAACGTTCATTCATAATATACTTGATCTAAGTTAAGGTAAAGTTAACGCAAGCAAAAATTACCTATGAAACTAAGCTGAAAAGTGGATAGTCAGCGAATTAATACATCATAAATGGTTTGTAGACGTTGCTTATCAGCTTCGATCAGAGAGGAGTTTTCTGTTCGTTGTTGCATCAGCTGCAGATGACGGGAAACCTCTGCACCAAATACCTCGGAATCAATATAAGCTAGAGCAGCTAACGCTTTTTGTAAGCGAAGTTGCACCTCGATCATATTGGCTCCATCACGTTCTATTGGCATAAAAATATCATCAAATAAATCGCTGAGATGGAGTTCTGGAACCAGTACATTCGGGTAGATTATTTGCTCATCTTTACCCGTAAATCTGCAATCTTTCCAAGGAACTAAGATACGCAGTCCTCGATTAATCACATCGATTGCTGTGCCGGGATCATTCACTGCTGGTGACAGAGCTCTGGAAGCGATTTCAGCTAAAACGGATAAGCCGAAGCGGGGATCCTGATCAAATGAACGCTCTTTACCAAGCGTGATCGCTTTACAAACGGCGCTATGAATCTCATCGCTCACCTTTTTTCGGATCCAAGCGATAGGTTTCGCAGGATGAACAAATTCGCCCGGTAATGCCATTACACCGATTTCTGTCTGATGATGTTTGGCGCACTCATTTAATGCACCGACATCGACATGTCTTACATAGCCAATAGTATCCCCATAAATTGCTTCAGCATTATCAGGAATAGTATTTTCGGTCAGTCTTTGAGCTCCGAGGGTTGGATGTTTGATACGTTGAGTAATCGTTTCTGCTGCTGCATTCTCGACGCGTTCTGTGGTCTCACCTACACGGCCAAGCTGAGAAAGATGCTCTATCCATCTCAAAATAGTGATGACAACCAAAATAATCACGCCGATGGTAACAACAAACAAAATTAAGCGACCATTCTCACCATATTGTTCGGTGCTTAAGGCAATGATACCGACCAGACTGTATAAAAATGAGCCGATGAAAGTGGCTAAAACATTTTGAGTGGTGGTGTCCTGTTGCACTAATTTAGTAGCGCGCGGTGTCACGCTACTGCTTGCTGCTGTGTAGGCAGCCACCATCACACTCAATGAAAATGTCGTAACAGCTAACATGCTGGACGCCAGAATATCGAGAATCTGGCCAACAGAATCAGCGCCGACACTAAATGGAAACGGGTTCTCGATAATATGTTGTGCAGGAATAGCAATCAGGGCTGTGACCACAGCCAACAGGGCAAATAATGAAGCTCGGATCCACAATGTTCGGGTAAGTTGAGAAAGCAACCATTGCCACTTTGAGAGCATTTTTAGATCCTTGAGTTAACGTTTAAGGCCCACTATCAATTAGCGATACCTTTTTAGCAGACATAAAAAAACCACTTTACCGCTAAGCGGCAAAGTGGTTTTTTGTACTACATATTGTGTGAACTATGGAGAGAAGGAAGAACCACAACCACACGTTGTAGTGGCATTCGGGTTACGAATCACAAATTGTGAGCCTTCAACACCATCGGTGTAATCGATTTCAGCGCCGACTAAATATTGATAGCTGGCCGGATCAATCAGTAATGTCACACCAGATTTTTCAACTTCTGTGTCACCTTCACTGACTTCTTCTTCAAACGTAAAACCATATTGAAACCCGGAGCAACCACCGCCAGTAATAAATACGCGCAGTTTTAATTGATCATTACCTTCTTCAGCAATAAGCTCACTGACTTTTGCTGCGGCTGAATCGGTGAAAAGAACTGGACTTGGCATTTCGCTAGTCATGTTTTACTCCGTATGTATCGAGGATTGTTTATTTATTATCCAATTCTGACTAAATTAGTCAAGTATTATGGTTTTTTTATCTTTTATCGCCACTTAAATTGTGACTGAAAAATAGTATCAAGCAGTTGAGTTGATTAAAGATAAATAGAGCCTAAGATTTTTGTTCAAGGTTCAAATTAGGATCGGTTGGGGTATGGTCCAAGTTCAAGTCGGATTGTTCTGCTTCACCTACATGAATCAGTTGTCCATTTACCTCACTACCCATAGCGACTTCTAACAACTTGTAAAACACATTGCCGTTGATACGAGCTTTTGCGGCAAGTTCAACATGTTCGGAAGAGTAAATATGGCCTTTCACATCGCCGTTAATTAGTTGAAAAGGAACTCTGATTTCGCCTTCTATGCGGCCTTTTTCACTCAGCGTTAATAACGCTGCTTCACCTTCATCAGCGGTAATGTTTCCGGTGATGACGCCATCAATTCTTAATCCGCCACTGAAATGAATATCACCTTTAATATGTGTGTTTTCACCGATTAATGTGTCAATTCGAGCGGCTTTGCGATGTTTTTGCTTTTTGCTGTTGAACATGAATTACCTCATTGCCCGATTGACGAATCTATTTGCCAATCAAAGCTACGTGAAATTAAGACTTTATCTTTCTGGCGCAAATCGACGCTGATTTGCTCCGGCTCAGGGAGTTCGGTCAAATTAAATACGCCTTCAATAACCTGGACATGGCGCAGATTCAGCGGATGTTCACTCACATTCAGTTCAATGGCTTTGGCTTTTTCGCCTTCACCTTCAATATTTTGCAAACGGATAAGGATTTCGCCGGTAATCGGTTCACTAATATTCTTGCCTTGCGTAATGACCAGGCGGTAGCGTAATTGCTCCGGGTTTTCTGAATCAGGGCGTAACTGCAAATCGCGGATCTGCAGTTCGCTGCTGCTGTTGCCCTGAGTAATGTTTTGATAGAAAAGCAGTTCTTTGTCGAGATCAATGACTTTCTTCTGCAATTGTTCCAGCCGATTTTGTAATTGCTGTGCCGTTGCCTGATGCATAGCTTTAACTTGTTGCTGGTTTTGCACTAATTCCGCCTGCTGCATCAGTTGTACTTTCATTGAGGCAAGCTGTTCGGTCATCTGTTTATTTTGTTCAAGCAACCGGGCTTTATCGCCACTGTCATGATTAAACCAATACCATTGGATTAGTCCGGTGATGACGATTGCTACTACAATCCAGAAGATAATCCGTAAAGGACGTTTCGGTTGAATAACATAATTATCCAATGGCGAAGTCATCAGGGGAGTGTCGCAATTTGATTAATGCCGGCACGTTCATCAAGACCAAACATGATATTCATGTTTTGAATGGCCTGACCCGAAGCCCCTTTAACCAGGTTATCAATTACCGATAACACTACAACCGTATCGGCATTTTCGGGTTGATGTACAGCGATTCTGCAGACATTAGCACCGCGCACACTACGTGTTTCAGGATGCGAACCGGCAGGCATCACATCGACAAAAGGTTCATCGGCGAACCGTTGTTCAAACAGGTCTTGTAAATCAGTTGCTTTCAGCAATTGCCCATACAACGTGGCATGAATGCCCCGAATCATCGGGGTTAAATGCGGCACAAAGGTCAGGCCGACGTCGGAGCCATTCATCTGGTTCAGGCCCTGCCGAATTTCAGGTAAATGACGATGACCGGCAACGGCATAAGCTTTCATATTCTCACTGGCTTCAGTCAACATGGTGCCAATACTGGCTTTACGTCCGGCACCGCTGACGCCTGATTTGGCATCGGCTATCAAATGTTTGGCATCGATGAGTCCAGCTTCCAATAACGGCATATAACCTAACTGGACAGCTGTTGGATAACAGCCGGCAACCGCAACTAATTGTGCATCACGAATTTTTTCACGATTAAGTTCAGGCAGGCCATATACCGCAAGCTCGGCTAGATGCGGGCAGGTATGAGGTGTTGCATACCACTTTTCCCACAACTCGATATTTTTCAGCCGGAAATCTGCTGACAAATCAATCACCCGAACGCCACGCTCGATTAAAGCCGGCACACTGGCCATAGCCACAGTATGGGGCGTGGCAAAGAACACCACATCACAGGCAGCTAAAGCATCGTCATCCGGCACCGTAAAACAGATATCAACATGACCACGCAGATTGGGATACATGTCGCTCACCGGCATACCCGCTTCGCTGCGAGAGGTGATAACTTCCAGAGAGACGTGCGGATGTACCGCTAACAACCGGAGCAATTCGACACCGGTATAACCCGTGCCACCGACAATTCCTACTTTAATCATACCCATTCTTTAATGTTGGTCAGGTGCCACATCATAAAAGAGCTGCGGCGAAATCTAAAGCTTTACCGTATTAAACTCTTGCTCTAATTCGTATTTTCGATTCAGAAAAAACAAACTGGAATAAGGCGCCTTAGGCACAAACTGTAACTTATCAATAAAATAAAACGCCGGTTTATGACCATTTTGTTGTTGAAATAATTCAGCGAGGATGGTGCTTAACTGCGGATCACCCAGATCAGTTTTAACTACCTGCGAATTTATTTTTAATGCCAGTTGAGCACCGGTTATTTGCCAGATAACCGATAAGCTTGCCGAAGCAGGACGCAGCGGTTTAATTGCATTTATCTGCCAACGCTGCTGTTGTTTCAGCAGCTGATAACAATCACAACGTATCACCGTTTCAGCAACGCTATTATTAATAAACAGTTTCAGTTGCGCCAAAATCAACGATTCCGTAACCGGCGGATAAGTAAATTGCTGTAACCGCCCAGTTCATCAACTACATACACCTCTGTGGTGTCGGTCTGGCGATAGGCAAATAAACTGACAATCTGTTGCTGTTGATATAACAGTAACGAGTTAAGCAGATTGTCAGTATCAAGATAACTGTCGACCCTGCTTGGCAGGTAAAGTTTTTGTTCCTCTGCAAGCGCCTGATTAAGCGTTTTTCCAGCGGCGAATGGTTTTATATGTAATGCATCGTCGTGCCATTGAATCTGTAATAAACGATCGCCAAGTGTCAGCAAATAGCGACCTTGCTGAGGATGATATTGATAATGCGTTAATACCGCCTCAAACAGCGTTTGCAATCGTTTGTTAATGGCCTGACCAAAAAATCCAGTGGCGCACCAGCATAAAATATGGCTGCTCAATTGTGTTGCTGGTTGCCATTTGAGTGTCTGGCTTAATCCTTCAGCGACGGCGTTAACCCCATCAAAACGATAGTGGTGCCATTGTCCCCAATTGCTATAAACCAACAGGTCCAGACTATTCACCAGATTTTGTCGGCTGGAGGTATAACTTAACGGATCAGTATTCAGGCTCGCCATCTGTACCGCACCAGTTTGCTGAATATCACTGCCTGTGGTTTGTAGATTAGCGAACAACATTAATTGTTCTGCTTTAGCTGGCTGCTGAAACGCTTCGCTACTTACCTCGTTCTGAGTTAGCGGTAAGGGGGATTTCAATAAAGTCTGGGTCAATTCCAACACCAGGTTGATATTTATCTGATGTTTTTGATCGGCCACTCTCAACCAGCTGCGGGTGGTGAGAATATTGTTGCGTACCGCCCAAGCCAGCAGATGCACCAGAGATTTATGTTGATTAAGGCCAACCTGTTTCGCATCGCTCAGTGGTATAGAACTAAGTATCCAATCGGATTGCTCAACGAAACGATACAGATACAATTGCTCTGGCCCATTGGGCATCTGCATCGCTATCGGTAATTGTTCGATAACGGAGTCTGTATTGTCGAGAGTAAGGGCGAGTAACTTCCCCAGCTCATCGAGTTGATCTGCGGCACTGGCTAAATGCTGTTTGGCAAATTGCTGCAAATCCGACAGAAAACGTTGCAATTTAGGCAACAGATCCGACCACCACTGCTGACGCTGCGGGTAGCTCCAATTGGCGCGGCTATCTTCAATTTTTAATGTGTCCGCTGACCAGCTCCAGTTGGTATAAATCTTTTGCAGACTAAAGCGCCGCCAGGCAAATTGAGGATGATGAACCTGTTGCGACAAACGTTCACCACACAGCGCATAAAAAGCTTGTCGGGCAATTTTTTGATCGTCGAGTGTTGAAAATTGCTCTATCTCGGTTAGCTTTAGGCCCGCTGGTTCCACCTGCATACTATCGGTTTCACCTTGTTCAACCTGCTGTTTATAGCGCTCGGCTAACGGAATGACGTTGGGGAATAGCGATAATTGATGTTGTAAAAAAACTAAATCCAGCAATGCGGTGGCATCACCCTGCAGGCTTTTTTTGAAAGTCTGACAAGCATCATTGAACAACGCTTGTGCTTCGACGGAAGAGTCAAAACCAAAGTCCAGCAGGCTGATTTGGGTTAAGCCGCGTTGTGATAATAAACGTTCGGCAATTTGCGGGTAGGAGAGTTGTTCTTCACTGGTGATTAGCCACCAAAGCGGTGCACTGCCAGCGATACAAAGGCCTTGAAGATAAAACTGTTGTCTTTCTGTAGCAGACAATGCTTCGTTGCGGCATTGTGTTTCATTAAGCAACCGATATCGTAAAGTGATGCCTAATGTAGCCACCCACTGGGTGATAGCCTCAACTTTGTTTTGTAATTGCGCCAGCTGATCGGGTTTTAAAGTAGCGTGATGCACCAGCCATAAATCAAAACTGGCCGGTTCCGGGTAACGAATTTGCCCGGCGGGATTAAGCAGGTAAATACCGCGTAAGGCATAACGACGTAACGCTTTGCGTCGATGAATAAAATTACGATTCAGACTGATAGCACTGTGCAGCGCTTCGCTATCCGGTTGGTAATCCATAATGCCTGCCGGACAGTCATCACTGACATAGCCCGGCAGCAGTTTATGGTTAATATGAAACAACAATGGCAGCAGACGATAAAACATCGCCTGCTTGGGTGGCGCCAGCTCTATTAAGCGACTGATCCGGGCGCGGTTATGTGCCTGAAATACGCGAAGAGCCTGGGCGCGATCCACAAGGCGCTCAATACTTAGTGGCGGAAATGCCGCATGCCGGTAAATACCATCGCAATGCCATGCTCATCTGCTGCCGCAATGACTTCATCATCACGCATCGAACCACCGGGTTGGATTACCGCGCTGATGCCAGCTTCGGCAGCAGCATCCAAACCATCACGGAACGGGAAAAAGGCATCTGATGCCATCACCGCTCCTGGAACCGTTAATACAGCATCGTTAGCTTTGATGCCAGCAATACGGCTGCTGACCACACGACTCATCTGGCCGGCGCCAATACCTACGGTTTGCTGGTTTTTGGCATAAACAATCGCGTTGGATTTCACAAATTTAGCGACGCGCCAGGCAAACAAAAGATCAGCCAGTTGTTCTTTGGTGGGTTGCAGTTTAGTGACCACTTTTAATTCAGCCTCAGTGACAATCTGAATATCGCGGTCCTGCACCAGCAATCCACCTGTCACACGTTTGAAATCAAAATCAGTGGCCGGAGTGGATGGGAAATCACCACTGCACAACAAACGTACATTGGCTTTACCGGCAACCACGGCTTTGGCTGCATCGCTGATTTTCGGCGCGATAATCACTTCGACAAACTGGCGATCAATAATCGCTTGTGCGGTTTTGCCATCCAGCTCACGGTTAAAGGCAATAATGCCGCCAAACGCAGAAGTTGGATCGGTTTGATAGGCCAGATCATAAGCTGTAAGCAAATCATCGGCTGTGGCGACACCGCAAGGATTAGCATGTTTAACAATCACGCAGGCTGGTTTGTCGTTAAACACTTTGACGCATTCCAATGCAGCATCGGTATCGGCAATATTGTTATAAGATAATTCTTTGCCCTGTAGCTGAATGGCTGCACCGATTGAACCGGTTTCAGCCTGTTTTTCCACATAAAAAGCGGCTTTTTGATGCGGGTTTTCACCATAACGCATGGCTTGTTTAAGCTGGAACTGACTATTAAATGTACGTGGGAATGCGGCTTTACTTTTATCAGCCTGAATAGTGCCAAGATAATTGGCAATCGCACCATCGTAATGTGCAGTGTGTTCAAAAGTTTTCAGCGCCAGATCAAAACGAGTGTGCTCATCAGTTCCACCCTGCGATTGAATCTGTTCAATCACCCGAGCGTAATCCGCCGGATCAACAACTACCGTCACGTCAGCATGATTTTTAGCCGCTGCGCGCAACATGGTCGGGCCACCGATATCAATATTTTCAATAGCGTCTTCCAGCGGGCAGTCTTCACGCGCTACGGTCGCTTCAAACGGATACAAGTTCACCACCACTAAATCAATCGGTGCGATGTCATGCTGTTGCATGATGTTGTCATCTTTTCCGCGACGACCCAGCAGACCACCATGAATTTTTGGATGTAAGGTTTTAATGCGGCCATCCATCATTTCGGGGAAACCGGTATGTTCGGAGACTTCTTTAACATTCAAACCGGCATCGCTGAGCAATTTAGCGGTGCCGCCGGTAGAGAGTAATTCAACGTTTAAAGCTTGTAATTGTTTGGCAAATTCAACGATGCCGGTTTTGTCAGAAACACTCAACAGTGCGCGTTTAATCGAGTTCATCAGGATTCCAGATTGAGATTCAGGCTTGATTACAAGCCGTATTGCTTGAGTTTTTTTCGCAGGGTGCCGCGGTTAATGCCCAGAATTTCGGCAGCGCGACTTTGATTTCCGTGGGTGTGTGCCAATGCGGCTTGTAACAAAGGTACTTCAACCTCTGTCATCAACATTTCATAAAGATTAGCGGGGGAGTGGCCGTCCAGTTGCTCAAAATAGGTTTTCAGCGCGTTGGTGACACATTGATTTAAGGGCGCGTGTTGTTGCTCGGCGGTAACACCTAAATCAATACAGTCAGCTAAGTCGTTGTTCAGCGCGTTATTCATGCGGCCAATGAATCCTTGTCAGCGAGTTGCGCAAAAAATGCATCTGTAAAAGCCAGCTGTTGTTCAGCTTTTTCCAGTGTATTCATTTGTTGGCGAAAGGCGTTACCATTGCGCAAGCCTTTGCTGTACCAGGCAATATGTTTGCGTGCCATGCGCACACCGGAATATTCACCGTAGAAATCGTACAGCGTGTGCAGGTGACTAATCAAGATCTGTTGCACTTCTGTTACAGCTGGTTCGGCTAAATTCTCACCAGTTTGTAAGAAATGCAGTATTTGTTGGAATATCCACGGGTTGCCTTGCGCGGCACGACCAATCATCAAACCATCTGCGCCGGTTTTCTGTAACACCAGTAATGCTTTCTGCGGACTTTCGATATCACCATTGGCAATGACCGGAATGGCGATGCGTGATTTAATTTCCGCAATGGTGTCGTATTCGGCATCACCTTTATAAGCATCGGCGCGAGTGCGACCATGCACGGCCAGAGCTTGAATACCAGCATCTTCAGCAATTCTGGCAATACGCACACCATTACGATTATCACGATCCCAGCCGGTACGGATTTTTAACGTCACCGGCACATCAACCGCATTGACCACAGATTCAAGAATATCGCCGACCAATTTTTCATGTTGTAACAAAGCCGAACCGGCCATCACATTACAGACTTTTTTTGCCGGGCATCCCATATTGATGTCAATGATATGAGCGCCTTCCGCCACATTATGTCGCGCGGCTTCAGCCATCATTTGCGGATCAGCGCCGGCAATCTGCACACTACGTGGTTCTGGCTCACCTTCATGATTGGCACGTAACAATGACTTTTTACTGGCCCATAACGCTTTATTGGCAGTGATCATTTCTGATACCGCCATACCGGCACCAAGTTTTCGGCAAAGTTGGCGAAATGGACGATCAGTAACACCGGCCATGGGAGCCAGAAACAAATTATTGGGTAAGGTGTACGGACCGATAGAGAGTGTTTTATCAGCCATGACGAACACCAGTCAGACGTGCCCATTCTTCCAGCACAACAGGGGGATCCATCTCAAAGGCTGTTTGGTAATGCTGACGTAATGTCTCTGCTTGCACATCCAACAGCCCTGATAACACTAACTGTGATTGAGGACGCGTTAATTCGAGAAAGCGCGGCATCAGTTCCAGTAACGGACCGGCCAGAATATTCGCTAGTAATAAATCACATTCAATGGTCGGGCAATGTTGTGGCAGATAAGTTTCGATAATGACGCCATTACGCTGTGCATTGGCCTGTGTCGCTTCCAATGCCTGCGGGTCTGTGTCGACACCGATTATTTTATTTGCACCAAGCAGCGCCGCTGCAATCGCCAGGATGCCACTGCCACAGCCATAATCAATCACGGTTTTACCAGTTAAATCCGCTTGATCTAACCATTGCAAACATAAGGCGGTGGTTGGATGCGTGCCAGTGCCAAAAGCCAAGCCGGGATCTAACAGAATATTAATGGCTTCTGGTTGCGGTGGTTGATGCCAGCTGGGCACAATCCATAATTTTTCACCGAAGCAGATGGGTTTGAAGTTATCCATCCACTCGCGTTCCCAGTCTTTATCTTCAACCGCTTCAATGCGGCAGTCTGGTAAATCACTTATCAGAGATTTTAATGATGCCAGCAGCATATCCGTGTCAGTCTCGGCATCAAATAAAGCAATTACCGAGGTCGCTGACCATAACGGTGTTTCGCCTATGGCTGGTTCGTAAATCGGTTGATCGGCATTGTCCTGGAAAGTGACAGCTGCCGCACCGCATTCAGACAGTGCATCGGATAATGCTTCTGCCTGCTGCGGCGAGCTGGTGAAAATAAGTTGGATCCAGGCCATAACAGACGGACTTAAAGTCCGAGTTTCTTTTCAAGGTAGTGGATGTTGGTGCCACCGGTTTGAAAATGCGTGTCATCCATAATGTCACGTTGTAATTCAACGTTAGTTTTGATGCCTTCAATGCCAATTTCTTTCAACGCCGTACGCATACGGGCGATCGCTGATTCACGGGTATTACCATAAGCAATCAATTTGCCAATCAATGAATCATAGTTAGGTGGTACACGATAGCCGCTGTAAAGATGTGAATCCATACGAATGCCGGCGCCGCCAGGGGCATGGTAATGCGTCACTAAACCCGGACTCGGCATAAAGGTACGTGGATCTTCAGCGTTAATACGACATTCAATTGCATGGCCGCGCATCACCACATCTTCTTGTTTAATCGACAGCGGTAAACCTGATGCGATACGGATCTGCTCAACAACCAAATCCACACCGGTAACGCGTTCGGTAACAGGATGTTCAACCTGAATACGAGTGTTCATCTCAATGAAATAGAACTCACCGTCTTGATAAAGGAACTCAAAGGTACCGGCACCACGGTAACCGATACGCACACAGGCATCGGCACAGACTTTACCCATACGATCGCGCATTTCTTTGGTAATGCCCGGTGCGGGAGCTTCTTCAACAACTTTCTGATGACGGCGCTGCATTGAGCAATCACGCTCGCCCAAATGCACGGCATTGCCATGTTCATCGGCTAATACTTGAAACTCGATATGACGTGGGTTTTCCAGGAATTTCTCCATGTAAACCATATCATTGCTGAACGCAGATTTAGCTTCGCTTTTGGTCAACGCAATGGCATTCAGCAAATGCGCTTCACTGTGTACTTCCCGCATACCACGACCACCACCACCGCCAGCGGCTTTAATAATGATCGGATAACCGATTTCACGTGCCAGACGCATATTAGTCTCATCATCATTGCCAAGCGGGCCATCAGAACCCGGTACACAAGGTACACCGGCGGCTTTCATGGCTTTTATCGCTTCAACTTTGTCACCCATGATACGAATGGTTTCTGGGCGAGGACCGATAAAAATAAAGCCACTTTCTTCGACACGTTCAGCAAAATCAGCGTTTTCTGACAGAAAACCGTATCCAGGATGGATCGCTGTGGCATCGGTGATTTCAGCTGCGCTGATCAAAGCCGGTACATTCAAATAGCTTAGGCCGGATGGCGCGGGCCCGATACAGACACTCTCATCAGCCAATAGTACATGTTTCAAATCCCGATCCACATCAGAGTGGACGGCAACAGTTTTAATCCCTAATTCCCAGCAGGCTCTGAGAATACGCAAAGCGATCTCGCCACGATTAGCGATGACTATTTTATCAATCATGATGTTTTATCCGCAGTGTTTAGCTTGCTAAAACAGCCGAAGCTGTCAGCAGTATTATTCGATAACGATCAACGGTTCGTCATATTCAACCGGGTGACCATCTTCGACCAGAATAGCTTTGACGGTACCGCTACGATCCGCTTCAATTTGATTGAACATTTTCATCGCTTCGATAATGCAAATGACATCACCGGCTGAAACTTGTTGACCGATTTCCACAAACGAAGCTGCTTCCGGTGATGGCGAACGATAAAAAGTGCCGACCATTGGTGAGCGAACAGCATTGGCTTCATTAGAGGATTTAGTCGCAGCGGCTGTTGCAGCAGCGGTAGCGGCTTCACTGGCAAATGACGGCACACTTGGTGCAGCTTGAGCGGGTTGTTGCGGAGCAGCAAAATATTGTTGTTGTGGATATGCAGTGCTGGCGCGGCTGATACGAACAGATTCTTCACCTTCAGAAATTTCGATCTCTGCAACATCCGATTCCTGAATCAAATCAATCAATTTTTTTATTTTACGAATATCCATGATTTAGCCTTGATGGTTGGTGTGTGTAATGGCAGCTTGTAATGCCAGTTCATAGCCCTGCGCACCAAGACCGCAAATCACGCCGACCGCTAAATCCGAAAAATAGGATTGCTGACGAAACGCCTCACGACGATGCACATTGGACAAATGTATTTCGATAAAGGGTATAGCTACCGCAGCCAATGCATCACGAATTGCCACACTGGTATGGGTAAAGGCTGCAGGGTTAATTAAAATAAAATCATATTGCTGACGGGCTGACTGAATGGCGGCGATCAGTTCATGTTCGGCATTGCTTTGCAAAGAATCGAGTTGATGACCACCAGCTTGTGCCAGCTGTTGTAGGCGGTTGTTGATATCACTGAGGGTGGTGGCTCCATAAATTTCAGGCTCGCGCTGACCCAACAAATTCAGATTTGGGCCATGCAATACTAGAAATTTCGCCATAACAACCACATACCAACACTGGAAATATAAGGCGGGATTTTGCACCAGCGGGCGCTTTATTGTCCAGCTTTTTAACTAAAAATCCGGCTTTTTGTCGCTAATTTCGCCGAAATACAGTTATTCTCGCTATTTTGATTGTTGAGCCAGAAAATCCGCCAGATGAGCGTTCAACTGGGCGGCAGAGACATGACCGACCAAGCGATGGGAAGCGGATTCTTCGGCGTTTTTGTCATAAAACAACATGCTTGGTGGACCAAATACACGAAGTGCCTTTAATAATGCCTGGTGCGCAGCAGTATTGTCAGTGAGGTCGACTTTCAGCAGAGTAAAGTTCTGCAAAGTACTGACCACTTGGGGATCACGAAAAGTAGTTTGTTCCATTGCCTTACAATCGGTACACCAGTCGGCGTAAAAATCCAGCATCACCGGTTGATTGCTGACTCTTAATGCCGATTCGAGCTCTTCGATTGAATTGACATAGGCAAATTGTAATTGTGGTGTAGTTGTTGAGTTGGCGTTACCAATACTCAATTTATGTAGCGGTTGCAAAATAGAATTGCCGCCACTGGCGCTACCGATCAGCAGTAGTGCACCACTGATAAGTGATAGTAAACCCAGGCCTTTCCATAATTTTTGCCAGCCGGTGGCTTCGATCGGCAAATTATTAAGAGCTCCCAGATAAACCGCGCTGATAATCAACAATGCGCCGCTCATAAAAAGAATGGTCCAGCCGGGCAGAATGCGATCTAGCATCCAGATGGCAAGTGCAATAAGCATTACCCCAAAGAATGCCTTTATATTTTCCATCCAGCGTCCGGCTTTGGGTAATAAGGTGCCGGCCGAAGTACCAATGATCAGTAACGGTATGCCCATGCCGATACTCATCGCAAATAAGGCCGCACCACCTAAGACAGGATCGGCATGCTGGCTGATAAATAATAATGCTCCGGCCAATGGCGGTGCCAAGCAAGGCCCGACTATTAATCCGGATAACAAGCCCATCAACGCGACCCCAATTAAAGTACCGCCTTGTTGACGATGACTGAGTTGGTGCAGACGTTGTTGCAAGCCATGCGGTAACTGCAATTCAAAAAAGCCAAACATTGATAAAGAAAGCAGCAGCAATATGCCAACAAAACTGGATATCACCCAGGGATTTTGCAACATGGCTTGCAGATTACCACCGAGTAGTCCTGTTAACACACCAGCAGTGGTATAGGTCACTGACATGGCGAGTACATAAATAAGAGAAAGCACAAATGCCCGACGTGTGGTGATGTTTTCACCCTGGCCGACAATAATTCCAGACAAAATCGGGATCATCGGAAACACACAAGGGGTAAAAGCGAGCAATAAGCCTAAACCGAGAAAGCCAAACAGAATCTGTAACAGATTATCGTTTTGTAAACGTTGTGAAATCTCATCCTGTTGACTAATAACATTTGAGTTCATGGCCGGGATAACAGGGGCAGGTTCGACAGCCGCTGCCGCTGGACTTGCCGAATCAGTCACCGCTGGCAGACTCAGATTAATGGTCTTACGAGTGGGCGGGTAACAAATGCCAAAGGTTTCAGAACAACCTTGATAGTGAGCCGTTAACGTCACCGAGGTTGCGTCAGTCTGACTGCGAATTAAAGGCAGATTTAGCTGAATATCGCTGGTATAAACTTCCGATAAGCCAAAATAGGCATCATTTTTTGTCTCACCGGCTGGCAAGGTAAATTCGCCAATCTGCACCGCATCGTTATCGGTTATTTCAAAGCGGATTTTGTCCTGATAAAGATAATTGCCCTCCATGATTCGCCAACCAGCCAGAATCATTTGCGGATTAGTCAATACCGCATCAAAAGCAAAGGCTTCATCGACTTCAGGAGGCATATCAGCGCTATTAAAGCCGAATTTCTCCAACAGGCTGGGCCGCGCTTGTGCTGAAAAACTGCTGAGCAGCATAAGCAGGATTAAAAATTGTTTCATGTAATGATCGCCACAGATTCGTTGCAGTTACAGACCATTCTAACAGCCGATTGTTACACGGGGATATGTAACAGGGTGTCATGTTGTCTTTAAACTGTAATAATTAGCCTCTTTTTTGGCAAAGCACAGGTGTCTTGTGGAAATCAAAACCATTCATAAACTTGAAAAGCAGGCCTACAAAAAAAGCCATGCTGAAATAGCACGAATAGGTTTCGCCTTATTTTTCCTCGCAGCCATCCTGGCATACAGTTTCGCCACCTCCGGCGGCGTTCCCAATAATCTCTTTTTAGCTATTGCCGCCGTGTTTGGTGGTTATATGGCAATGAATATTGGTGCTAATGACGTTGCCAACAATGTTGGACCAGCAGTAGGTTCCAAGGCGTTGACCATGGGCGGCGCCATCATGATTGCGATGATTTTCGAAGCCGCCGGTGCCTTTATTGCTGGCGGCGAGGTGGTATCTACCATCAAAGGTGGCATCATCGATATCAAGCAATTCGGCGACGATACTGATAGTTTTATCTGGGCGATGATGGCCGCATTATTGGCTGCAGCTTTATGGTTGAACCTGGCTACTTTTGCCGGAGCGCCGGTTTCCACGACGCATTCAATTGTCGGTGGGGTGATGGGGGCAGGCATGGCCGCCGCCGGAATCAACATTGTTAATTGGGGCACCATGGGAGCAATTGTCAGCTCCTGGATCATTTCACCGTTAATGGGCGGCATTATCGCGGCCTTATTTTTATTGGCGATCAAGAAAACCATTATTTTTCGTGATGACAAAATCCAGGCTTCATACCGTTGGGTACCAATTTATGTTTCAGTAATGGCCTGGGCTTTTGTAACGTACCTGGTGTTAAAAGGGCTTAGTCAAATTTGGGGCGGCATCGTAAACACGGTGAATAACCTGCCATTGGTTGACGTGGCAGCGCAAAGTAAACCGGGTTTTTTTATTGCAGCATTAATCGGTCTGATGGTGGCTGTGTTGGTGTTCTGGATTATGAAGAAGTCCTTAAGTCATAACATGCCCGGCATGAAGAATGATCGTCAGAGCGTAAACGCCCAGTTCACTATTCCATTGATCTTTGCTGCTGCGTTATTGAGTTTTGCCCATGGCGCTAACGATGTGGCCAATGCTATCGGGCCTTTGGCAGCGATTAACGACGCAATTATGACCGGTGGCATCACATCTCAAGCCGGTATTCCAATCTGGGTGATGGCCGTTGGTGCTTTAGGTATTGCAATTGGTCTGGGCTTGTATGGGCCACGTTTAATTCGTACCGTTGGCGGTGAAATTACCGAGCTGGATCAGATGCGTGCTTATTCCATAGCAATGGCGGCATCATTAACGGTCATTATTGCTAGTCAATTAGGTTTGCCTGTTAGTACCACTCACGTTGCGATTGGTGGTGTATTCGGTGTGGGCTTTTTACGTGAATGGCTGGATGAATCAAATAAAATTGAAAGACAGATTGATCGCGAAAAAGCCGAAATCAGAGACGATAAAAAAATGCTTAATGCATTACGTAATGAGCTGAAAAAGCTGGAGAAAAAACCAGCAAAATCCGTTGATGAATATCAACGGATTACTGAACTATATCGGTTGATCGAGGAAGAAGAAGCTGAGCTGAAAAAAGCCAAAAAAATCCTCAAAAAAGAAAAGAAAAACCTGTTTGTAAAACGCGATATGGTGAAAAAGATTGTGACTGCCTGGATTGTCACTGTACCAGCTGCCGCCACGCTGTCAGCCTGCATCTTCTTTATGATTAAAGGCATCATGCTGTAATCAAAAATTCATCAAACTGACATATTATAAATTGCTAATTAGTCAGGATGATTTTGCAAATGCTGAACAGACTTAAAGCGTTACCCGTTGCGATTCAGCAATATCTGGTGGTGACCTTCAGCTATTGGGCGTTTACCGTTTCAGATGGTGCGTTACGCATGTTGGTGGTGTTGTTCTTCCACCAATTGGGGTACAGCCCGCTTGAAGTGGCGATGTTGTTTGTCCTCTATGAGTTTTTTGGCATCGTGACAAATCTGGTCGGTGGTTGGCTGGCTGCCAGATTAGGCCTTAATGTCACGATGCATCTAGGCCTGTTATTGCAGGTCATTGCCTTAGCGATGTTGTTGGTCGATCCGCAATGGTTAACTGTAGCTTATGTGATGGTGGCGCAGGCGCTTTCTGGTATTGCCAAAGATCTCAATAAAATGAGCGCTAAATCCAGCATCAAAATGCTGGTTGCAGATGACGCTCAATCTACATTATTTAAATGGATATCCATTCTCACCGGCTCCAAAAATGCTTAAGGGTAGGTTTTTTGTCGGTGCCGCTTTACTTTCTTGGATAGGCTTTCGCGGTGCCATTTTGGTTATGGCTGCGGTGTTATTGGTCGTGTTGATCTTCAGCATCGTGATGTTGCAGCGCGATTTAGGCAAAGCCAAAATCAAACCCAAATTCAGCGATATCTGGTCAAAAAGTGCGGCAGTAAATCGCTTGTCATTGGCACGGTTTTTTCTATTTGGTTCTCGTGACATCTGGTTTGTTGTTGCTTTGCCGGTGTTTTTGCACGCGCAATTGGAATGGCCAGCGATTTATGTTGGGGCTTTGCTGGCGGCATGGGTCATTGCTTATGGCGTTGTGCAGGCCTTGGCGCCTAAACTCACTGGCTTTTCCAAACAGCATGCACCGGATGGATACCATGTCTGGTTATGGTCTTTGCCGCTTATAGTGTTGCCATTAATTATTGCGGGCGCGGTGTATTTTCAATGGGCAGTATTACCAGCATTAACCGTCGGTTTACTGGTTTATGGCGCTGTCTTTGCGATTAATTCAGCTATCCACTCTTATTTAATAGTGTCGTATGCTGATGCAGCAGGCGTGTCATTGGATGTTGGTTTTTATTACATGGCAAATGCGGCTGGCAGACTATTTGGAACCTTGTTATCCGGCTGGGTTTATCAGGTAGCTGGCTTGGCAGCGTGTTTGGTTATTTCAGCATTGATGATTTTCGCCGCCAGCATTATTTCAAAAATGTTACCGCGACAAGCCCAGCTCTGATAAAGGTTTCAGCGCTGTTATCAAATTGTCATATTTGCCCGTTAAGCTTTACGCTACGCAAAAATAGATCAGGGAACCCCCGTATATGAGCATATCGGTTTTGTTAGTGGAAGATGACGCCGCCATTCGTGACATGATTAATTTCAGTCTGCGACAGGCCGGATTCACCTGTGAAGCTTCCAAGGATGGTGAATCCGGTTTGGAGTGGCTGAAAAATCAGCAACCCGACATGATCCTGCTGGACTGGATGTTGCCCGGCATTGATGGCATCGAGTTTATAAGACGACTGCGCGCCAATGAATTTCTGGCCTCGATTCCAGTCATCATGCTCACCGCTAAAGGTGAAAGTGAGGACATGGTCAAAGGTCTGAGTGTCGGTGCTGATGATTACATCAACAAACCATTTTCTCCCCCAGAGTTAATCGCTCGCATAAAAGCGGTATTGCGTCGTTGTCGACCCATCGATAGTGATGATGCCCAGAAATTGCAGATGGGTGAATTAGTGATGGATACAAAGAGTCACCGGGTATTGGTCAATGGCGAAAGAATTGAATTGGGCCCGACCGAATTCCGTCTATTGCATTTCTTTATGAAAAACCCCTGAGCGGGCTTATAACCGTTCGCAATTGTTGGATTTTGTCTGGGGCGACACCGTATATATAGAGGAGCGCACAGTGGATGTGCATATTCGTCGTTTACGTAAAGCACTTGAGCCAAGTAATCACGACAACCTGGTGCAAACCGTTCGTGGTGTGGGTTACCGTTTTTCTGCTGAATAACGGAGCACAATAATGCAATGGGATTATTGGCGTTTGCTCACAGTACTGAGTCTGGCAGGGTTTGTCGGGCTGGTATTCGGGCACATGATGACGTTTCTGTTTATCGCCTCACTTATTTATATTTTCTGGCTGCAAGGAAAGTGGTTTCAATTAAAAAGCTGGTTAGATAAACCGAAAAAAAATCGCTCCCCGGAAGCTGAAGGTGTTATTGACGATGTATGTCGTCAGATTGAGCAGATGCGGGCGCAAAACAGCAGTCGTAAGAAAAAACTCACCGGGTATCTAAAACGATTCCAGTCGGCAACCGCTGCGTTACCAGATGCAGTTGTGGTAATGGGAGAGTTTGGCCAGGTCAGTTGGGCGAATACCTCAGCTACTGAATTACTGGGTATCAGCTGGCCGCGTGATAATGGTGTACGAGTCAACAATCTGGTGCGTGATCCGACATTTCAAAGTCTTTTGGAAATGGACGCTGATGCTCCAGCGGTAGTTATTTCAACATCCCCAATGGATGATCGCATTCAACTCGAATTTAAAGTGGTGCGTTATGCCAGCAAGGATCGTTTGTTGATTGCCCGAGACATTACTCAAACTCAAAAATTGCAACGTATGCGGCGTGATTTTGTGGCCAATGTGTCACATGAATTACGTACGCCATTAACCGTGTTACGTGGTTATCTGGAAACCTTAACTACTGAGAGTGACCCAGATTTGTGGCGCCATGCCTTACCGGTGATGCAGCAGCAAAGCCAGCGCATGCATTTAATGATCAAAGATTTACTAGCCTTGTCGCAACTTGAAACTGGCGATAAACCTTTATTACATAGACCTACCGATATTCCACGATTGCTGGCGGCGATTGTTGAAGATGCCAAACGTCTCGAACATTTTAATTCGCATCAAATAACCCTGCAGATCCTTAGCGATAAATGGTTGCTGGCCGATGTGGATGAGCTGCGCAGTGCCATCTCCAATCTGGTGTTTAATGCAGTGAAATACACACCTGAGCAATGTGCGATAGAAGTGGTCTGGCAGGTAGAACAAAATGTCCCTTCCATCAGCGTGATTGATCACGGTGATGGAATTGAAGCCCGCCATTTGGAAAGACTGACCGAACGGTTTTATCGTGTTGATTCGGGGCGTTCACGTGAGGCCGGTGGAACAGGTCTAGGCTTAGCTATCGTTAAACATGTTTTGCAACGCCACAATGCCGCGCTGACTATTGATAGCCAGATTGGCCAAGGCTCTCGCTTTACCTGTGTTTTCCGGAAACAAATTGGTTGAACCCAGCGATATCTAAGTTCCAGATATCGCTGTGGCTGTCATTGAATTGTCATATTAACTTCATACTCTTGTCACAGTCCGGCCCGATACTAAGCCCGGTAAGCAGCTTGTAGTTGCTTTATTTCTTTCAACCAATGGAGCTGAACACTCATGTTCAAAACTAAACTCGCCGTTCTGGGCGCCGCTGTAACGATGGCGTTCTCATCCGTAACACTGGCTGACGTTGATCCAAATCTTCCTGAATACAAATCTGTATCAGGTGTATCTGGCAACTTGACCAGTATCGGTTCTGATACATTGAACAACCTGATGACATTGTGGGCTGAAGAATTCAACAAATTCTACCCAAATGTAAACATTCAGATTCAAGGTGCCGGTTCTTCAACTGCGCCACCAGCTTTGACAGAAGGTACAGCTACTTTGGCCCCAATGAGCCGTGGTATGCGTCAATCTGAAATTCAGGAATTTGAGAAAAAATTTGGCTATGCACCAACTGAATTACCAGTTGCAGTTGACATGGTTGCCGTATACGTAAATAAAGACAATCCGATTGAAGGTTTAACCCTGCAACAAGTTGACGCTATCTTCTCTGCAACTCGTCGTTGTGGTAACGATGCTGATATCACTCGTTGGGGTGAGGTTGGTTTGAGTGGTGCTTGGGAAAATCGTGATTTTGCTCTGTACAGCCGTAACGCTGTTTCAGGCACATATGGTTTCTTTAAAGACAGCGCCTTGTGTGGCGGTGACTTTAAATCAAGCATCAACGAGCAACCAGGTTCTTCTTCAGTTGTTCAAGGTGTAACAGAATCAATTAACGGTATCGGCTACTCTGGTATCGGTTACCGTACTTCAGGCGTTCGTGTAGTGCCATTAGCTGCAGAAGCTGGTGCTGAATATGCAGAAGCAACTGCTGAAAATGCAGCTGCTGGTACATACCCGCTTGCACGTTACTTGTACGTTTACATCAACAAACACCCTAACCAAGAGTTAGACCCACAAACACGTGAATTCGTGAAAATGCTCTACTCTAAACCAGGTCAGGATGTTGTATTCCGTGACGGCTTCGTACCATTACCAGAATCAATTGCATCAAAAGTACGTAAAGATTTAGGCATTGAATAAACCTTAATGCTTGACCTGAAAGAGAGGCTTCGGCCTCTCTTTTTTTTGGGCGAAATTCAACTTAAAGCCAATAATTACAAGGCTTTTAAGTCTTGTCATATTTCTGTCACAGTTTGAATTTATCATTGCAGCTCAAACCGTCCAGCGGCTAACAGGCAACAGCAACCATGAATGAAACAACACTCTCAGCGGATGTTAATTCTCGCGGCAAATCTCTACTGCCTTCAGTAGAAGCACGAGAAAAAATGCGTAAGAAACGCGACTTTAAAGACAAACTATCCCGTTGGGGTATTACCTATGCCGGTTATGGTGTGGTATTCGCTCTGGCGATGATTTTTGTCTACTTGTTTTATGAAGTAATGCCTATCCTCAAGGGCGCTTCAGTTACACCGCAAAGCAGTTACAGCCTGCCGGTGACCAATGCACAAACCCAACATTTGATTTTAGAACGCTACGAAGAGCTGGGTATCCAATACACCGATGATGGTGTTATCACCTTCTTCGAAGCAGATGATGGCGAGATCCGTGAACAAGTCGAACTGTCACTACCTGAAGATGCATCTATCACCAGCTTTGCTCATTCCGAATATATCGGTGGAGTTACTGCTCGTGGTTTAAGTAATGGTCAGGTGCACATCACTAAACATTCGTTCCAAACTTCCTTTCCCAATGATCAACGTTTAATTACGCCGGTTATTGATTATCCATTTGGTGAAGCTGCGATTACCATTGATGAGCAAGGTCAACCGCTAGAATTATTAGCGATTGAAACCGTTACCCGTGGTTCGGGTGGTTCAATGATCGCGGCATTAACTGCTGACAAACGTCTGTTGCTGACGCAAATCAGCAGTAAGAGCAACTTACTGACTGGTGAAGTCACCGTTGAAAACAACACCATTGAACTGAGTGATGTGCCTGCCTCACCAGTTAAAATGCTGCTTGATAAAGCCTTACGTAGCTTATTCATTACGGATAGCGAAGGTTTTATTCATTATTACAGTATCAATGATTTTAAAAATTCCCGTCTTGTCGCCACGGTAAATGCTGGTGAAGGCAGTCCGATTACCGCAATTGATTTTCTGGTGGGTAGTGTTTCGCTTATTGTCGGTAATGAGCGAGGTGAGTTAAGCCAGTGGTTTTTAGTACGTGATGAAAACAATAACTACGACTTAACCAAAATCCGTGAATTCAAATCGCATAAAAATGCGATTACCGCATTGGCTCCGGAATATACCCGTAAAGGTTTCCTGGCAGTGGATGCCGGTGGTTATCTGGGTATTCACTACGGTACGTCAGCTCGTACTCTGTACCTGGAACAAGAAACAGAAAACCCTTTGGTCAGCGCTGCTATCTCACAAGTAAATGGACGGTTATTGTTATTGGATGACCAGCAACAGGTTCAAGTCGCTGGTTTATGGAATCAACATCCTCAACTGTCATTCTCGGCGATGTGGAATAAGGTCTGGTACGAAGGCCGTGCTGATCCAGAATACATTTGGCAGTCATCTTCTGCCTCTGATGAATTTGAATCTAAATTCAGCTTGGTACCGTTATCGATTGGAACGCTAAAAGCAGCGCTTTACGCCATGCTGTTTGCGATGCCGTTAGCGATTGCTGGTGCCATTTACACAGCTTATTTCATGTCACCGAAAATTCGTGGTGTGGTCAAACCTAGCATTGAGATTATGGAAGCGTTACCAACCGTTATCCTCGGTTTTCTTGCAGGTTTATGGCTGGCCCCGTTTGCCGAGGATCATCTGCCGGCGATATTCAGTTTTGTCATATTAATGCCAGTGATGATGTTGCTGTTTGCCTTTATCTGGACGAAGTTGCCAGCTGGTATTCGCCATGCGGTGCCTGATGGTTGGGAAGCCGCGTTATTGGTACCAGTCATATTATTGTTTGGCTATATCTGTATTACCGCCAGTCCCTATATCGAAATCTGGTTCTTTAACGGCAGTATGCGTCAGTGGTTTACCGATGTCGGTATTACCTATGATCAACGTAATGCGATGATTGTTGGTATTGCGATGGGTTTTGCGGTTATCCCGACTATCTTCTCTATTGCCGAAGATGCGGTATTTACCGTGCCAAAACATCTCACTCAAGGCTCCTTGGCATTGGGTGCAACCCGCTGGCAAACCGTTGTCGGTGTGGTGTTGCCAACCGCAAGTCCGGGGATTTTCTCGGCCATTATGATGGGCTTTGGTCGTGCTGTTGGTGAAACCATGATTGTATTGATGGCAACTGGTAACAGTCCGGTGGTGAACTTCAATATCTTTGAAGGTATGCGTACCTTGTCAGCCAATATCGCGGTTGAATTACCTGAAACGGCAGTCGGTTCGTCACATTTCCGAATCCTGTTCTTAGCGGCTCTTGTGTTGTTGGCTCTGACATTTATCGTCAACACCTTCGCCGAAATTATTCGTCAGCGGCTGCGTGCCCGCTACAGCAACCTGTAATTGGCATTTAAGGATCAAAAATGAAAACATGGTTTAAAAGTGGTGCGCCGTGGATTTGGCTGAATGGCGGTGCAGTGGCCATCTGTATGATTATGGT
This sequence comes from Methylophaga sp. SB9B, assembly GCF_004832235.1. Taxonomy (NCBI): domain Bacteria; kingdom Pseudomonadati; phylum Pseudomonadota; class Gammaproteobacteria; order Thiotrichales; family Piscirickettsiaceae; genus Methylophaga; species Methylophaga sp. SB9B. The sequence goes on from NZ_SSXS01000005.1 coordinate 212,041, forward strand.
GGTCGGCTTGATAGGTCTGATTGCGGTACGTGGCTTTGGACATTTCTGGCCTGCTGATGTCGCTGAAATTGAAATTAACGACCATACCGGTAAACAAACAGTGGTATTGGGTGAAGTTGTCCGTTCACAAACGATTCCTTCAGCAGTTGCCAGAGACGCCGGCAATTATGTGCCGGATGATATCGAGCTGGTGACGCGTTATCTGATTAAACAAGGTAACCGTGACCAGACTGGCCGTGACTTCGTCTGGTACCTTGAACTGGGCATGGAAGATTTCCGTTACCCGGATACGGCGTATGTGGTTGAGCGTCGCGAGTGGGGTAACTTTTACGGCTATCCTTTAGCATTGCAACGTGAAGGCGAGGTCATTGCCACAGCGGCAGATGCTAATTTCTGGCCAATGATTCAAGAATCAGTAGATCGCAGTCTGAAATTGCATCGCGATATTCAGAGAATTGAAAAAGGCGAAATCGGCCGAATCAGTACTAGATTAAATGAACTGCGACTAGATCTACGTCGTTTGGATTTACGTGATCCTCCGGCCGATGTGCGAGCAGCAGAAGAAGCCCGTGTTGCCGAAGCGCGTGCTCAGTTAGAAATCGACTATCAGGTATTACGTAAAGACCTGGATGTGCTTTATCAAAGTACCAAACGTGACACTTTGCAAATGCGCATGAGTGACAACAAGGAAGTTGCCATTTCGCTGGCGGATATTGTTCGGGTAACCGCACCAAACACCATGTCTGTGCCAACCAAAATGGGCCAGTATGTAGAACGTCTTTGGGAATTCTTATCAGAACAACCACGTGAGGCCAACACCGAAGGCGGTATTTTCCCTGCTATCTTCGGTACGGTGACCATGGTATTTGTCATGTCAATTATGGTGACACCGTTCGGTATTTTGGCGGCCATTTATCTGCGTGAATATGCCAAACAGGGTTTGATGACTCGTATTATCCGGATTTCGGTTTATAACCTCGCCGGTGTGCCATCCATTGTTTATGGTGTATTTGGTTTGGGTTTCTTCGTTTACTTTTTAGGTGGCAATCTGGACAGGCTGTTCTATGAAGCGGCGCTGCCCACACCGACGTTTGGTACGCCGGGTTTATTCTGGGCTTCATTAACGCTGGCATTATTAACGCTGCCGATTGTTATCGTGTCGACCGAAGAAGGTCTGGCCCGGATTCCATCAACCATTCGTCAGGGTAGTTTGGCGTTAGGGGCCACCAAAGCCGAAACGCTTTGGAAAGTTATTGTGCCATTAGCTACACCGGCAATGATGACCGGTTTGATTCTGGCGATTGCCCGAGCCGCTGGTGAGGTTGCACCACTGATGCTGGTGGGTGTAGTGAAACTGGCCCCGACATTGCCGGTCGATGCCACTTTCCCATTCATCCATTTAGAACGCAAAATTATGCACTTGGGCTTCCATATATACGATGTTGGTTTCCAAAGTCCTAACGTAGAAGCAGCACGTCCATTGGTTTATGCCACAGCATTGATACTGGTGATTTTGATTGTGGTACTGAATTTAACCGCTATCAGTATCCGTAACCGCTTACGCGAACGTTATCGCAGTGCGTCCGATTAATGCTCAATGCATCCTGTAATTAAACGAGTATATGACTATGAATTCACAAGCAACTAACGCCACCCCGATTCGCGTTTCATTAAACCAATCACGCGGCGGTGAAGAAAGAGAAGCACTGCTGATGGCAAATGAAACACCAAAGATCCAGGTAAACGATTTAAATCTTTATTACGGAAAAGATCAGGCGTTGAAAAATATCACCCTGACCATTCCGGAAAAAAAGGTGACCGCGTTTATCGGACCTTCCGGTTGCGGTAAATCAACTTTGTTACGTTGTTTCAACCGAATGAATGATCTGGTGGATAACGTCACCATCACCGGTGAAATGCTGATGGATGGTTTTGAAATAAACGATCCGAAAATCAACGTCGCTGAATTGCGCCGTCAGGTCGGTATGGTGTTCCAGAAGCCAAATCCATTCCCGAAAACTATTTATGAAAACGTTGCTTACGGTCTGCGTTTGCAAGGCATTAATGATCGCCAGACGCTGGATAAAGTAGTGGAAAAATCACTAAAAGGTGCAGCGTTGTGGGATGAAGTCAAAGATCGTTTGAATGAATCAGCGATGGGCATGTCGGGCGGTCAGCAACAACGTCTGGTTATTGCCAGAGCGATTGCAATTGAGCCGGAAGTGATTTTATTGGATGAACCGGCTTCAGCTCTGGATCCGATTTCAACCTTAAAAATCGAAGAACTGATTAACGAGCTGAAAGATCAATACACCATCGTTATCGTTACCCATAACATGCAACAAGCGGCTCGAGTTTCTGATTACACCGCCTTTATGTACATGGGCGAGATGATCGAATTTGGTGCCACCGACCAGTTGTTTACCAATCCAACTGTTAAACAAACTGAAGATTATATTACCGGCCGTTACGGCTAGGCTGCAGGTTCAGGAGATCCTTAATGGCTACAAATAAATCGCAACATATTTCGCAACAGTTCGAAAAAGAACTTCAAGATATCCGCAGCCGTGTACTTGCTATGGGTGGCTTGGTAGAACAACAAGTCTCCAATGCAATGGAAGCGCTGGTCACTGGTGATGCAGAACTGGCTCGCCAGGTTATTACCGACGATGAAGACGTTAATAAAATGGATATCAGCATTGATGAAGACTGTATTCAAATCATCGCGCTGCGCCAGCCCACAGCCAGTGATTTAAGACTGGTGACCGGTATTCTGAAAACCATTACCGATCTGGAACGTATCGGTGATGAAGCGGTACGCATTGGCAGAATGGCATTAAACCTTGCCGAAAAAGATCGACCGAAAAAGAACTACCGTGAGCTGCATGCACTGGGTCAACATGTGTCAGGCATGTTGCATAACACGCTGGATGCCTTCGCTCGTTTTGATGTTGATGCGGCCTTACAGGTAGCGCATGAAGATCGTCAGGTCGATGAGGAATATGAAGGTATCATGCGTCAACTGATGACCTACATGATGGAAGATCCGCGCACTATCAGTCGTGCGATTGACATGATGTGGTCAGCCCGCTCATTGGAACGTATCGGCGATCATTCACGCAATATTTCTCAACATATCATTTACCTGGTTGAAGGTAAGGACGTCAGACATTTATCCGCTGAAAAAATGGAAAAAGTGGTTAAAGGTAACGAATAAATTTCTCTCGCGTGACTCGGCCCGTATTCATCATGGATGCGGGCTTTTTTTTACATCGAATTATCAAACTTCGTAGCATCCACGGTCTTAGTCAGGCAAAATGCCATCACGTCCATTTAAGCTGAGTTTATGGAAACACCAGAAGATTTTGATGTCCTTGCCGCTGTAGACCTCGGTTCAAACAGCTTTCATATGATCATTGCCCGACTGCGTGACGGGCACTTCCAGGTAATGGATCGACTGCGTGAAATGGTGCAGCTAAGAGCCGGACTGGATAAACACAATATGTTGTCCGAAGAGGCTCAGACTCGCGCTATCGCCTGTCTGGAACGCTTCGGCGAGCGCATTCGACATTTGCCTGCCGGAAAAGTCAGGATAGTTGGTACCAATACATTACGCGTTGCTGAAAATAGTCGTGAATTTCTGCGTAAAGCCCGACAGGCGTTAGGCCATCCCATCGAAATAGTCACTGGCGAAGAAGAGGCACGGCTAATCTATATGGGCGTTTCGCGCTCATTAGCCTTTGATAATAGCCGCCGACTGGTGATGGATATTGGTGGTGGCAGCACGGAATTTATTATTGGTGAAGGGCTGGAAGGCATGCGCCGGGAAAGCCTGGAAATGGGCTGTGTTAGTTTCACTCAACGATTCTTTACCGATGGTACCGTTAGTCAATTGCGTATGCAGGCAGCCTTATTAACTGCGGCAATCAAGCTGCGTTCTATTCAACGACCCTATCAAAATCTTGGTTGGGTTGAGGCTGTTGGCGCTTCCGGCACTATTCGTACAGTAGCCAGTATCGCAACAGCGCAGAGTTGGAGCGAAAATGGGGTAATCACCACCGAAGCTTTGGATAAAATTATTGCTCATATGATTGAGGCTGGTCATCACGAT
>NZ_SSXS01000005.1:216248-227587 GCF_004832235.1 Methylophaga sp. SB9B
TGGCGCTTCCGGCACTATTCGTACAGTAGCCAGTATCGCAACAGCGCAGAGTTGGAGCGAAAATGGGGTAATCACCACCGAAGCTTTGGATAAAATTATTGCTCATATGATTGAGGCTGGTCATCACGATCAATTTCAATTGGAGGGTTTAAGTCCAGAACGAGCTAATGTATTGGCTGGTGGGGTTGCTGTCTTAAAAGCATCATTCGACCGCTTAAAAATTGATCGGATGATTGTGTCAGATGGAGCACTTCGTGAGGGGTTGCTTTACGACTTGCAAGGCCGTATTCAGCATGATGATGAACGGGATCGCACGGTAAATTCACTGGCGCGCCGATATCACGTCGATGAAGCTCACGCTGATAGGGTTAGCAAAATGGCGACCGAGTTGTATCAACAGGTTGCCACCGAATGGGAAATCAGTGGAGAAGAGCATCTACATCGCCTGCAATGGGCGGCCAAATTACATGAAGTCGGATTGGCCATTTCGCATTACCAGTATCACAAGCATTCTGCTTACTTAGTTGCACACTCGGATTTACCGGGTTTTCACGTGAAGAACAACAAGCACTGGCGGCTATGGTCAGAGGGCAGCGGCGCAGTTTCCCTCGAAAACATATCAAACAGTTGTCTGATGATATGCAGCAATCCACCACCCGTCTGACTATCTTATTACGTTTGTCTCTTGTATTTAATCGCGGCCGCAGTGAAAAGACCGACACCCATGTTGGCCTCAGTATGCATCGCAATTCATTGATATTGACCCTGCCAACCGGCTGGCTGGAAGAGCATCCATTAACGGAAGCCGATCTGATTCAGGAGCGCCAGGAATTGAAAGAGATTGATATTCGTTTGAAGATCCGCGACTAGCTGCTGTTGGTCTTTCAAAGCCGCCTTTGCAAGATCAAAATCCTTTAAAACGGAATTTCGCTGCTCAGCAACAGTCAATGCTGTAATTGGCGAGGATAATTTATGTGGCGAAGCATATCTGTTGTTGTTTCAGCTTTAACGGTAACGCAGCCGATATGGGCGGAAGACAAGCTATATCAAAGTGAAACGGGCGAACGCTTCACCATCAGCCAGACGAAAGATGGCAAACATTGGGCAACACTGTTTATCAGTGATAAATACACTGCCAGCTTTGCCCATAATGAACTGATTCTGCTGCAATTAGATAATCAAACTCCAATTTCATTGGAGCATGGCAATTTGAGTTGTGGCTCACCAGCCAAAGCCGCACAAACGGTGTTTTATAATTATTCCAGTTCCGTTAATGAGGTATTCGCCAAAGCTGAAACTCAGCCATTACCAAAAGGATTTCAGCAGGCACGGCAACGTGATGTGTTTAGTGCTATTACCGTAGATCGGCGTGCTGAAACGGTTGATTTTGTGTTGGAGGCTGAAACGATCAATTTGCAACAACTGCACTCAGCTAACACACTGATTTTTCATTTTGTCACTGATGATGGCAAACGTCATCAGGCCATATTTCACTTAAAATAAAACATGCAGGATCTGAGTAGCACTCAGATCCTGCATGTTTTTTTACTGCGCTTTTTTAGGTCTTACCTCGCCAATCGCACCATCTGCTCTGGCTTTAAAGTAGGCATAAAGATTATCTAATCCTGCCATAACTTCAGCGCTGGCTTTCCATGGTGGCATGGCCATTCTTCCGTTGGTGACAATATCGTCAAATTCTTCTCTGGTCAGATTATTCATACTGTCGGCCAAGTTTGGCCCAATCATGCCTTGTCCGAAGGAGGCATGACAGCGTGCGCACTGATTTCGATGGATAATAAAACCTTTATAGGTTTCTTCGTCCAACACGTTTCCATCAGTTACCGTGTAAAGTTTATCCTCGGCAAAACTTAATGGGCTAAAAGCGAGTAAATTTGCCAATAACACTAAACTGAACGTTTTTCTCAGATTGTTTTTCATGCATCCTCCTGCAAATATTAATTGTCAGAATTCTGAGAAATTAACCGTTACTTACTTCATGCTCATCACTAGCTAAACCGTGCTTTATATGAGCATTCACGTGTAAACTGCTGCTTTCATCAATTTAGGACGTTCCATTTTCAGAAGGTCCTCGGTTTTGATTACAACGTTATCCGGTCAACTTCATCAAACTCACAATACTAGTTTAGTAAATGCTAATAAATGAAAAATGTGTTTTTTGCGGTGCCACTAGGGCAAATCACACAAAAAATAAAGGGTTAAAGTGATAATCTGTCGACTAGTTGAAATTCAGGTTAAATAAATGGATGCACTCACGACATCGTTGGTCACAGCTTTTTTGCTGGGTTTGTTCAGTTCGGCCCATTGCATTGCCATGTGTGGCTCGGTGATTGGCGCTTTGACGTTGACCTTGCCAGTCGAAATCCGTCAACAGCCTCGTAAAATGTTTCCATTTGTCTTCAACTACAACGTCGGTCGCATCCTTAGCTACGCTATTGCTGGCAGTATTGTGGGTTTTCTTGCTTCTCCATTAGCTCAAATCAATGGACTGTCGGTATTACGTTATCTTTCGGTTTTAGTGATGATCGGTATGGGCTTGTATCTGGCCGGTTGGTTTCCAAAATTCGCCCATGCAGAAAAAATTGGCGCGCCAATCTGGCGAAAACTACAACCGATTGGGCAAAAACTGTTACCGGTACGTACGCTAAAACAAGCTTTTCTATTAGGCGCCGTTTGGGGCTGGTTACCGTGTGGTCTGGTTTATGCTGGTCTTGCTGTAGCAGCAACGACGGGCGATCCTTTATATGCTGCTTCAGTCATGCTGGCATTTGGTTTAGGTACTTTACCTGCTGTAATGGGGGCGGGAATGTTTGCTGGTATGTTGGCTTCATTAGCGCGTAATCAACTGTTTCGAAAACTGGCGGGGTTATTGATCATCGTGATGGCTTTGTTGCTATTGTTATGGCCTCATGGTGGGCATCATGATCATGAACATGTTGATACATCCCCTTCAACAGAAATGGAATCTGGTCATGATCATTCTCACCAACATTAAGTTGAGCGTGCCAACATGACGACAGAAATGATTGGTCATTCACCGCAAATCACGCATTTGCAGCGTGTGTTACCGATGATTGCGTTAAGTGATGCCAGCGTATTGATTTGCGGAGAGACCGGCACCGGTAAAGAACTGGTTGCCCAACGTTTGCATCAATTAAGTCGTCGTGCTGATAAACCGATGATAACCATTAATTGTGCTGCGTTACCGGCTCAAGATACCGAAGTGGACTTGTTTGGTCGGGCTAATGCAGATGGCGAGGTAATTGAGCCAGGACGATTGCTGGCGGCTCAAGGTAGTTCGGTTTTTCTGGATGAAGTCGATGCCTTACCATTAAGTGTGCAGGCCAAAGTATTACGGTTTCTCGAAGCGGGCGAATGTCAGTTAGCCGGTAGTCATAAATTACATCTTATTGATGCACGGATTCTGGCGGCTTCCTCCAGTGTGGATTTACCTGCCGAAGTAAAAGCTGGTCGATTTCGTGCCGACCTTTATTATCGATTGCAAGTGGTGCCAATCGAATTGCCTGTGTTGAAGCAACGCAGTGAAGATATTCCGTTGCTGTTGAATTATTTTGCCAAGCAATTTGCTGGCAGTAATGCGCCGTTACGTTTTGCCAAAGATGTTATCCAACAATTGCAGCGTTACAGCTGGCCGGGCAATGTCCGCGAATTATCCAACTTTTGTCAGCGCCTCAGTTTATTGCAGCCGGGCATTATGGTGCAGCTAAAAGATCTGCCAGCAGAGATGCAGCAGAAAGCATTCTCTACTCCACAGCAATTTACAATTCCCCCAGAAGGCATTGATCTGTCGCAGTTGGAACTGGATTTGATCGAACAAGCTTTGGAAATGGCCGCTGGCAACCGCTCCAAAGCCGCCAGATTATTAGGTATTACCCGCGATACGCTGCTTTATCGCATGCAGAAATACGGCCTCTCTGACGAAAACCGATAGCTCTCTCAACCGTGCGTCAAAAGCACTTTTGGTTTACAGTAGCGGCACTGCAACAAATGAGAAAACAGGCATGAAACAGTATCTCGAATTACTCCGTGATGTAATGGATAACGGTGTAGATAAAGGCGATCGCACCGGCACTGGTGCCCGCTCAGTATTTGGTCGACAAGTGCGTTACGATTTAGCCGAAGGCTTTCCTTTACTCACCACCAAAAAACTGCATATTCGCAGTATTCTTCATGAACTCTTATGGTTTCTTAGTGGTGAGACCAATATCCGTTATCTTAAAGAAAATGGTGTATCGATTTGGGATGAGTGGGCGACACCTGAAGGTGAACTCGGCCCGGTTTACGGTGCACAATGGCGTAACTGGCAAGGTGCTGATGGTCAAAAATATGATCAGATTTCAGCATTAGTCGAAAGCTTGAAAAACAATCCCGACAGTCGCCGCCATATTATCAACGGCTGGAATGTTGCATTGTTACCGGACGAAAAACAAAAACCTTGGGAAAATGCCGCCGCTGGAAAAATGGCTCTGCCACCATGCCATGTTTTGTATCAGTTTTATGTGGCCAACGGTAAGCTCAGCGCGTCTTTATATATTCGTTCAAACGATTTGTTTCTGGGCAACCCTTATAACACCGCATCACTGGCTTTTTTAACGCATATGCTGGCCCAGCAATGTGATTTGGATGTCGGTGAAATCGTTCTCAGCATTGGTGATGCCCACATATACAGCAATCATTTCGAGCAGGTTGAAACGCAATTACAACGCACTCCGGGTCCCTTACCTCAATTGAAAATTCATCGTAAACCTGACTCCATTTTTGACTATCGTTTTGATGATTTTGAAATCGTTGGTTATGAAGCGCAGGCCCATATTAAAGCGCCGATAGCCGTATGATTGAAAAAGCCCAAAAACCGTTATATATCGTCTGGCAGGACAAATTTCTGCAACACGAATCGATCATTGATGAACAGCATCGAGGTGCTGTCGCGATCATCAATTCGCTGCATTACTTTATCCAGCAAGGGCTTTCACTAAATCAGTTAAAGCCGACGGTGCAGATTCTGAAAAACTATCTGAATTTTCATTTCATGACCGAACAGGGAATTCTAGAAGCACTAGAATGCCCATTAATGAAGCAATATAAAGCAGAATCAGCCAAAACCTTAAGAGACTTTGATGCCTGCTATCTACAAGGCATTTCTGAGGAAGATCCAACGACATTACTGATTTGTCTGAGAAACTGGTGGCAACAACATCTGGAATTGCATGAAAAAATCACCCCGTTTCTGCACGAGTGGAAAGGGGACTATTGCCGAGTTAACGAGTAAACAATACGCTGCATGGTGCATTGAACATGCCTTAAGTTTTTATTAAGAATATGGGTTTAGCCTAAGCGCAAGAGAGTAAATTCAAGGACTACAGCATGACACAACAAAACTTAAAATCTTATCGAGTTTGGGATAGACCGGTCAGGATCTTTCATTGGGTGGCGGTGTTGACGTTTATCCCGATGGTTGCCTTAGGTTTGGTAATGATGTTCAGCCGCGACTTAGGCATATCGGGTGAAGATAAAGTGTTGTTAAAAGCCATTCATATCTGGATTGGCTATGTGTTTTTCTTGAACATCGTGATGCGTATTGTTTGGGCTTTCCGTGGCAATCGATTTGCTAGATGGAAAGCCATTTTGCCGTTCGGTAAAGTTTATAAAGCACAGTACGCGGCTTATCGTGAAGCTGGCAAAACCAAACGTAAAATCAATTTCCTCGGTCATAACCCGTTAGGCCGCTGGAGTGTTATGGTGATGTTGTTTTTGATGACTGCACAAAGTGTCACCGGCTTGGTATTGGGCAGCACTGATCTCTATATGCCACCGTTTGGTTCGCAAATAAAAGCCTGGGTAGCACAAGATGAAGCTTCCATGGCGTTGATTGTGCCGGGTGATCGGGAAACCGGTATCAACCCTGAGGCTTATCAGGAAATGCGTGATTTCCGTACCCCGTATCGCAGCTGGCACACTTACTTTTTTTATCTGCTGATAATCTCAGTTGTAGTGCATATTGCAGCGGTTATCAGAGCCGAGAAGAAAGAGGGCAGTGGCCTGACGTCAGGCATGATCACCGGCAATAAGGTGTATTCCGAAAAACCGTTTGATGCGGATTAAAAAACTGTTAAGCCGAATGGCGACTGGTTACCAGTCGCCTGGCTCGACGTTTTTGTAACCAGCGGATCAAACCGGTCACAAACAATATCAATGGTAAAAATCCAGCAATAAACACCAGAACTCGGCCAGTCATACCAAACACTTCACCGTTATGCAGTGGATGTAACCAGTGCATTAACACATCACCACCAGTATCCTGTTTGGTGTCACGAAGTGCCAGAATCTCTCCACTAATTGGATCGATCCACACCTGGGTTCGGGGAAAGCGCCGACTTGGCTCCCACTCTTGATACATCGCAATTCGCCAGGCTTTCTGGTTATTCAATCCGGGTGTTTCCACCCAGCGTAATTCAGCTTGGGGAAATTGCTGTTTGGCGATTTCAACAGCCTGATCAGCAGTAATTCTTGAAGCATTTTCTGAATGACTTAATGCAATTTTCGGTGAGCTGGTTAGAACAGAAAATGGCTTAACCAACATGGCCGTTTCATTGGGTAAAGCGAGTGCCGCTCCCGTCAGACTTAAAATCAGCAAAAACACTAATCCATAACTGCCCGACAGCACATGCAGATCGTAATTGAGCCGTGCTTTACCAGTTCGAAGCTGAGGTTTTAAAGCATGTTTCAACCCCGCCCAACCCGGCCACCACAGCCAAATCCCCGAAATAAACGAAATCAAAGAAATCAGCCCGATAATACCAATGGCAATCTTGCCGGGTTTTTCCAGTAGCAGACTGTAATGCAAATCGTAAATCCAGGTCATCGCATAATCGCCCCATAAACGGGAGCTGGTGACTTCAAGCGTGACAGGATCAACCGTCAGCATTAATGGGGCAAAGTGTTTTCCAACTGACTCAACTGGCGTGTAATAACGCGCCATAATCGGCCAGTCATTGTGCATTGGCTGTTCGATACGCCACGGATCGGTACGAGTCGGATGCGCCTGTTGCAGGGCATCAAGAATGTCCTGTTGTGCTGGCATTTCGTAGGGAATGCTTGCTGGTTCAATCTGTGGATTGATGATCTGATCGATTTCCAGATAAAACACCAGAATACTGCCGGTCAGCCCCAGCAATACCAGCAAGCCGCCGATACTCAGACCGAGATATAAATGAATGCTCAGCCAAGTGCGGCGGGCGTTTTTCATGATGGGCTTTTATCCGAATGATGTCGCTGATTCGCTGCCGAATATCGACAGCGAATCAACCATAGATTAACAGGCTTAAAAGTCTACCTGAACCGAGCCATACACGGCACGTCCATCGCCGGGCGAGTGCAAGGTTTGGTCACCATCAAACCACACATATTCATAATAGCGATTCGCCAGATTTTTCAATTGCAGTTCCAGCCGTACTTTTGGCGTCACGGCATAACTGGCTGACGCATTCATTAAAAAGAACTGACCAAATTCACGGGTGCTATTGGTACGTTCCAGATAGTAGCTGTCCTGAGCCGAAGTCCAAAACGATAAGCCTAGTTTTTGTGTCGCTTGATAATCGACCCCGGCATTAAGCAGATAATTAGGCACATGGTCTATTTCCTGACCTTTGCTTTCCGGAGAACCAGATTCTGCTTTAAGGATTTCTGAGCGTTGTAATGATGCAGCAAACCATAAAGCAAGTTGATCAGTAGCTTGAGCATTAAATTGCAGATCAATACCTTGGCGTTCGGTTTTGCCGATGTTTTCACTGCTGTTATTGGGATCATTCAACACACGACGAGCTTCATTGGTAGCCGTTTGCTGCCAGATGGCAACGCGTCCATCCAGCCATGAAACAGGACGGAATTTAAAACCAATTTCATAACCTTCATTGATGGAAGGATCCAGATCGCGGTCGTTATCAACCCGATAAGTACCAGTGCCGACACCGACCTGGAAGGTTTTACCCCAGTTGGCATAAGCGGCGTAATTATCGGTAAACGAATAGACGGCGCTGAATTTAGGTTGATGAATTAAGCCATAATCGTTGATATCAAAACGCTCGTTGGTAAGTTCATTGGTATAACTGCCATGCAATGATTCAACACGATAGGCCGGAACCAGTTTTAAATTTGCGGTCGGTTTAACCACGGCCTGAACAAAGGCACCATAGATATCCAGATCAAACTGCTGATCCCGCGTCTGGCTCTGGCGAGTTCGATTGGTGGTGAGATAACGATCACTGCGGTTATCCTGAAACTCAGCACTGACCCCACCCATCAAGGCAAATTCATTCGCCCAATCGACTTCTGGCCGCCAGGTCAGTGTGCTTAAAGCGCCCACATGATTTTCCTTGGTATAACGTTCCTGCTGCGAGACATTTTCCGAGAAACGCACATAACGCCGATCTTCAATCTGATTCAAATAGGCTTTAGTTTCCCAATACAGCTCATCATTCAGATCAATATCCATATGAGCACTGAATTGATTTAGCTCACGATCACCCTGATCGAACGCATTGTGTGCCGGTGATTGTCTATCATCATCGCGTGATTGAGCATAAGTCAGATAGCCGGCTTCTTCGGCATCGGCTTTATGGTGACGGGCGATAAAGCCAAAACGGGCATTGCCACTTTCGGGGGTGAAAAACCATTTACCGGCAAATGAAGATCGTTGGGTATCACTGTGATCACGATAGCCTGTCGAATCCAGATAGCTGGCCGTGTAATTCTGTGAAAACAGGCCATTATCAAACCCGGCAGCGTATTGCACATTGCGGGTATCAAAGCTGCCGTAACTGGCTCTAGCGGTTTGGTAATTGCCACCAATCCGAGTAATTACATCAGCGTTACCAGCAATGTTGTGCAAGCCATAACGTGGATCATTGGTGCCACGAACCACTTCAATTGCTTCGATATCGAGCGGATTAGTTAACTCAAGATAAGGCATATTGCCGTCATTGCTATTACTGGGAATGCCATCAATCAGTAGCTTCACGGCATTGATTTCGCCTTCGCCATTAAAGCCGCGTAACGAAAACTTTCCCGAGACATTACCCTGATTAAACTGCGTCAACATGATCCCAGGCATTTGCCCAAATAACTGCCAGTTATTGGTCACCACCTGATTTTGGATTTTCTCAGCACCGAGAATATCCACCGAAGTCGGTAAGCTGCGAGTGGAAATCGGCCCACTTTCGCCACTGACCACAACAGTGCCAAGTGTCAGGCTGGCATCATCCAACAGGTTAGAAGTCTGAGCATAAGCACCATTGGCATAAATCACGGCAAGGGCAATGCTGATCGGTTTAAGTGTTTTTGTTATTGTCATAATGTTGGTCACGTCTTATGAATGGGTTGGTTTTTTTATCCCAAAAGCATAACGATCTGCGTGCCAACAAAAATGAGTGATATGCATTAATAGTGTGGCAAAAGCCTTAATTTGAATAGGCTTCTTTTAACAATGCCCCAATTCAGCCAATGAAGTGGTTTCAGCATCGCCAACAATAATGTGATCCAGCACCCGAATATCCACCAGCTCCAACGCACTGCGTAAACGCTTGGTGATTTGAATATCCGACTGACTCGGCTCCGCCACACCAGAAGGATGGTTATGAGCAAAAATCACTGCAGCAGCATTATGTTTTAACGCCTGCTTCACCACTTCACGCGGATACACACTAGCCCCATCAATCGTGCCACGAAACAATGGCTCAAAACTGATCAGCCGATGCCGAGTATCGAGAAACAAACAGGCAAATACTTCATGGGGAAAATGCCGTAACTGACGTTGCAGATAAAGTCGGGTGGTAGCAGCATCGGTAAAGGCATTGCCCCGAGTCAGAGTTGACTCCAGATGCCGACGACTCATTTCCAGCACCGCCTGCAACTGGACAAACTTCGCTGTCCCCAAACCATGCTGCTGACAAAAGGTTTTATGATCGGCTTCCAACAAAGCCCGTAAACCACCAAAATCAGCAAGCAGCTTCCGAGCTAAATCCACGGCCGAAATCCCAGTCACACCAGTTCTAAGGAAGATAGCCAGCAACTCGGCATCCGATAATGCCACAGCACCTGATTGAAGTAATTTTTCACGCGGCCGTTCATCTGCCGGCCAGTCCTTTATTGCCATGATTCGCTCCCTGCGATTTTGGATTTTAATAAAGCTTAAATTTAACTATGGAGAATCATAAATACAAAACCAGATTTATCTTTCTGTGAACTGGCGCGATTAGTTGTTGTGATTTTAGTAGAGCAAGTATCTGCTCCAAATTACTAAAAATTAATTGTGAATGATTCATGATTAATTATTTAGGTTATAGTTGGTTAAAAATAAGAGATGTAATTTCAATCAGTTAACAACGGCTGATGAAATTGAAAAATAATAATGACTCATTCATGTTAATAATTATTATGTGATCGCAGAGCTCATTAACGTAATGTTAGAACTGGAAAATACGATCATGTCGATTTCACAAATGCGAGTATGGCTTGAACGAAATAAAGTGTTTTTCGAGATCTTTTCGTCATCGCTGATTGCTGCTGCTGCCATCGCTGTAGGATTGGCCTCATATTTGGTGAGCGTGTCACAGCTTCGCGTATCAGAGATAGCAACAGAACCACATTTTTACATTGAAACAACGTTATATCGTGACGCAGAGTCTAGCTCATACAACGAGAGCGAAATGCGCCTACTCAACGCTGGTGCTCCGGTTCACAACATCGTTGTTGATGTAAAGTCATTCATCAAGGTAAATTTATTTACAGAAGAGGTGGAGCCAATTTATGTACCGGTAGTTGGCTATTATTTTGCGCAATTTCCAAGTCACTCACCAAAAGGATTGGTCGCAACATTTAAAGGGAGCAAAAATAACTATTATGCATCCCAATTGTATTTTGCGAAACTAAGTCCAGAAGTTATGAACGGTCGTCCGTATTTTGATCATACCTTTGTACATGTTACTTCAGTGGATTACCTGTCACCGTTTGGAGATCGACGAAAATTGGCATTTTTGGGCAGAGAACAGGTTGATCCTTCAGTGGTTAAACCAATCCTTGAAAAGTACGAAAAATTTAATCCATTAGAAATTGAGAAGCTAACTGTAAACTCTGTGCTTGAAGCGGTTAACGAGCAAACAGGCTCTAAAAATGCCACTGACCTTTCCCCCAAATTTAGTGCCATGACATTGATGAGATTTCCAATAAAATATGGGAGTTGGAGATCTCAAAATGAAAAAACGTTACAGCGAAGAACAAATCATCAAAGCCATCAAACGGCATGA
>NZ_SSXS01000060.1:0-254 GCF_004832235.1 Methylophaga sp. SB9B
ATTTCGCACACTTTTAAGTGCCATATACAATAAAATCAACACCACTAGTCCCACCAGAATGGAATGCACTAACAAATCCTTACGTGATTCCGCTTCCGCCACAGCCGTACCAGTAAACTCAGGATAGGTGTCTGCATCAAACTGTACTTCCTGATGCACTCGCTGCTGTAATTCGTTAAAAAACGATCGTAAATCACGACCACTGACATTACAGGTGATGGTTTGCAAGCGTTGTGCACCATGATGCAAAATCG
>NZ_SSXS01000061.1:0-254 GCF_004832235.1 Methylophaga sp. SB9B
GCTGATGGTGCATATCTACACCATCGGTTATATGCATGACGATGACGGCTACAGCCGTTTTTTTAGTTATATCTCGCTGTTTACCTTCTCGATGCTGATGCTGGTCATGGCCAATAACTTTATGCAGCTGTTTTTTGGCTGGGAAGCGGTTGGCGTGGTTTCCTATCTGCTGATTGGTTTCTGGTACAAAAAGCCCACGGCGATTTACGCCAATCTCAAGGCATTTCTGGTCAATCGTGTGGGTGACTTCGGTT
>NZ_SSXS01000062.1:0-254 GCF_004832235.1 Methylophaga sp. SB9B
TCAACCTGTTTTTGCTGTCCATGTTTTACCACGGCACTGGCTGCATGAGTGGCTTCCAGCAGTGATTTCAAACTCAGATCATCCGAGTAAGCAAATCCGGTTTTCTCACCACTACAGGCACGAACACCTACACCTTGCTCAAGATGATAACCACCATCTTTAATGATGCCGTCATCCATCAGCCAGTTTTCCCCGCGCGAACGCTGGAAATACAAATCAGCAAAATCAACACCGGGACGCATGGCACTCGATAA
>NZ_SSXS01000063.1:0-254 GCF_004832235.1 Methylophaga sp. SB9B
GATCTGCCGATGATGATGACCTTACGTGGTTATTCAAGACAAAAAGACGGCCGCATCCATACTGATTCGAAAACCAAGTTGGTGACCATTTTGATTTATCTCAATGAAAGTTGGGATGCAGCAACGGGGCGTTTACGAATTTTAAATAATGCTCACGACATGGAAGATTATGTGGATGAAATCATTCCTGGCCCAGGTTCACTGGTGGCATTTAAAGTGACGGATAATTGCTGGCATGGCTATCCGAGTTATGA
>NZ_SSXS01000064.1:0-254 GCF_004832235.1 Methylophaga sp. SB9B
TGCCGCTACGGTTGGCTGATTCCAACTCCAGGCGGGCTTTTTCCAATTCTTCTTTAATGTGCTGACTGCCATGCAAAGCGGCTTTTTCCGACTTCCAGACTTCTTCCAGATCGGTATATTCGCGTGCCAGCTTTTTCATCTCGGTTTCCAGCGTATCCAAACGTTTTTTGGAAGCTTCATCCGATTCTTTCTGCAACGCCACACGTTCAATTTTCAGCTGAATTAACCGTCTTTCAAGACGGTCCAGTACTTCA
>NZ_SSXS01000065.1:0-254 GCF_004832235.1 Methylophaga sp. SB9B
CTGTTCCCCACCCCAAGATGCATTACCCTCAATGATTGTTGGTAATCCGATGACATAAGTATCTTCTGGGGCACTGGCGATCTGATCCACGGCACGATTCATACTCTCTCGAAATATCTGCATATTTGACCAGTGACGCTCGTAATTGATCCTGTAAAGGAACCTCTGTCTAATTGGGTATAATCCTGCGACCAAAAAGGCAATGCTTCTGCTTGTTCCAGTACATCTCGTGAAGTTCGCTCAACCAAATGCAT
>NZ_SSXS01000066.1:0-254 GCF_004832235.1 Methylophaga sp. SB9B
GTCATCATATACTGGACTTGCTCTTTTTTGGCATGTCCATTGCCAACTACAGCTTTTTTTATTTGGGTTGCAGAATATTCATGGACCAGTAGCTGCTGGCTGACAGCGGCACAGATGGCGGCACCACTGCCTGGCCAAGTTTTAAAGCCGAATCGGCATTTTTATGCAGGAATACTTGTTCGATAGCCATAATATCGGGCTGATAACGCTGAATAATATCGGTCAGCCCTTCAAATATCTGCTTTAAACGATTG
>NZ_SSXS01000067.1:0-254 GCF_004832235.1 Methylophaga sp. SB9B
TGCTTATGCGCTGAACATGCTGGCTAGCATCTGCTAGACTCAATGCGATATTTCTGATTAATCACGGAGCAAGTATGGCCCACGAAGAGCTGCATCTGAATTTACGTAATCTCACTTTGGAGGATTAGACCAGCTCAAAAATCTGATGGACACTGTCTATGACGATATTGGTGGCGCCTGGCCCAAACCGACCATTGAAGCTTTGATTAACCAATTCCAGGATGGACAGATTTGCATCGAAGATTCAGGCGAGT
>NZ_SSXS01000068.1:0-255 GCF_004832235.1 Methylophaga sp. SB9B
ACAGGTTTTTACTCATGCACCTTTTATAAAACTCTCAACAATAAAACCAGTTGAAAGCTTAAAAAAATGTTGCTTGAACACCCGCTGGCAGCAAAACGTCGATTAATTAGCCTAACGCCTTTAATTGAGTGGTGTTTATCCTGTTGTTGTTTTTTATGTTGTCATCCGGGTTTACCCAGTGGCGGCAGATGGATATTACGGCTGCTAGTGAGTCTTACAACACTGACAAAATACGAACTCAATACTATTTACTGT
>NZ_SSXS01000069.1:0-254 GCF_004832235.1 Methylophaga sp. SB9B
GTGATCCGGAAGGACCATTGCAGGCTTTGATTATTGATTCCTGGTTCGACAGTTATGTGGGGGTTATCTCGCTGGTTCGTATCAAACAGGGCCGACTGAAAACCCGTGACAAAATCAAAGTCATGTCACCGGTCAAGAATATCAAGTCGATGAAGTTGGTGTATTTACTCCAAAACGTAGTAAACGTCCTGCGCTGAACTGCGGTGAAGTTGGCTATGTGATTTCCGGTGTCAAAGAAATTGATGGTGCACCGG
>NZ_SSXS01000006.1:0-24200 GCF_004832235.1 Methylophaga sp. SB9B
CCCATCCCGAACACAGAAGTGAAACAGCTCAGCGCCGATGATAGTGTGGGAGTTCCCATGTGAAAGTAGGTCACTGCCAGGCTTTATATAATAGAAAAGGCCACTCCGATTGGGGTGGCCTTTTTTTGTCTTGAAGGTTTGCAGTGTCCTGCCT
Organism: Methylophaga sp. SB9B; assembly: GCF_004832235.1. NCBI lineage: Bacteria > Pseudomonadati > Pseudomonadota > Gammaproteobacteria > Thiotrichales > Piscirickettsiaceae > Methylophaga > Methylophaga sp. SB9B. Next base: position 155 of record NZ_SSXS01000006.1, read on the forward strand.
GAGCATGGTAACCCCCATGTGGCCGCAAATTGCTCCTGCATTAGCGGCATACCTTCCATCCATGGACATAACAAAATCGTCTGGAACAGATTTGGGCAGCGGTAGCTGCCTGAAGGGTGAAGTGCAGGGATGCGCTTCATCAAAGTAGGTCACCGATAACTGCATCCTGTGTTATCGCCATACATTACCTAATTGTAAATATCTGCCGTAACAGTTGTTAGCGAGTAATGATTGTTTACGCTTTTTTGTTAGGTGAACCTATCACGTGTCAAAAATCTAATTTGTCACTATTAATTTCTTAACCTCATTTGGCACCTTATATGCAGAAGTTTTCATGTCACCCTTTAAGGAGGTGTTCCATGAAAAAATTCATGCTGCTTTTTTTTCTATCTTTTGCTGTTCAAGCAAATGATTCAACATCTTGGAACCGTATAATTCTATCTGGCGGTTCACACATTATGATTGGTTTTGTCCCACCGGATTTAATCCAAGCGGAGACGCTTAATATCTTTATTGAGGGTGATGGAGAGCCTGGTATTGCCTTAAAACTAGCCCAAGAATCAGCGGGGCACAGCGTTTATATAGGGCGTCCTTGTCAATATTTGAAAGCCACAAGATTTAATTCTTGCAATCGCGAACTATGGACATCGCATCGCTATTCACAGGCCGTTGTCGATTCGATGGATTTGGCTATTACTGAAATTAAACAACGTTATAAAGCTGAAAATATTCGTTTAGTAGGATATTCAGGTGGTGGTGCTATTGCTTCAATTATTGCATCAAAAAGGGGCGATGTTGCACTATTAGTGACCGTTGCGGGTAATCTTGATCATCGGTGGTGGACGGATTTTAATGCATCAGATCCCTTATATGGATCATTAAACCCGGTTGACTTCAGTGCGGCATTGGAAGCGGTACCACAAGTACATTTAATAGGTGATCATGATTTTGTGGTACCTGGTTCAGTCTTAATGTCTTATTTGTCGAAATTTAAAAGCCGTGAAAAAGTGAAAAGTTATTTAGTCGGTGGGGCTGATCATACATGCTGTTGGTCTATGGCAGTTGCAGCAGTTCTTCACCAGTAATTCAAATGGCTGGCTAGCCGAGGCTAGCCAGCCACTCATCATCAGAGCCTTCGTTCATACCTTCAAACAGATAAGTTGATAAATATCGTTCGCCCGTGTCAGGTAGCATCGCCAGAATTACAGAGCCTGTAGGGGCTGTTTCAGCGACTTTCATCGCTGCAGCTACAGTGCCACCACAGGAGAGTCCACAGAAGATTCCTTCTTCACTGGCTAAGCGTAATGCCCAGTTTTTCGATTCTTCATCTGTCACTGGATATAACTCGTCATAGACATCACGATTTAAAACATCAGGAATAAAATCCGGCGTCCAGCCTTGAATTTTATGGGGATGCCAATCATCGCCAGCCAGCATTGAAGCAGCAGCAGGTTCTGTTGCAACTATTTTAGTATCTGGTCTGGCGAGTTTTATCATTTCACCAGCACCCGTCAATGTGCCGCCTGTGCCCCAGCCAGAAACCCAGTAATCGAGTTTTTGCCGGCAAAATCACGAAGAATCTCTGGACCTGTTGTATTGCGATGAAAAGCAGGATTCGCTGGGTTTTCAAATTGTCGAGCGAGAAACCAGCCATGTTTTTCAGCGAGTTCTTCCGCTTTTTTTACCATTCCAGTGCCTCTTTCGGCTGCCGGTGTCAATATTACTTTGGCGCCCATGGCTCGCATTATTTTGCGTCGTTCAACCGAAAATGTTTCAACCATAGTGGCGACAAAAGGATAGCCTTTTGCTGCACAGACCATCGCTAATGCAATACCTGTATTACCTGAAGTGGCTTCAATAACTGTCTGACCTGGTTTTAAAACGCCACGTTTTTCGGCGTCATCTATTACTGAAAATGCCAGTCGGTCTTTAACAGAAGCCATTGGATTAAAGGCCTCAACCTTAACATACATCTCAACATGGTCAGGAGCGATATTATTGAGTCTGACAATTGGGGTATTACCGATAGTGTCGAGGATACTGTTATAAATCATAAATACTCAGTCGGTTTGATGACGATAGTCAAAAGCTTACACTAAATCGCCTGTGTAAAAAATCCAAGAGAAAAATTATAAACTCGGAAATAAAAACAGCCGCGAGGCGGCTGTAATTTTTATAGCAATTTGATAACTCAATTGTCAGGAAACATTATTACTGACATGAATGTTCTGTTTGGTTGATTGTTTGGCTGGTTGTTTTGCATCAGGATTCGACGTCAGCTCTAGAGCCTTCAAAATATTTTGTCTGGTAATTGAACCGACAAGTCTGTTTTCTTTAATCACGGGCAAGCACTTGTAGGCTGTTTGTAAAAACTTCTGAGCGACTTCAATAATTGAAGCCTCATAATCAATTGTTTCTACTTTGTTATGCATATACTCTTCGACACGGCCGGCTGCTTCACCCTGATAAGCTGCATTTAGTGCAACTTGCATACAATCTTTTTCAGAAAGAAAGCCAATAAGGTTGCCTCGTTGGTCAATCACCGGGGCACCGGAAATTTTAAACTCAATCAGCTGATGAATTGCCCGTAAAACATCCATTTCAGGTGTGAAGGTGATTTTGGTGCCATTCATGTGATCTTTAACTTTGAGTGATGCAAGCATGAGTTTCTCCCTGACGCTGATTAGTTTTGTTGTTTTGCCCGCTTTCGGGCCTCACACTCTTGTTTTTCCTGTGTTGAACAGGCACCACCACAGCTTCCTGATAGTCCTACCTGGTTCAAACCGCCACAACTACCTTTGATTGCAGAACGGCCAAAGATCACCCCGATAGCCATGGCAAATACTGCAAGTAAAATAATCAAAAATGTGGCTAGGAAAGTATTCATTTTAGCCTCCAAAATCATCAAGCATAATGTTCTCAGGTTCGACACCTAAATCTTCGAGCATTTTGATGACGGCGGCGTTCATCATTGGTGGACCACACATGTAATATTCACAATCTTCAGGTGCCGGATGATCTTTAAGATAGTGTTCATAGATAACGTTATGAATGAAGCCTGTATAACCCGTCCAGTTATCTTCCGGTAAGGCGTCTGATAATGCGACATGCCAAGTAAAGTTATCATTTTCAGCTGCCAGCTCATCGAAATCTTCGGTATAAAACATTTCTCGAAGACTACGAGCGCCATACCAGAAGGTCATTTTACGTTTGGATTTCAAACGACGCAGTTGATCAAAAATATGCGAACGCATTGGTGCCATACCAGCACCACCACCGATAAAGACCATTTCCTTATCGGTATCTTTGGCAAAAAATTCGCCGAAAGGACCTGAAATCGTGACCTTATCGCCGGGTTTGAGATCAAAGATATATGAAGACATGATGCCCGGTGGAACATCATCTGCGTTTGGAGGCGGAGATGCTATACGTACATTCAACATCACAATACCTTTTTCTTCTGGGTAGTTCGCCATTGAATAAGCACGTACGACATTTTCTTTCACTACAGATTTATAACGCCATAAATCAAAACGATCCCAATCAGGACGATATTCATCAGCAATCACAAAGTTTTTATATTCAACAGTGTGTGGTGGACATTCAATCTGTATAAAACCACCGGCACGGAAATTAACGCTTTCACCTTCCGGTAATTCAAGAATGAGTTCTTTAATAAAGGTTGCAACGTTATCGTTGGAACGAACCGTACATTCCCATTTTTTTACGCCAAATACTTCTTCAGGTACTTGAATCCGCATATTTTGTTTAACGGCAACTTGGCAAGATAAGCGGTCACCTTCAGCGGCTTCACGTTTGGTGATATGTGATTCTTCGGTGGGCAGAATCGAGCCACCACCTTCGAAGATTTTTACTTTGCACTGTGCACACGTACCACCACCACCGCAGGCTGAAGATACAAACAGGTTGGCATCGGCTAAAGCTCCTAAAAGCTTGCCACCAGCCTTGGTTTTAATCGTTTTTTCATCGTTGACGATAATTTCGATATCACCGGTCGCTACCAGTTTGGAGCGCGCGCTGATAATAACGAATACCAACGCCATGATGATCAGCGTGAATAAAACGATGCCTAAAATGATTTCCATTAGAGTTGAATCCCCGAAAATGCCATGAATCCTAACGCCATCAAGCCCGCAGTAATGAAGGTGATGCCAAGGCCTTGTAGGCCGTCAGGAACGTCGGAATATTTAAGTTTCTCTCTGATGCCTGCAATTGCAGTAATAGCCAGTGCCCAACCAAAGCCGCTACCTACACCGTAAACCGCACTTTCGGCAAGATTGTAATCACGTTCAACCATGAATAATGTGCCACCTAAAATGGCGCAGTTCACAGTGATTAAAGGCAAGAAAATACCTAAAGCGTTATAGAGAGCTGGCACGTATTTATCCATGGCCATTTCAATAATTTGCACCATGGCAGCAATTACGCCGATGTAGCTGATAAGCCCCAAGAAGCTTAAATCCACATCAGGTAAACCGGCCCAGGATAATGCACCTTCTTTAAGCAGATACTGATAAATCAGATTATTGGTTGGGACAGTAATTGCCTGAACCAGAATAACCGCTATGCCTAAGCCCAATGCCGTTTCAATTTTTTTCGACACTGCGAGGAAGGTACACATACCCAAAAAGAAGGCCAGCGCCAGATTCTCAACGAAAATTGAGCGGATAAACAGGCTGAGATAATGCTCCATTTACAAAACCTCCGTGCGATGTACTTGATGAATCTGATAATCGGGCGCCTCAACTTGACGAGGTTTCCAGGTACGAATAGCCCAAATCATTAGACCAATAATAAAAAACGCACTAGGAGGCAGCAGCATCAAGCCATTCGGCATATACCAACCACCCTCATTGGCAACTGGAATAATGGTTTGACCAAACAACTTACCGGCGCCCAGCAATTCACGAAAGAATGCCACAACAAGTAACACTACGCTGTAACCCAAGCCGTTACCTAAACCATCAAGAAAACTCATGCCAGGAGAGTTTTTCATCGCATACGCTTCTGCACGACCCAAAACAATACAGTTGGTGATTATCAAACCAACAAATACCGATAATTGTTTGCTGGCTTCATAAGCATAGGCTTTTAGGATCTGGTCAACGATGATTACCAGAGAGGCAATAACCGTCATTTGCACAATGATACGAATACTCGACGGAATGTGGTGTCGAATCATACTGATGATGGCACCAGAAAATGCGGCGACCGTCGTCAGTGCGATACACATTATCAAGGCAGCGGTCATATTGGTGGTAACTGCCAACGCTGAGCAGATACCAAGAACCTGTAATGTGATTGGGTTGTTATCGATTAACGGGTCGATAACATTTGTTTTTGCTTGGCTAGCCATCAGTTATTCCCCACCTCTGAACGCATGTTTTGCAAAAAAGGACCAAATCCATTTTCACCTAACCAGAAAACCATCATATTGGATACGCCCTGACTGGTCAGCGTGGCTCCAGATAGACCGTCGACTTTATATTCAGCTTGTGGAGTATTGTTGTCGACATAACCGCGTACAACTCTAAACTCCACATTGCCATTTTCATCAAATATTTTTTTACCTTCCCATTTGGCCAACCAGCGTGAATTTTCTATTTCACCACCTAAACCGGGTGTTTCAGCATGTTCGTAAAACCGTAAGCCGCGAATGGTATTAAAGTCATTTTCCAGAGACAGAAAACCATACATGGTCGACCACAATCCATATCCATGCACCGGAATGACGATCTGCTCGATCTCATCACCCTGGCGCAGAATATAAACGGGTGCATATTTAGCTCGACTACCAATTCCAGCAATATCTTCCCGGTTACTAAGACGAACACCTAAATCGGGAGAACCGGCAGCTTTACGCTGATCGAATGTTGCGGGGTTGATATCATTTTCTGCAAACTCGCCAGCAGCAATATCTACCAGTTTGACCTCAAATTTCTCAAAGGCGGTTTCCATGTCCATTCCGGGTTCATATTGGTCAGTCACCGCTAAAATATTTTGGCGTATATCATTCTGCTTATTCACAATCTGCTTGGATTTAAGTGCTACGGCAGCTGTTGACACCATTACCGAACACACTAAACAAAGCATTATTGCAATGAATATGGTTTTTGTCGGGTCATCATTGGGTCGCTGCATCAGCTGTCCCAAAAAACCTTTTTTCTGAGTAATTTCTGCCATAGTTAGCTTCTTTGTAGTCTTCGTTTAATGTTGGACTGAACGACAAAATAGTCGATAAGAGGTGCGAATATATTGGCAAACAAAATGGCTAACATAATGCCTTCTGGGAAAGCGGGATTGATTACCCTTATCAAAACGGTCATAAAACCTATCAATATGCCGTAGATCCAGCGCCCCTTATTCGTCATCGCTGCGGACACGGGATCTGTTGCCATAAAGACCATACCAAAGGCAAAACCACCCAGAGATAAATGCCAGTACCAGGGCAGACCAAACATCGGATTAGTTTCACTGCCTATCATGTTGAATAGCCAGGTAGTAGCAACCATACCGATAAACACCCCGAAAATAATTCGGAAAGAAGCGATTCGGGTATAAAGCAGGAACGCGGCACCTAATAGGATGGCCAGTGTTGAGGTTTCACCTAAAGAGCCAGGCATATGACCGATAAAGGTTTGTGACCAGGTATAACCCGCTTCGGTGATCGCATCCAAACCGCCTAAAGCTGCCAGAGCCAGAGGTGTTGCACCGGTGTAACCATCAATCGCTGTCCAGATTGCATCGCCGGACATTTGTGCAGGGTAGGCAAAGTACAAAAATGCCCGGCCAGTTAATGCGGGGTTCAAGAAGTTTTTGCCTGTACCGCCAAATACTTCTTTGCCAATGACGACACCAAAGATAATACCCAGAGCCACCTGCCATAATGGCGTTGAGGGTGGCAGTGTCAAGCTGTAGAGCATTGAAGTGACCAAAAAGCCTTCATTGACTTCATGGTTTCTCACTGCAGCAAAAATGACCTCAAAAGTGCCACCGGCAATCAATGTCGTCAGGTATATCGGCAAAAAGTATAAAAGTCCGTGGAACATGTTAGAGAACATGCTGTTGGGATCATAACCGATACCAAAACTGGTCAAGATCCAGCCACGCCAGCCTTCCAACGTCGACATACCCAATTGGGCCATGGCACTGTTAGCCTGATAGCCGGTATTCCATAACATCAGCATCAAAACCGGTAAGGTTGCGAGCACGACGTAACTCATTACCCGCTTAAGGTCGATACCATCTCGAACATGCGGAGAGCCACGAGTCACATCACCCGGGCTGTAAATGAATGTATCGATCATTTCATAGACGGCAAAATACTTCTCGTATGGTCCGCCTTTTTGGAATGACGGCTCTATCCTGTCAAGGAATCGTCTTAAACGCGCCATGGTTATCCTTCTTTTTCTATTTGTGTAAGATTGGCTCTCAGCGCAGGGCCATAATCATATTTGCCGGAGCAAACATATGAACATAGGGCCAAGTCTTCTTCATCCAACTCAAGACACCCCAGGGCTTGAGCAGAATCTGTATCTCTGACCAATAAAGCTCTCAGCAGTTGCGTTGGTAAAATGTCCAGAGGCATAACGGTTTCAAATACACCTACTGGCACCATGGCGCGTGGACTACCATTCTGTGAAGTGGTCAACGGTAAGTCTTTTTTACCCAGCAGCTTGCTAAAGAAAACATTCAAAGCAGAATATTTATTAGCACCGCCCGGACGAATCCAGCCTAATATTTCACGGTGTGTGCCTTCTTCGAGCACTGAAATTTGGTTGTGAAAACGGCCAACAAAGGCTGCCCAATTATTAGCGGTATGGCCATTAAACACTGAACCGGAAATAACGCGTGAACGTATATTTTGTAATTCACCACGGACTAAATCTTCTGTGTTCGCGCCAAGGCGGGTACGAATTAGTCGTGGGGTATTCACCATTGGGCCGGCCAAAGAGACAATACGCTCAACCCAGATTTGGCCAGTGGTGAACAGTTTGCCAATGGCAATAACATCTTGATAACCAATATGCCAAACCATTTTTTTGACACTGACTGGTTCGATGAAATGGATATGTGTACCAACCAATCCCGCAGGATGTGGGCCGGAGAAGGTTGGAGTTTCTAGATTCTGAATATCAGGAGTGGGTAATGCTGCTTGTGGAGCTTGGCAGAGATACAGCTTACCACTAGTTAAATGGCTGAGCACAGTCAGTCCATTTTTGAAATCTTCAGCATATTCATTAATGATCAGATTTGGGTCGGCAGCAAGAGGATTGGTATCAATAGCAGTAATAAAAATTGCTTTGGGTTCACTGTCCAGCTCAGGTGTTTTGCTATACGGACGTGTACGCAGCGCAGTCCATAGACCGGATTCGACCAGATTCTGCTGTACTTGCTCACGTTTTAGAGAGGGTAGTTCTTTCGCAGAATAATGCTGAAAAGTAACTTGTTCATCACCTTCGAGCTGAATCACGACTGATTGCAAAGCGCGTTTAGCACCACGATTGATGGAAGTAATCACGCCTGAACCAGGTGCTGTAAAAGTAACTCCAGGCGTTTTTTTATCGGTGAATAATGCTTCACCTAATTTAACCCGTTGTCCTTCTTCAACCAGCATGGTCGGCCTCATGCCGACAAATTCGTGACCCAACACAGCAACAGTTGTCACCGGATTAGCTTGGCTAATTTTTTGCTCCGGGGCACCAGCAAGGGGCAATGTCAGCCCTTTCTTAATTGAGAAATGCATATCCCACCTAGTCAGAAGCAGTGCTTAAGCACTGTTGGCTTTCGAAATTTTCAACGCAGGAGTATAGCGGCTTTGCGGTACTTATGGGAAGCTTACCACGTTATTTGAATGGTTATTTAACAGCGGGCGTTTTAATTGTTTTGAGCCAGATAAAGCCAATTAAAAAAGCACTGCTCGCGGTTAAAGCTGCCAGTATGAATGTTATTTGAGGCCCAGGGGTGAGCCATAAATAACCACTCAAGAGACTCCCTGCCGCGCCTCCAGCACCAAAACTCATGCTGCTATACAACGCCTGGCCTCGTCCCTGATTGCGTCCGATAAAGTGGTGATGCACCCAGGCAATTGAAGCGGCATGATAGGCTCCGTAGCTTGCGGCATGTAATGATTGTGCGACAATTAAAATCAATATCTGATCAGCATAAAAGGCGATCAGCAACCATCTAAGCGCAGCCAATAATAAGCTCGCCAGCAATACCTTACGGATACCAAAACGTGGTAACCAGCGATGCATCACCAGGAATACCATTAACTCAGCGATGACGCCTAATGCCCATAACTGTCCAATAAGGGTTCGACTGTAGCCATGCTGCTCCAGATAAATGCTATAAAAAGTATAGTAGGGGCCATGGCTGACCAGCATTAAAAAACAGATGGCTAAAAAAGCGCGTACGGAAGGTTGTTTGAGCAAGGTTTTGATCGGAATATGATTCAAACTAAGGTGCCGACTGGCCGATTCGGGTACGCTCAAACTGATTAGCCAAATCCCGGAGATAGAGATCAGCAACGCATAAGGCACTATGCCCGCATCATACCGATCCAATAGCCAGCCTAGTATTACTACCACACAGATAAAACCAATTGAGCCCCATACACGGATTTTGCTGTAATGGTGACTATGCTCCCCCAGATGTTGCAGGGTAGTGACTTCAAATTGGGGTAGCGAAGCATTCCAGAAAAAACTGAACAGCACCATCACGCCTGCAATCCAGTAATAGCTTTGTGAGATAAAAATGGCAGAGAAAGCCAAAATGCTGAGAAAACTGGCCAGTCGAACGATGCGCATTCGCTGACCACGATGATCGGCAATCCAACCCCAGACATTAGGTGCGATGATTCTGGTTGCCAACAAAATGGCGGTTAACTCACCAATTTGTCTGGCGCTGAAACCTTCCCATTGCAGGTAAAGGCCCCAGTAGGGCACCAGAATGCCCAAGGTCGCAAAATAAAAAAGATAAAACCCTGACAGTCGCCAGTAGGGAAGACCGGAAAAAGGCACCAAGGATCAGATCAGGCTTGCGCCGGAATGATAGGGGTATCAGTGGTAACATCCATATTCTGTGCCCGATGGCGCAACACATGATCCATTAATACCAATGCCAGCATGGCTTCTGCAATAGGTGTGGCCCGAATACCGACGCAGGGATCATGTCGACCGTGGGTGACGACTTCTATCGGTTCACCACGTGTATTGATACTTTTACCAGGGATACGCAGACTGGATGTAGGTTTGAGCGCCATGCTGACCAGCAAATCCTGTCCGCTGGAAATACCACCTAATGTCCCGCCTGCATTGTTACTTAAAAAACCTTCCGGTGTCAGTTCATCCCGATGCTCGGTACCTTTTTGAGTAACCGATTCAAATCCTGCACCGATCTCAACACCTTTTACCGCATTAATGCTCATCATTGCATGGGCAATATCGGCATCCAGACGGTCAAAAATAGGTTCTCCCAAACCAGGAGGCACATGGCGGGCAATCACATTGATACGTGCACCAATCGAATTACCTTCCTTACGTAAGGCATCCATATAGTCTTCCAGCTGACTTTCAATATTTGGATCCGGATTGAAAAACAGACTATTTTCGATATGGGTCCAATCCATTGTTTCCGCTTTGATTGGGCCAAGTTGGCTCAGATAACCCTGTATTTCGATTCCATAACGTTGCTTGAGGAATTTTTTAGCAATCCCGCCTGCTGCGACACGCATGGCGGTTTCACGCGCGGACGAGCGACCACCACCACGGTAGTCACGAAAACCATATTTATGCTGATAGGCATAATCGGCATGTGCTGGGCGAAACTGCTCTGCAATATTGCCGTAATCTTTTGAGCGTTGATCAACGTTTTCAATCAATAAGCCAATCGGTGTGCCGGTGGTTTTGCCTTCAAAAATACCTGAAAGAATTTTGACCTGATCGGGTTCGCGGCGTTGAGTTTCATGACGGCTTTTGCCGGGACGTCGACGATCCAGATCGCCTTGCAGATCCGCTTCAGACAATTCCAGTCCTGGAGGACAGCCATCCACAATGCAGCCCAGCGCTGTGCCGTGACTTTCGCCAAAGGTGGTGACGGTAAAGAGTTTTCCAAAACTGTTGCCTGACATAATAAAATCCGAGTTAAACGATAAACAGAGTAGCAAATCCAAGGAAAGCCATAAATCCAACCACATCGGTGACAGTGGTTAATAACACGCTGCCGGATAAAGCCGGATCAATCCCGATACGTTTTAATCCCAAAGGGATCGTGACGCCTGCGATGGCTGCAGCTGTCATATTAACAATTATGGCCGCACCAATCATAACGCCGAGTAAAAAATTACCAAACCAAAGGTAGGTCATAAAGGCGATAACAAAAGCCCAAATGACACCATTCGCCATGCCCACCAGAAATTCTTTACGTAACAACCAGCGTTGGTTTTTATCATTCAATTGACCCAAAGCCATTGAGCGAATGACCAGTGTCAAAGTCTGACTGCCAGCAATACCGCCCATACTGGCAACTATTGGCATCAATACCGCTAATGCCACCAGTTTTTCGATCGTGGTATCAAACAGCCCGATAACCCCTGCCGCTAAAAAAGCGGTGATCAGATTTATTCCCAGCCAGACCGAGCGGCGATGGATACTTTTTTTGACAGGAGCAAAGGTATCTTCATCTTCACTTAAACCGGCCATGCTCAAAAAAGAGTGCTCGGCTTCATCACGGATAACGTCTACCACGTCATCGATAGTAATACGGCCTAGTAAGTGATTATCTTTATCAACGACTGGCGCGGAAAGCAGATCGTGTTTTTCAAAACGATGCGCAACATCGTGATCCGACATATTCGCCGGAATAGCTTCGACCTGATGCGACATCGCTTCGCGAACGGTAAGAGAACGACTGCGGCTAACAACTTGGGACAATCGCAATGTGCCGAGATATTTATCCTGATGATCAACAACGTACAAGCTATCAGTATTTTCCGGTAATTCACCGTACATTCGCAGATAACGTAAAACCACTTCAAGGGTTATGTCCGAACGCACCGTGACCACATCGGTGTTCATCAACCCACCGGCAGTATCTTCCTCAAAGGCCAGAATAGCTTCTACACGACGACGACGCTGCGAGTCCATGGCTCGCAACACTTCCTGCATCACGTGACCGGGTAGATCCTGCAGAATATCAGCGACGTCATCGGTATCAAGATCTTCTGTCGCGCTTAATAAGTCAGCGGTATCCATGCCGGTCATCAGACCGGTACGAACATCTTCACGAATATAGGAAAGCACTTCACCGCGTAACTCGGGATTGATGATTGGCCAACAAACCTGGCGCTCTGCTGGTGGCAAAGATTCCAGTAAATGAGCTGTTTCAGCGGGATGTAAGCTGGCTAATAAGCGGCGCATTCTGACGAAGCGTCCACTTTTAAGCGCTTCGGAAAACGCATTCAGCGAGTGATTGAGACTGCGATGTCGGTCCAGCTCAGACATATCCGGCTCCAGAGGGCGTCGGTACTTGAAGGGGGGAGGATTTTCAGGCTGTATTTTAGCCTGCTTGTCTGGTAGTGGATAGCTTTAAATTATTAGGATCCGTTTATCTGTCCGGATGACAAACCCTAAAGATAAACAAACCTTAATGATGGATTGGTGCGTTGATCTGCTCAAGCAACATATCTGCCTCCAACGCATCAGAAACTTCCATGATGCTGAGTGTATTTGCCGGTAATAAACTCAAATCGGTTTCGTTGATGATCTGTTTGATTTCCAGCAAAGCATTCGGATGCATACTGAAATGTTCCAGTCCCATCGCCAGCAATAAACGCGTATAGCGAGGATCACCGGCCATTTCACCGCACATGGATACCGGCACATTAAATTTTCTGCCCGCTTCAAGCGTCATATGAATTAAGCGTAATACCGCTGGATGCAATGGGTCATAAAGGTAGTTGACCGTGTCATCAATACGGTCAATCGCCAGAGTATATTGAATCAAATCGTTGGTACCGATAGACAGAAAATCAACGTGACGAGCGAACATCTCCGCACAAACGGCGCTGGCAGGGATTTCAATCATCGCGCCGATTTCTACCTGCCGATCATATTCCATGCCTTCTTTATCCAGTTCGAGCTTGCATTGCTCCAGTAAATTTCGCGCCTGCAATAATTCATGCATGGTGGAGATCATTGGGAACATGATTTTAATTTTGCCGTAGGCCGATGCACGCAAAATGGCTCTTAACTGGGTACGGAACATAGCGGGTTGTGTCAGGCATAATCGAATGGCCCGTAAACCCAAAGCCGGATTGGTAACTACTGTTTGGGTGAGGTGGCGGCCGCCATCAACGGTTTTGTCTGCACCTAAGTCAAATGTGCGAATGGTTACCGGTTGGTTATTCATGCCCTCAACAACATCGCGATAAGCCGCGAGCTGCTCTTCCTCTTCCGGTGGAGCCAGCCGGTTCATATAGAGAAATTCGGTTCGATACAAACCAATACCCTGCGCTCCGGCGTTACTGATGGTGGTAATGTCTTCAGGTAACTCGGCATTAGCCAGCAGGGTGATGGTTTTGCCATCACGGGTACGGGTAGGTTGGGATTTATAGCGGCTTAATGATGAAATGTGTTCATCGAAGGCAATACGCCGCTGTTGATATTCTTTGAGGGTACTTTCGTCAGCGCCGGCAATCATGATGCCGGCTTCACCATCGATGATTAGAGGCTCGTTATCCTGTACATAACGACGGACCGATTCCACACCGACTATCGCGGGAATGCCCAGGCTTCTCGCCAAAATGGTCGTATGTGAGGTCGCACCACCATGTTCGGTGACAAAGGCAGCAATTCCCTGATGCTGCATCAACACGGTATCGGCTGGGGTCAGATCCTCAGCTATGATGATATGGCCTTTGAGCCGTCCATCTGCAATTTCATGATCAGCCACTTCCTGATCGGCCAGAATGCGATGGATACGATTGACCACATGATCGACGTCATCACGACGTGTCCGCAGATAAGGATCGTCCATTTCATTGAAAACGTTGATCAGTGCATCACGTTGCAATTGCAATGCCCACTCAGCATTACAACGACGCTGGCGGATCATATCGACCGGTACTTTGGTCAATGATGAGTCATTGAGCATCAAAATGTGTGTATCAATAAAAGATGTCACATCCGCCGGTGCATTTGCCGGGATATGATTGCGGATGGATTTGAGTTGTTGCTTGGCCTGCTCAATCGCATCCAGCAGGCGTTCAACTTCCTGCTCAATTGAAAATGCTGGAATCAGATATTCGCGAACATCTGGCTGATTGTGAAACAGTATATGGGCACGTCCGATAGCAATGCCTCGAGAAACACCAATTCCCTGGAGCTCGAGCGTCATTGACCTTCCCCAAAGAAATTAGCAATCAATTCGCCGATTGCTTGTAAGGCTGATTCTGCATCATCGCCTTCCGCAGTGACCTCTATCTCTGTTCCTTTAGCGGCTGCTAGCATCATCACACCCATAATGCTTTTGCCGTTTACCTGACGACTATCTCGCGAAACGTGAATATCTGCATTGAACTGAGAGGCCGTAGTAACAAATTTAGCCGCGGCACGGGCATGTAAACCCAAGCGGTTAATGATGGTAAATGTCTGTTCGTGTTTCATGGACGGTATCCTGAGTGGTGACAACGCACAATGCCTTCTTGACCACCGCTTACCGCTTTGTTTTCAAGTTCATCAAGATTCAAAGTTGGATAGTTTAAAACACGGATTAACATGGGAAGATTGAGCCCAGAAACTATTCTTATGTCTTCGCGATCTGAGACCGCACAGGCGATATTACTCGGGGTTGAGCCAAACATATCGGTCAAAATTAAAATGCCATTACCCTGATCCAGTCCAATTAATTCACCATCAAGCTGCTTGCGAATCGCATCGGGATTATCTTTTACCTCGATAGAGATAACTTTGGTAGGCAATGGACAGCAAGACAACATTTGCCTTGCCGTGTTAATCAGCTCGGTGCCGATATGGTTATGCGAAACGATTAAAATACCTACTGTCATTATGCTTCTCTTGGTCACCAGTAAAAGTCGGACTGGAAGGGCAGTTTACCGCCAATGAATGTAATGGATATCAGCGTTATAGGCAAATTCTATGCTGAAAAACGCAATTTCCCTAACTGCCAAAGTTGCAGGTTTTCAATACTGTTTGCCTGGCTTTCATACATAGTTAACCAACTATCAATGCGGTTTTTTAATGAAGCAGGGTTATTCACGACTAAGGACAGCATAACCAATGGTTTACCTAGAATTTCTTTAGATAAATATGGGGTGCTAAGGCTCGCTGGTAATTGATTTTGTTGTGTGAGTTCTATACCTAAATCAACGGATGAACTGGCTTGCCAACTATTTAGTTCACAGATCCTGCGGATATCCAGCAGACCCAACTCTCGGGTGTGCAACAAGCCTGTAAGACTTTCAGGGCAATGTGCGACAAGTTGGTCAGTTTCAATGGAAAAATCCACCACATCATCAGCAATCAGTATTGCCCCGTGATGAATTAATTCAAGTGCGAGACTGCTTTTACCAATTCCCGCTTCACCACAGATGAGTAAGCCTTTACCTCGATAATTGAGCATAACGCCATGATGACGCTCAATGGCTGTTGGCAAAGACATGGATAGATTATTCTTCGTCGATCGAGAGCAATAATTCAAAAATGGCGTCGGCGCTTGAAGCCTGACGAATACGGCTGCAGATTTCTTCATCACGAAACAACGTCACCAGCCGAGAGAGGTGTTGCAAATGATGTTCGGTATCATCTTCGGGCACTAATAAACCAAAGGCGATATCAATTGGTTTGTTATCAGCCGACTCAAAATCGATGGGGGTTTCCAGAGTTAACATGGCGGCGACGGTATGAGTGAGGTCCGGGACTCGGGCGTGGGGAATTGCCACGCCCTTGCCTAAACCGGTACTGCCCAAACGCTCGCGCTCGAGCAGTACTTGAAAGATTTTTTCAGCTGTCGCTGCACTGGTATTGGCCGCCAGCATTCGACTGAGATTTTCGATCACCCGTTTTTTACTGGTGGCTTCATCGTGAAAACTGATGTTGTCGGCATTTACGAGCAGTGCAGCGATAAGCATGAAAAATCCCGCCCCTTAACTAGCGTTATGTTTTTGAATAGCACCATCAGCTTGATGGTGGTTGGTGATTTTATCTTTGTGTTTAATGATTTGTCGATCCAGTTTGGCAACCAGATTTTCAATAGCGGTATACATATTTTCCTGCTCGTCAGAAGCAAACAAGTCTGCTCCGCTGGCATGCACGGTTGCTTCAGCTTTCTGCCGTAGTTTTTCAACAGACAGCACCACATGCACGTTAGTCATATGATCAAAATGACGAGTAAGTTTCTCGAATTTTTTATTGACATGATCCCGCAGGCTGTCAGTGATATCGATATGTTGTCCGCTTAGATTTAATTGCATAATGCATTGCTCCTGTTGGTGGACTAAAACTGGCGTTACACCAGTCGCTTACGCTCATTTGAGGGCGCTATCGCTAACGTTTCGCGGTACTTTGCAATGGTACGGCGAGCGACATTAATGCCCTGTTCTCCGAGAATATCAGCAATTTTGCTGTCACTCAGGGGTTTTCTTGGGTTTCTGCCGCGACCAGTTTTTTGATGATCGCGCGAATGGCTGTAGCTGAACATTCCCCGCCACTTTCTGTCCCAACATGGCTGGAGAAAAAGAATTTCAATTCAAAAATACCACGTGGGGTATGCAGATATTTGCGTGTGGTGACTCGGGATATAGTCGATTCATGCATTTCCACTGTCTCAGCGATATCGGCTAACACCAACGGTTTCATAGCTTCTTCGCCATGGTCAAGAAAGTCTCTTTGCCGTTCAACAATGGCTTGGGTGACCTTCAATAGGGTTTCATTACGACTTTGTAAGCTTTTCAGAAACCAGCGTGCTTCCTGCAGGTTGTTTTTCAGATAAGTATTTTCTTCACTGCTATCTGCCCGGTTAATCAAGGAAGCGTAATGCTCGGCAATTTGCAGTTTTGGTGCATTGTCCGGGTTAAGTGATAACTGCCATTTTCCATTCACTTTTATCGCATAAACATCCGGCACGATATATTCGGTTTTTTCAGTTTGAATACTACTGCCAGGACGCGGATTGAGCAATTGAATTGAACGCACCAGATCGGTTAACTCATCATCACTGACTTTCAGCATGCGTTTTATCTGAGCGTAATCACGTTTGGCGAGTGTATCCAGATGTTTGTCGATAAGCTCTGTCAGTAATTCGATATGTTTCAGAGCGACAGAGGATTCATACAGTCGCAGTTGAATTAACAGACATTCGCGTAGGTCACGGGCGCCGACGCCAACCGGATCAAAGTGATGAATCCGATGTAATACGGTTTCAATTTCATCCAACTCTACCTCAGCAAATTCTTCACCAAGGCTTTGCTGAATTTCTTCCAAAGTGGTTTTTAGATAGCCATCATCTTCAATTGAATCAATGATGGTGGTGGCAATAGCTTGTTCCGTTTCAGTAAATGGCGTGAGACGCATTTGCCAGAGCAAATGTTGTTGCAGGCTATCGCTGCTCTCATCTTGATTATCACGCTCATAATCACTATCGCCGGATGGACCGGAACTGCTCATGCTTTGAGTGTTATCGTAGGTATCTTCCCATTTGCTATCTACGGGCAGATCTTCAGGGATATCGGTATTTTCCAGCTCACTTATTTCGCGGCTACCATTATCTTCATCGCGACGAGCAACGCCTGGTTCACCGTAATCGTATTCTTCCTCAACTTCGAGCAGGGGGTTGGTTTCCAGCGCTTCCTGAATTTCAGTCTGCAGCTCTAACGAAGATAATTGCAACAAACGGATCGCTTGTTGCAACTGAGGAGTCATCGACAGGCTCTGACCAATGCGTAGCTGTAATGAGGGCTTCACTTAATTTTTTGTTTTAATGTTGTGACCATGAGTTTATGTTACCGCAATCGTCGCGCCGTTGCCTATACGTGTTTCTAAAATAAAAATCACACTAAGGTCACAGCGGTGGATTTAAAACTTATCCATACAGAATGACCGATTGACAGTTCTAAAGCGGACAGTGCCTGGCGGCTGATGATCACTTCAAATTTATCACCACAATCAATGGTCAAGCGGATGGCTTTGTCGGCTTCGCTGATGCTGATAAGCCTGCCGGGTAGTTGATTGCGAGCACTGCTATCTGAGTGGGCATGAGTGCTAACAGTGATCGCCAGAGGATCAATGGCAATATGTCTGGCGGACGAAGAGCCTTCTGCTGCGAAGATCTTAAGCGAGTTGGTGTGAAATATTTCACCATCATAATGACCATGAAATAAATTCAGTAGTGGGGCGGAAACCAGCTTTCCTCTTACCAGCTGCAAGGCATTTGGTGTTATAGCCAAAGCCTGCAATCGATCATGTGTTGAAAACAATACCGTACGATTTCCACCTGAGTTTAAGCTATTAATTACATCTTCAAGCTGCCGTTGATGAAAGCTATCGAGGTTCGCAAACGGTTCATCCAGCAACAGAATATCCGGTTCAAAGGCCAATACCCTGGCGATGGCTACACGGCGTTGTTCACCACCTGATAACGTGCTGGCGGATTGATAGGCCAGCCGCATCAAATTGACCGTTTCCAATACCTGTTGCAGTCGAGATGCATGCAATGACTTATCGACTTTCTGCAGTTTCAGCGCCAATTGAATATTGTCTGTTACGGTGCCAGGAAGCATATAGGGATGTTGATCTACCAGACCGATTCGCTGGCGATGCTGCGTCTTTGATGTCGCGATATTATCACCAAAGACCAGCATATCCCCTGCATCTGGTCGTTGTAATAATGCCAGTATATGGAACAAAGTGGACTTGCCAGCGCCGTTCTCGCCTAATACGGCCAGACATTCATTTAGTGGGATATTGAGTTGTTCAATATCCAAGGCTGGCTGATTGCCGTAATGCACTTTGACGTTGTTGAGTTGATATGCGTAGCTCATGTTAATCTCCGATTGAGCCACGACAACGCAAAATTCAATATAAAGGCAATAAGCAACAGCACTATGCCCAGTGCCAACGCTAATTCGAACTCGCCCTTACTGGTTTCTAAGGCAATGGCGGTGGTCATGGTGCGGGTGTAGCCTTCAATATTACCGCCCAACATCATAGCGGCACCAACTTCACCTATTGCCCTACCAAATCCAGTCAAAATAGCCACTAATACGGCTAATCTCACGGCTTTTAATACTTGAAAACATTGTTGCCATTTATCTGCACCGAGACTCTTTAATGTCAGAATCAAACGTGGATCCGCGGCATTTACGGTCACTAAGGTCAGATTCATCATGATCGGAAAGATCAAAATACTTTGGGCGATAATCATGGCTGATTGGGTGTAGAGCAGTCCTAATTCACCCAATGGTCCCATTCGGCTGAACAGCCCATAGAGTAACAAGCCAATAACCACGGTGGGCATGGCCATCAAGGTATTGAGGATGTGTTGTAGAGCCGCTTTGCCTGAAAATTCGGTTAATGCAGTAAAGACGCCTGCCGGGATCGCCAGTAAAGCCGCGATGAATGCGGCTGCAACTGAAATACTGACGGAAGTCTGAATGATCTCCCAGACAGTGGCATCAAATGACATCAACAGTTTGAGTGCTGCGACGAAAGATGCGCCGAAAAAATCCACGGCTAATTTAGCCCAAGTGTCAGAGAACTAATCCCAGCCGCTCGCAAACGGTTAATACCGGCTCGGATTTATTCATGCTGTAAAAATGCAGACCGGGCACCTCAATTTCCATTAATTGTTCGGTGAAATCGGTCAGAAAATCAGTGGTAAACGCCTGCATGGACGGAATATCGTCGTAATAGGCTTCCAGTTTTTTACGCAGCCAGCGCGGAATTTCTGCCCCACAGCCGGAAGAAAAACGGGCCAGTTGTGAATAATTATTGATCGGCATAATGCCGGGAATAATCGGAATTTCAATACCGGCCTGCATACAGCGATCTGCAAAATACAGGTAGGCATCAATATTATAAAAATACTGCGTGATAGCACTGTCAGCACCGGCATCAACTTTGCGTTTGAAGTTTTCAAAATCGCTGTTGGCGTCCTGTGCCTGCGGATGCACTTCCGGGTAAGCGGCAACTTCAATGGTGAAATGATCGCCGGTTTCCTTACGGATAAAATCTACCAGTTCATTGGCATAGCGAAAATCACCTGGGTCGCGCATACCAGAAGGTAAATCGCCTCTTAATGCCACCAAACGGGAAATATCGTTATCAATATAGGTTTGTAAAATAGTGCGAATGCGTTCTTTTGAAGATCCCACACACGAGAGATGTGGCGCTGCACCAATTCCGGTTTCAGCAGCACGTTGCTGTATAGCTACTACTGCCTCCAGAGTATTGTCCTGAGTTGAGCCACCTGCACCAAAAGTCACCGAATAAAATTCAGGCTTTAATACGGACAATTGCTCTTGTACCAATAAAAGGTTCTGGGCGCCTTTTTCCGTCTTAGGCGGGAAAAATTCGCAGCTGATAACAGGTTGTTTGGACATGATGCTTAACTTCAAGGGAAAAAAGAAAAAGGGCTAACTTGAAAAGTTAGCCCCCATTTAAACTTAGTAACGGTAATGTTCTGGTTTGTATGGACCATTCTGTTCAAGACCCAGATATTTGGCTTGTTCTGCGTTTAATTCGGTCAGATTCGCACCGATACGACCTAAATGCAATCTAGCCACTTTTTCATCCAGACGTTTCGGCAACACATAAACCTTGTTTTCGTAGTTGGCACTGTTATGCCATAACTCGATTTGTGCCATTACCTGATTGGTGAAAGAGGCTGACATCACAAAGCTAGGATGACCAGTTGCACAACCCAAATTTACCAGACGACCTTCCGCCAGCAGAATAATACGTTTGCCGTCAGGGAAAATAACGTGATCCACCTGCGGTTTGATATTTTCCCACTGATATTTACGAATTGAAGCAACATCAATTTCGTTATCAAAGTGACCGATATTACAAACGATGGCTTCGTTTCTCATCGCGGCCATATGGTCATGATTGATGACATTGATATTGCCAGTCGCCGTGACAAAGATATCGGCTTTATCTGCAACTTCATCCATGGTGACTATCCGGTAACCTTCCATTGCCGCCTGTAAGGCACAAATCGGATCAATTTCGGTGACCATAACGGTGGCACCCATACCACGGAAGGCTTGAGCACAGCCTTTACCAACATCACCGTAACCTAAAACCACACAGATTTTGCCGGCAACCATAACATCGGTTGCACGTTTGATTCCGTCAAGCAACGATTCACGGCAGCCGTACAGGTTATCGAATTTAGATTTAGTAACTGAATCGTTAACGTTAATAGCCGGTACTTTCAAGGCACCTGCTTTCATCATTTCGTATAAACGGTGAACACCAGTAGTAGTTTCTTCAGACAGACCTTTAACATCAGCCAGCAATTCAGGGTAATCCTGATGCATCATTGTGGTTAAGTCGCCGCCGTCATCCAGAATCATATTCGGGCGCCAGCCGTCAGTGCCAACGATTGTTTGACGAATACACCAGATGGCTTCTTCTTCGGTTTCACCTTTCCAGGCAAATACCGGAATACCTTGATCGGCAATCGCCGCAGCGGCGTGATCCTGAGTTGAAAAGATATTGCATGATGACCAGCGCACTTCAGCGCCGAGTTCTACCAGTGTTTCAATCAACACAGCGGTTTGAATGGTCATATGCAGACAACCGGCGATACGCGCACCTTTAAGCGGATATTGACCTGCATATTCTTCGCGCAATGCCATCAAACCAGGCATTTCGCTTTCAGCGATTTTGATTTCCTGATGGCCCCATTTCGCAAGGCTAATGTCGGCAACTTTGTAATCTGGTTTTAGATTTTCTACTGCTGATTGCATGATGATTTCCTGTAATTAGTTGATTTTTGCTGCTTCACGTAAGACGGGAGCAAGATCAGTTCGTTCCCAGCTGAAGTCAGCTTCTTCACGTCCAAAATGACCGTATGCAGCCGTTTGCTGATAAATAGGACGGACTAAATCCAGCATTTTGATAAGACCAACCGGGCGCAGATCAAAATGCTCGCGAACTAATGCGACAAGTTTATCTTCAGCAATTTTGCCGGTACCGAATGTATCGACACTGATTGAGGTGGGCTCAGCAACACCAATTGCGTAAGAAACCTGGATTTCGCATCGATCAGCAAGTCCGGCAGCAACAATATTTTTTGCCACATAACGGCCCGCATAAGCCGCACTGCGATCCACTTTCGATGGATCTTTACCGGAGAATGCCCCGCCACCATGACGGGCCATACCACCGTATGTATCAACGATAATTTTACGGCCGGTCAGACCACAATCACCCACTGGTCCGCCAATAATAAATTGTCCGGTTGGATTGATATGGTAACGGGTATTTTTAGTGAGCCATTCGGCTGGAAGTGTCTGTTTGATGATCAGCTCCATTACCGCTTCTTTGAGATCGGCCTGGCTGATTTCAGGGTTATGCTGAGTGGATAACACGACGGCATCAACACCAACGGGTACGCCATTTTCATAGATGAAAGTCACCTGACTTTTAGCATCTGGACGTAACCAAGGCAATTCACCACTTTTACGCACTTCTGCCTGACGTTTCACCAAGCGGTGAGCGTAGGTTATTGGTGCTGGCATCAACACTTCGGTTTCATTACTGGCATAACCAAACATCAGGCCCTGATCACCAGCTCCCTGATCTTCTTCAGTTTCACGATCCACACCCATGGCAATATCGCTGGATTGCTTACCGATAACCGACATCACGCCACAGGTTTGTCCATCAAAACCGACTTCAGAGCTGTTATAACCAATATCCGTGATAGTTTTACGAACAATATCTTCCAAATCGACCCAGGCATTAGTTGAAATTTCACCGGCGACAATGGCAACCCCCGTTTTTATCAGGGTTTCGCAGGCAACACGGGCGTGGGGATCTTTGGTCAGAATGGCATCTAACACAGCGTCGGAAATTTGGTCTGCTACTTTATCTGGATGACCTTCTGAAACGGATTCAGAGGTAAAAAGATAAGCATTACTCATAGACAACTTCCTCATTAAAATTCAAATAAGGTAATGATAGTTTTGCTATGGGAAAAGTTCGGATGAAACGCCCATTACTACCAGTGACCTGTTAATAATGAACGCCGTTTGGAAATGTGAAATTGAATAAGCCTAGCAGAGCATTCTCTGTCGCAGCGTTCCTCATTCAATGTGGCATATGGTAATTGATAATTGAAAAATTACCAAGTTAAGTCCGTCACATTAAATAACTAGTTGATGGCCATGATTTTTCAGCCAACTTCGATGCTCGCGGTAATTCGGGTCAAATCGTTCAACCAAATCCCAAAACGCTTTTGAATGATTATGTTGCTGCAGATGACATAATTCATGAATGATCACGTAATCATTAATCGCTTGAGTGGCCTGAACTAACTGCCAATTCAGTTGAATTTCGCCACGGAGATTACAACTGCCCCAACGAGCTTTATAACTTTTGATTTTAACCTGTTTGGGCGATAAACCAGTTTGTTCGGCCAGCAGTTTTACCCGGGCGATTAAAAGCGATTCAGCCTGGCGTTTATACCATCGGGTCAATGTCTGACGCACTTGCAGTGAACTCACATTCATCGGCGCCAGCATGATCAATTTTTTTTGTTCGAGTTTGATATGAGTTCGCTGGCGGTTGGTCTCGCAAACAATATCTAAAGGATAATATTCGCCCATAAAAGGCTGCAATTCACCTTGCACAAATTGCCGCTCAGGCGGCCGTTTTTGATAGTGCAGTAATTTGTCAGCGATCCATTGCTGTTTGCGCATCACAAATTGTTTTGCCAGCCACAACGGCATCAATTTAGGCAAATGCAAACTGACCTTACCATCTTGGATTTTGATGGC
>NZ_SSXS01000006.1:24297-96479 GCF_004832235.1 Methylophaga sp. SB9B
GCCGTTTTTGATAGTGCAGTAATTTGTCAGCGATCCATTGCTGTTTGCGCATCACAAATTGTTTTGCCAGCCACAACGGCATCAATTTAGGCAAATGCAAACTGACCTTACCATCTTGGATTTTGATGGCAATCGACTTTCTGCGCGCACTGCGAACAACCTGCAGCGCAATATCGTTGATGTAAATAATGCTCATTGAAGGACTTAAAAACGTATTAGCTGGGCATTTTAGCGACTGATTTGCGAAAATGTCGGATTAAACAGGCTTTATTATGACTTTGACCACAAATATTAAATTCGCCCATCGCCTATCTCTGGCGCCCATGCTGGATTGGACCGATCGGGATTTCCGTTATTTATGCCGACTTATTTCCAAACATACCTTGTTGTATACCGAAATGATCACCACAGGCGCATTGTTGCATGGCGATCATCAACGTTTTCTGGCACATGATGTAATCGAATATCCGATGGCATTACAGTTGGGTGGCAGTGATCCGGCAGAATTAGCAAAATGTGCCAAATTAGGCGCCGAGGCTGGTTATCAGGAAATTAACCTGAATGTCGGTTGCCCCAGTGATCGTGTTCAAAATGGCCGCTTTGGAGCTTGTCTGATGGCCGAGCCCCGGCTGGTTGCAGAATGCGTCACAGCGATGAAACAGGCCGTTGATATCCCAATTACGGTGAAAACCCGTTTAGGTATTGATGAACATGATAACTATGAATTTCTAAGAGAATTTGTCGATGCTGTTTATAAGGCCGAGGTTGATGCAGTGATTCTGCACGCCCGCAAAGCCTGGTTAAAAGGCTTAAGTCCAAAGGAAAACCGTGATATCCCGCCACTTGAATATGAAAAGGTATATCAGATTAGAAGGGCATTTCCAGATTTGCATCTGGATATTAATGGCGGCATTCATACGCTGGATGAAGCCGAAAAACATCTACAACAGGTCGATGGAGTGATGATGGGGCGAGCACTTTATCATCAACCTTATATTCTGGCAGAAGCGGACAAACGAATTTTTAATGATGATCGTGTGATACCGAGCCAGCACGAAATAGTGGAATTAATGTTGCCGTATATCGAGATGCGAATGAAAGAGGGCAGACCCTTGAAATCCATTACCCGGCATATGCTGGGCTTGTTTCAGGGCTTGCCCGGTGCTCGTCGCTGGCGGCGGCACTTAAGTGAAAATGCCCATTTGCCTGGAGTTGGGATTGAAGTCGTTCGTGATGCGCTCAAGTTAATTGGCTAAATTTAATAAAAATCAATTCCTCAAGCCAGTACCTTTATGTAGCAGATACAACGCATAGGCGGTCAGAGCGGTGATAAACAGCAGAATGATGGCAAAGGCAGCAGCCACCGGAATATCCGACACACCTAACAAGCCATAACGAAACGCGTTGACCATATATAAAACCGGATTCAATAACGAAACGTTTTGCAGAATTCCGGCAACAGCGAGATCGAATAAAACACCCCACCCAGATAAGTAAGCGGCGTCAGCACAAAGGTCGGGATAATCGAAATTTCATCAAAGCTACGGGCATACAGCGCATTAATAAAGCCACCAAGCGCAAACATGATGGCACTGAGAATTACCATGCTGATGGTGATGCCAATATGTTGAATTGAGATTTTGGTAAAAATCAACGATACCAGTGTCACAATCAAACCCACACATAAGCCACGGGCGACACCACCAACGACATAACCGGCGAGAATAATATAGTTGGGCACCGGAGAGACCATCAATTCTTCAATATGATTTTGAAACTTGGCACTGAAAAATGACGAGGCAACGTTGGAGTAGGCGTTATTAATAATCGCCATCATAATGATGCCGGGCGCGATATATTCCATATAACTAAAGCCGTCCATCTCACCAATACGGCTGCCAATCAGATTGCCGAAAATAATGAAATAGAGCGTCATAGTGATAGCTGGCGGTAATAGGGTTTGCGCCCAGATTCTCAGGAAACGACGGACCTCCCGCGTAACAATCGTTGAAAAGGCTATCCAACGAAGTTGCGACGATGATTCATTCAACTGTCTCCGGACGTTCAACCAGTGTTAAGAATAATTCTTCTAGACGATTCACCTTGTTTTTCATACTACCCACTTTGATGCCGCGTTTAGTTAACTCACTGAACAAGTCATTCAAACCTTCCTGGCGCTGCAACTCGACTTCGATGGTATGGGCATCAACCTGATGAAAGGCAATCCCGTTTAACAGGCTGCTATCGTTCAATGGCTCCAGTAAATCCAACACAAATGTTTCTTTATCCAGACGGTTTAATAACGATTTCATATCGGTATTTTCCACAATTCGACCTTTGTCGATGATGGCGATATTGCGACACAGGTTTTCTGCTTCTTCTAGATAATGTGTCGTCAGAATAATGGTGGTGCCGCTTTGATTGATTTCGCGTAAAAACACCCACATAGAACGGCGTAACTCGATATCAACGCCAGCGGTAGGTTCATCTAAAATTAGCAGTCGCGGATTGTGCACCAGCGCTCGGGCAATCATCAGTCGTCGTTTCATACCACCGGATAATGAACGAGATGCTGTATGGCGTTTTTCCCATAAGCCCAGTTGTTTCAGCAAAGCATCTGCACGAGGCTCAGCTTGCTTGGCAGGCACACCGTAATAACCAGCTTGGGTCACCAGAATATGTTTGACCTGTTCAAAGCCATTAAAATTGAATTCCTGCGGCACCAGACCGATATAACTTTTTGCCAGTTCGGTTTGGCTATCCAGATCGGCATCGAAGATTTTCACCGAGCCGCTGGATTTTGTCACCAGCGAGGTCAATATGCTGATGGTCGTCGATTTACCGGCACCGTTTGGCCCTAACAAAGCAAAGAAGTCGCCTTCTTCAACTGTCAGATTAATATCTTTCAGTGCTTCAAAACCATTACGATAGGTTTTATTCAGATGTTCGATGGTCAGCGCTTTCACCGATACCGCCTCAAGCAGATTTAAACGTACTAGATTATCATGCCACCCATGTCTGATGATATTTACCCCAACTTAAACCCTGTTTCGCCACCGGCCTCTGAAGCTGAGTTGATGCTGCGTTGTCAGCAAATAGCGGGCAAAACGGTAGGACAATTGGCTCAACAATGCCAGCTCACTGTTCCTGCAGATTTGCGCCGACACAAAGGCTGGCTGGGAAATTTGTTAGAACGCGTATTGGGTGCCGATGCGGGTAATCAGGCTGAACCAGATTTTATTGCGTTAGGGATTGAGCTCAAAACCATTCCTTTGAACAATCGAGGCGAGCCTAAAGAATCAACCTATGTTTGTACCGTTTCACCTCGAGGCGCAGCAGAAACCCATTGGCAGAACTGTTGGTTGCGTCGTAAACTGAGCAAGGTTTTATGGTTGCCCATTGAGGCTGACAACTCTATTCCACTTGAGGAGCGCTATGTTGGACAGGCAATATTGTGGCAACCTTCAGAGCAACAGGAAACGGTTCTGCGGCAGGATTGGGAAGAATTGATGGAAATTATGATTGCAGAAGGCGCGGTTACCGCCAAATTAGGACGCTATCTGCAAATTCGTCCCAAGGCCGCACATAGCCGCATCACCAATCGTCAAATTGGTCATGATGGGGAGGTAGAATTGCATCATCCATGCGGTTTTTACCTTCGTACCAGCTTTACACAACAAATTCTGTCAGGGAAAGCTTGCTGTTAATGTTCAGCAACAGGCAGAATGCACATTAGTAAAAAGGATTGGTTTAGTGCAAAAACTCAATGCATTAGTTGTAGACGCTTCTTCAGAATTCAGAAATAAAGCCCGCGCACTACTATCAGCCGCAGGGTTTGAAGCAGACATCGCCGAAACCGGCTACCAAGGGCTGGAATATGCTCAACAAACTCGCTATCGCTTAGTCTGTTGCAGTGATGATCTGCCAGATATCGCTGGCAGTGAATTTTGTGGCCAATTACGCGCTATCAATGGTTATGATTATGCTGCGGTGCTAGTCATGACCGAAAGCGATAATGCGCGAGTTCTTAAACAGGCATTACTGGCTGGCGCCACCGATATTTTTAGTAAGCATGATGAGTCTGAGTTGGGTATTTATGTACAACGTCTTGCCCAACGTGAAACCCGCCAATTATCCGGTAGGGTGTTATTCATCGAAGACTCCCGCGTATTACAAACCATTATTATCGATTTACTGACTGATATGGGGCTCGATGTTGACGCCTACACCTTTGCAGAAGAGGCATGGGAAGCTTTCAGTGGTGGGGATTATGATTTGGTGATTACCGATATCATGCTGGAAGGCAGCATGAGTGGTATCACTTTAGTCAGGAAGATCCGTCGTTTGCGAGAAGACTATGGCAATGTGCCAATTATCGCGACTTCCGGGTTTGATAATGTGTCGCGTAAGATTGAGTTGTTCCATCTTGGCGTTAATGATTTTGTTTCTAAACCAATTGTCCGTGAAGAGCTTCGCCAACGAGTTTTTAACCACATTACCAGCTACCAGAATTTCCGTGAATTGAGAGCACAGCAAAATTCCTTGTGCAGTCTGGCGATGCTTGATGAATTGACACAGCTCTTCAACCGCCATGCATTGCGAGAGTTCGCTGGTAAATATCTAAGCGAAGCCTATCGTTTTAAACGTGATTTAGCGATGGCGGTTATCGATCTGGATCATTTCCGGGCTATTAATGAACAGTATGGCTTTGTTCGTGGTGATAATTTGCTGGCGGAATTGGGTAACTGGTTGAAACGTCATGTGCGTGATGTCGACATGATCGCGCGTTGGTCGGGCGAGGAATTTGTTTTGTTATTACCGGGATGTGATGAGCAGATGGCATCACT
This sequence comes from Methylophaga sp. SB9B, assembly GCF_004832235.1. Classification (NCBI taxonomy): domain Bacteria; kingdom Pseudomonadati; phylum Pseudomonadota; class Gammaproteobacteria; order Thiotrichales; family Piscirickettsiaceae; genus Methylophaga; species Methylophaga sp. SB9B. Next base: position 29,145 of record NZ_SSXS01000006.1, read on the forward strand.
ACTAATGCAACGCATGCAGAAGCGCCTGACACGATTCAATCCGGCAAGCATCAGCATCACTATAAGTGTTGGTGTTGCAACATTGCGCCATGACAAGCAGGACACACTCAATAGCTTATTTGAGATGGCGGATCGTGCTATGTATCAAGCGAAAATGGCCGGGCGAAACTGTGTCAGGATCTATCAGGCTGAATCGGAACTGCCTATCCGTGAAACTCAGGAATAATTGTTAGCAAATTCAGCGCATTGTGGCTGAGTTAACATAAAGATCCCATGACCGCCTTGTTCCATATCAAGCCATAAAAAATGGGTTTCCGGCCATCTCTCATCAACTGCCAGATCGCTATTGCCCACTTCAACAAACAGTAATCCCTGCGGTGTCAGAAACTGGGCTGCGCCGATAATTATCTGTTCAACTAACGCTAACCCATTATCATCGGCCTGCAACGCATGCACCGGCTCATGATGATATTCAGCAGGCAGGCTGGCCATTTCCAAGTCACCTACATACGGCGGATTACTGATAATCAGATCATATTGCCGTGAGCTGTTCAATTCCGTCCATAAATCCGATTTGATAAGCTTAAGTTCATCGCCTAGCAGATGTTTGTTTTTATTGATCTGGGCAACTTTCAGTGCTTCCTCGCTGATATCGACGGCATCGACTTCTGCATGTTCAAATGTCATTGCCAGGGCTATGGCAATGCACGCACTGCCGGTGCACATATCCAGAATGCGCTTAACCGAATCGGCATTTTGCAACCATGGGGCAAATTGACTATCAATCAATTCGGCAAAAGGCGAGCGGGGGATCAGTACTCGCTCATCCACATAAAACGGTAGACCAGCAAACCAGGCTTCATGTGTCAGGTAGGGGACTGGAACACGTTGCTCGATCCGACGTTTGACCAATTGTAATAAAGCGTGTTTTTCAGCACTACACAAACGGGCATCAAGAAATATTTCCGGTAACTCGGTTACCGGAAGTTTCAGGCTATGCAGGATAAGCTGGGTCGCTTCATTAAACGCATCATTATTGCCATGACCAAAGAAGAGCCGGGCTTCTTCAAAGCGGGATGTCGTCCAACGTAAAAAATCACGCAAGGTGCTGAGTTCAGCCTCAGCGGCCTGATAATCTGTTGCCATTAATGTGCAGTGATATCAACGAAATGACCAGCAATTGCCGCGGCAGCAGCCATTGCAGGGCTGACTAGGTGCGTACGACCACCTTGCCCTTGTCTGCCTTCAAAATTACGGTTTGATGTTGAGGCACAATGCTCACCAGCTTCCAGACGATCAGCATTCATTGCCAAGCACATGGAACAGCCTGGATCGCGCCATTCAAAGCCAGCTTCAACAAAGATTTTATCCAGACCTTCTTGTTCTGCCTGTTGTTTGACTAAACCAGAACCAGGAACGACCATCGCTTGTTTGACCGTTGCAGCGACTTTGCCACCCTTAATTGCAGCTGCAGCTTCTCGCAAATCTTCAATTCGTGAGTTGGTGCAAGATCCGATAAATACTCTGTCCAAGCGGATATCTTGAACTGGCTGGTTTGCATTTAAACCCATGTATTTCAAGGCTTTTAACATACCGTTACGTTTTACAGCATCATTCTCTGCATCGGGATCTGGAATATTGGAATCTACCGAAACCACCATTTCAGGTGATGTTCCCCAGGTAACCTGAGGTTTGATTTGGCTGGCATCCAAAGTAACCACATTATCAAAATGCGCGTCGACATCACTGTGCAACTCGCGCCATAGTTCGACAGCTTTGTCCCAATTTTCACCTTTCGGTGCAAATGGACGACCTTTCAAGTAATTGATAGTGGTGTCATCGACAGCGATCATGCCGGCACGGGCACCCGCTTCAATGGTCATATTACAAACCGTCATGCGGCCTTCCATTGATAGCGCCTGAATAGCTTCCCCGGCAAATTCGATTGCGTAGCCTGTGCCACCGGCGGTGCCGATTTTTCCAATGATTGCCAGCACGATATCTTTAGCTGTAATGCCTGGATTAACATGGCCTTCAACTTTGACCAGCATGTTTTTGGATTTACGTTGAATCAGACATTGCGTTGCCATGACGTGCTCAACTTCGGATGTACCGATACCAAATGCCAAAGCACCAAAAGCACCATGCGTTGAAGTATGAGAATCGCCACAGACTACAGTCATTCCGGGAAGAGTTGCCCCTTGTTCAGGACCGACGACATGCACAATGCCTTGACGTAAATCATTAAGGCCAAATTCAGTAATGCCGAATTGTGCGCAATTTTGATCCAGCGTTTCGACCTGCAATCGTGAAATAGGATCAGCAATACCCTGTTCGCGATGAGAAGTTGGCACGTTATGATCGGGGGTCGCCAGAATAGAATTTAAACGATAGGGTATACGACCCGCCAGACGTAAGCCTTCAAAGGCCTGTGGAGAGGTGACTTCATGGACCAGGTGGCGATCGATATAAATCAGCGCTGTGCCATCTTGTTCACTGCGAACAACATGTTGATCCCATAATTTATCGTAAAGCGTTTTGGCAGACATATCATCTCAAACCGGATTAATTTTAATAGCAGAGTATTATACCGTTTTGAGACACGAGAACGACAGACATAAAAAAACGGGCAACCCGAAGATTGCCCGTTCTTATTTTATTGCTAAGGAAAGTGGTTATTCCATATTAGCGTGTCTATATCTCATCTCTTCTTCCGGAATACCTTTCTCATGAATTAAATGAGAAACGATAGCTTCCAGGAAAATCAATGTAGACAATTCAAACATGGTTCCCATCGGCATGCCCTTTGTAGGAGCAAAGCTGTCATCGGTACCAATTTGAATTGTTTTATCTGCAAGATCACCAATCGTTGAACTGGATTTTGAACAAATCAAAACCACTTTTGCTTTCTCAGATTTAGCTTTATTTGCAAATGAAACCAGCTGTGTTGTTTCACCAGAACCAGAGATAACGATTAACAAATCGCCTTCGCGGATGCTTGGTGTACTGATTTCACCTTGAACATAGACAGTGTAACCACTATGCATCAGCCTCATACCCAGGAAGTTTCCTACCAGTCTTGAACGACCTGCACCAGTGATGAAGATACGCTTGGCATCATCACACATAGCAACAAATTCAGCTTCAAGCGAACTGTCAGTGGCTTTCAGGATATCAGTGATTTTGTTTACAACTAGATCACGATGCATTGTCATTTTACTAATCCTTATGCTGCGTCAACCAATGCACGCAGTTCTTTAGCAGATTCAGCTGGAGAAGGAGCACCGTAGATAGCTGCACCAACAACAACGATATCAGCGCCAGCACGAACAGTGCTTTGGATAGTATCTTTGTTGATACCACCAGCAACAGAAACTTTAACATTCAGACCCAAACCAGCGATGGTTTTCAGATCTTCGAATGGAGTTTGACCAGCAGCTTGTGCGTCCAGACCAGTGTGAACACCGATGATGTGCGCGCCGTTAGCAGCAGCTTCTTTAGCAACAGCAGCTTTATCTTCAACACCGATCAAATCGATTTGAGCTTCAGCATTGTTAGCGTTTGCAGCTTTGATAACGCCTTTCATGGTAGCCATATCAGAAGCGCCTAAAACAGTAGTGATATCACCACCAGCTTCAAAGAAAGGAGTTGCTTCGTATTCACCAGCATCCATAGTTTTCAGGTCAACCAGAATTTTTTTGTCTGGGTGAGCAGCTTTCAGAGCTTTAACTAATTTCAGACCGTTGTATTTGATGCAAGGTGTACCGATTTCCAGAATATCGACGTAAGGAGCGACTTGTTCAGCCAGCGCCATAGTTGCGTCAAAATCCAATGAATCCAGAGCCATTTGAATTTCAGCCATGTTATTTTACTCCTAAGATTTAAAAAAATTATTGTCACGCTGCAATAGTGCGAGCGGGACTATAGTTCAGAATTTGGCGGCAAGTCAATTGAGCCAAAAACTGTTGAGTCAGGTTGCAGGGTTAGCCGCAACCTGACTGCAGATTGCTAATCAAGAAATTAGCTTTCCAGATTTGCCAGACGTGTAGCCAGCAGTTCTTCCAATGTTTCCAATGCTTTGGCAAAACCATCAATACCTTCAGACAGTTTTTCTGCCGCCATGCGGTTTTCAGCATGCATCGCATCAAAAGTAGCTTTGTCCAAATTCAGTTTTGCAACATCTGCTTTTGCAGCAACTTCAGGCGACAATTTACGTTCCAGAGTACCTTCAGTTTTTTGCAATTCATCTAACAGGCCTGGAGAAATAGTTAATAAATCAACGCCTGCCAATTCAGTGATTTCACCAACGTTACGGAAGCTTGCACCCATAACTTCAGTGTTGTAACCAAATTTTTTGTAGTAGCTGTAGATTTCAGTGACAGACAATACACCTGGATCTTCATGTGCTTCGTATGAATCACGACCACTGTCTTTTTTGTACCAATCCAGAATACGGCCAACAAATGGTGAAATCAGGGTAATGCCGTTCTCAGCACAAGCAACAGCTTGGTGCAGACCGAACAATAATGTCAGGTTAGTGTGGATACCTTCTTTTTCAAGCACAGCAGCTGCTTGAATACCTTCCCAAGTCGCCGCAATTTTGATCAGAATACGATCGCGTGAAACACCAGCTGCTTCATATTGAGCAATCAGGTCACGACCTTTGGCAATAGTTGCTTCAGTGTCATAAGAGAGACGTGCGTCTACTTCAGTTGAAACACGACCTGGAATGATTTCCAGAATTTTCAGACCAAAAGAAACGGCCAAACGGTCAAACGCTAAAGAGACTACTTCTGATGCAGGTGCATCGGCACCCAAAGATTGACGAGCTGCTTTCAAAGTATCGTCAACGATACCTTGATATTGTGGCATTTGTGCCGCTGCAGTAATCAATGATGGGTTAGTTGTTGCATCACGAGGAGTGTACTTTTCAATTGCTTGAATATCACCGGTATCAGCAACAACGACGGTCATTTGCTTTAATTGATCAAGTAAATTCGCCATTTTCTTACCTTTATGAGTTAGTTTGTGGAGCTATTGAGCTTAATTAAAATTCGTATGCGAAATACACGGCCAGATGTTAATCCGGTCGCTATCATCCCTGATTTTAAAACAGGGGCCCGCTAGTAGAGGGTTGTATTAAGCTTTACTGCGAATATAACGTTCAACGCCAGTCAACGGTGCTGCATTAGCTTTGCTGCGAATATATTTTTCAACACCTGTCATCGTTTTATTTGAAGACAACTGACTGCGAATATATTTTTCGACGCCCGTTAATTTTGAGCCACTGTTTGATTGGGCACGGATATAACGTTCTACACCAGTTAAACCATCATTCGCTTTTTTCGAAGCTGGTGCAGCTGCTGCTTTGGATTCTGGTTTGCAGCAACTATCACTGTCAGATGAAAACAAACCTTTAAAAAAGCTGCAGATTGAAGCAAAAAAACCTTTATCACTCATGAGTATACCCCTGTTACATTTTTTAACCCCATCTGCCCAACATGATGAGGTTGGTGCAACGGGTAAATTACTATTTTAGATTCTTTGTGGCAAGCCAGCAGGCTCAGACGTAGGATTATAATCACGCTCTGGTGTTTTTGACCAATTTATCTGCATGGTCAATAACTTACTGCTGGTACAACTAACACACTAAAAAATCGGATGAGTCAGTAAAGCTTAAAAAAAACGAGTGGCACTGGGCCACTCGTTTTATTTGCGCTACTGTTTATTCTGCTTATGCAGCATCAACTAATGCACGCAGTTCTTTAGCAGATTCTGCTGGAGAAGGTGCGCCGTAGATAGCGGCACCAACAACAACGATTGTTGCGCCAGCTTGAATTGTTTTTTGGATAGTGTCTTTGTTCAGACCACCAGCAACAGAAATGCGAACACCCAAATTCAAAGATGCAATTGCTTGTAAATCAGCAAAAGGTGTTTGACCAGCTGCTTGTGCGTCCAGACCAGTGTGAACACCGATGATTTGTGCGCCATTTTTTGCAGCTTCAGTTGCAACAGCTTTTTTATCTCTAACGCTGATCAAGTCAATTTGAGCTTCTGCATTGTTTGCGTTGGCTGCTTTAATAACGCCGCCCATTGTGGCTTTATCAGAAACACCCAAAACGGTACAAATATCAGCACCAGCTTCATAGAAAGGGGTTGCTTCGTATTCACCAGCATCCATAGTTTTCAGGTCAACCAGAATCAGGTTGTTAGGGAACTTGGTTTTCAGGGCAGTAACGATTTCCAAGCCATTGTATTTGATGCAAGGAGTACCGACTTCCAGAATGTCGACATAAGGGGCAACTTGTTCTGCCAATGCGAGAGTTTGATCGAAGTCCAGAGAATCCAGAGCCATTTGGATAAGTGCTTTTGCCATGCTGACATGCTCCTAATAATTGATTTAATTTGTAGTTTTACGTTGAAAATACGCTCGCAGACTATAAAGCACTATGTTCATTTCTGTCAATTTTTCCGGTTTTTTAACGATTTTCGCGTTCATTCATTACTGGACAGTCTATTTTGTTCTGTGCGAGGCTTCTGACACATTCTCATAATATAAATTTATTTAATAAGCAGGTAATCATGCTGACAATCAATAACCTGGGTGGCTTTATCATCGATATGGATGGAGTTTTGTGGCACGGTAATAAACCGCTGCCGGGGTTAACAGAATTTTTTTCGATTTTGCGCAAGGTCAATATTCCATTTGTTCTTGCGACAAATAACGCCAGTCTCACGCAACAACAATATATTGATAAATTAGCCAATATGGAGGTTGAGGTTCACCCGAATGAGATTCTAACTTCCAGTATGGCAACTGCACGATACCTCAAAGACACATTATCCCCAGCTAAACGACGTGTGTTTGTAATAGGAGAGTCGGGCCTGATTGAGCCATTACAGCAACAAGGTTTTGAGGTGACATCTACTTATTATCCGACTGAGCCACAAGCTACTACCGATAATATTTGGGCAGATCTTGTCGTTTCAGGTTTAGATAGAAAGTTGAGTTGGGATAAGTTAGCGACGGCAACCTTGAATATTCGTGCTGGTGCGGAGTTTTATGCGACCAATGCGGATACCACGCTACCCACAGAACTTGGTGAAGTAATGGGTAATGGTGGGGTATTAGCGGCACTTACTGCAGCAACCGGGGTAAAACCCATTGTAATTGGTAAACCGGAGCCTATTTTGTATCAACAGGCTTTTGAAATTCTTGGTACCGATAAACACAATACTATTGCCATTGGCGACAGACTGGATACCGATATTCTTGGGGCTGTTAATGCTGGTATGCGCAGTATGATGGTATTAACAGGTGTTTCTTCAGAAGTTGATCTGGCAGAAATTGATTATCGTCCTGACTGGATTTTCCAGGATATTCAGGAAATAACGACATTATTAAAACAGCTCTGAAAAAGGGAGTGAGAGTAATGAAAAAAATAATTAACCACGTCGATAATGTGCTTGATGAAAGCCTTAATGGCTTTGCCAAAGCACATCAGGATATTGTTGCGCTAAATCAACAACCAACCTTTGTTCGTCGTCTTACGGCTTCATCAACCCCCAAAGTCGCTTTAATTTCTGGCGGTGGCGCAGGACATGAGCCACTCCACACCGGTTTAGTTGGTAAAGGTATGTTGGACGCCGCTTGTCCCGGTCAAATCTTCACTTCACCGACTCCCGATCAAATGCTGGCTGCTGCAGAATCGGTTGAAAATGGTGCAGGGGTTTTATTTATTGTCAAAAACTATGCGGGCGATGTTATGAACTTCGAGATCGCGGCTGAAATGCTCGACTGTCAGCATGACACTGTATTGGTCAAAGATGATGTGTCACTACCCGAAAACCATAGTACTGGTCGTCGCGGTGTTGCAGGAACATTGATAGTTGAAAAAATTGTCGGTGCTGCAGCTGAGCAAGGTCAGGATCTGAGTCAATGCAAAGCCCTGGGTGATCACGTTGCCAAAAACACTGCTTCGATGGGATTTGCCTTAAGCAGTTGCACTGTGCCAGCTGCTGGTCGACCAACTTTTGATATCAGTGATAACGAGATCGAAATGGGCGTAGGTATCCATGGTGAAAGAGGCCGTGAACCGATGACTATGGCTTCTGCGGAGGAGCTGGTTCAGCATATTACTGCAGCGATTGATAAAGAACTAAATCCTCAATCAGGCCAACAGATTTTGCTGCATGTAAATGGTTTTGGTGCCACACCGTTAATGGAACTCTATCTGGTTTATGATCTGGCGGCTAAATTCTGGGAAGACAAGGGCGTTGAAATCAAACGCTCTTTAGTAGGTAACTTTACCACTTCACTGGATATGGCCGGCTGTTCAGTCACATTGACCCTGCTCGATGATGAAATGATTGCATTATGGGATGCTCCAGTGAATACCGCAGCGCTTCGTTGGGGGTGTTAATTTTTACCGAGCTCATCAGCGATAACACATAAGATTAATTGACTAGTTCGGGCACCAGCATCAATGTGCCCCCTGGCGCGTTCGCCTAAAAATGAGGCACGTCCCTTAGTCGCCAGCATTTCTTTGGTGGACAGCATTCCATCAATTGCCGCGGTTTTGATATTTTCCAATACGCTGGATTTATCTTGCGACTCTAAAACGGCGGTTTGTAAACTGCTCATTACTGGAATCAGAGTATCGAGCATAGTTTTTTCACCAATGTCAGATTTCCCTCTGGCCTTTATGGATTCGACACCAGCCGTATAAATAGCCGTTACACTGGCAAGATCCAGCTGATGATCTTTGGCTGTTTTACCCATACTGACAAACATGGAGCCAAGTAATGATCCAGAGGCGCCGCCCATAGTTGACATCAACGTCATGCCAATTTTCATAAGCGCTGCAGACCAATCAAGCTGAATCAATTCATTATTGAGCTTGGCTACTGCATCCAATCCTCGTAAAAGATTGGTGAGATGATCACCATCACCTATTGCTCGGTCCAGAGCAGAGATTTCTTCTTCGTTATTGAGCATTTCAGATTGAATTGCCTGAATCAAATGGGGCAAGATGTTGGTATCAGTCATTAGTATTGCCAGTAGTTTTGTTATTGAGAGCCAAATTACTGAATCAGTATCATCAGGTCAACTCGCTAGGCAACGCTTAGAATGCTTCAGCGGAATAAATTGTCTCAATAAATGCTAAAAAGATTACTATTTTTGTTTGGGAGGCAATGGATGAATAGGCGGAATAATTTCAGCGTTAAGTAATAAACGACCACAGACGACACCACGAAGCGTAATCATTTGATCGGCAATCATATTTAATCGATTGGCAGGGCCCTGCACCAGAATGACCGATAAAGTATTGGTATGTGTCAAATTGACATTCAGGCTACTAATGACCTCATCAATATATTCGAATTGAAGATCATGAAGCCGCTTTTGCAGGCCTGGAATGGAATGGTTATAAACCAGATTAACGGTACCAGTCATTACCGTGTCACCTTGCTGGGTCCGGTGTTCATTGATTTGTAAATTAATCATATCGCAGATTGCCTGAGATCGACTGTCAAAGCCCCGTTTGCTAACCATTTCGTCCAGTTCATCCAAGAGGGCTTCTGGCAGCGAAATGCTAATACGACAGACTTTTTCCTTACTCATCATTACTCCTAGAGCCTTGGTATCAATTTTGAAGGCTGATTTATTTTAGTTGATACGCTGCGAGGAGAAAACCATCACCCCAGTTTTCTGCTGAGGTGATGTGAATTGCGCCTAAAACAAGTGGCTATAGCGTTCTAATTCCCATGCACTAACCACGGTATGGTATTCATTCCACTCAGCTTGTTTGTAACGAATAAATTCGTTTCTTAACTCACTACCCAAGACTTTTTCGACAAATGGATCGGCAGCGAAGGCTTGAATGGCTTCATCCAACGTTCTGGGTAAAAACTGAATACCTAATTTTTCGCGTTCAACTTCGCTTAATTCGTATAAATTACCTTCTTGCGGTTTACCCGGATCCAGACCTTCTTTTATACCTTCCAACCCGGCGGCCAAAGCTAATGCTGCAGCCAGATATGGATTAACAGCACCATCGGCGTTTCGAGATTCACAACGACCACCGCCCATAGGCACTCGAACAGAGTTGGTGCGGTTGTTTGAACCAAATGAGTTAAAAACTGGCGCCCAGGTGAAATAAGGCATATCGCCCTGACGAACCAGACGTTTGTATGAGTTTACTGTTGGTGCAAACACGGCACATAAAGCGGGACCATGTTTGAGAATACCTGCAATGAACTGGTATCCCAATTTAGTAAGTCCTAAACCATGCTCATCTTCTTCCGGTTTACATTGAAATAAGTTTGCGCCTGTCTCCAAATCATATAACGACATATTAAAGTGAGCACCCGTCCCGGTTTTGTTGGAAAACGGTTTAGGCATAAAGGTCGCTAACAAGTCTTCTTGTTTGGCATATTCTTTTGCCATCATTTTCAAAAAGGTGAAACGGTCACAACTGGTCACGGCATCAGCATAATTAAAGTCAAATTCAAACTGGCCATTGGCATCTTCATGGTCAAATGAATAGAGTCCCCAGCCGAGATCATCAATACTGGTTGCCATTTTGTCCAACCAGGTGAAATTACTTAAAAATGCTCGAGTGTCATAACAGGGTTTTTTCAACTTATCATCTGGATCGGGAACCGATAGCGTGCCATCGGCATTTTTCTTAACCAGATATACCTCAGCTTCAATGCCCAGGTTCATGCCATAACCCAAGGTTTTTGCCTGCTCCAACACGGATTTGAGCAAAACCCGGGTATTGAGCATATAAGGTTGTTTATACAAGGTATTATCTGCCGGCATCCAAGCTATTTCTGGCTGCCAGGGCATTTGAATAATATGGTCCAGGTCTGGAACGGATGCTATCTCATCGTCATTGGGTTGTTGGCCCAAACCATCAACGGCATACCCTGTATAAAGCTCTGAACCGTGAGCCATATGATGCAAATGTGACAGTGGAACGACTTTGCCTTTGGGAATACCATGAATATCAACATAGGTGCCCATGCAATATTTCACCCCTTTGCTTTTCAGATCTTCTTGAATTTTTTTGATTTCGTCATCTGATTTGATGTTAATCATGTTTATACCTTTGTAGATTAATTATTTAATACGAGAGACTGGTGATAGCTGTGATCCAGCGGTGGATGTTCATTAATCGCTTTCATCACCAACTGCGTTAAGTCTTCACGCATCCAGTTGAACAATTTTTCACCGTCGGCTTTGGTTGCTGCAGAGGGTTTTCCGGTTACGCCATTCAGGCTTGTACGATTAACCGGATGGCTGAACACACAACCATCTGTTCGATCTGGATCATCAGCGTCAGCTAATTTATCTTCACGAACCAACCCGGGATGTAAGGCCATCATCAGGGCAGTCTCAGCCTGATTTGCGTGCCAGTCTTCAGCATCATCGTGATGCGCTTTTTTTACACGATCAGAGATTTGTGCAGTGTTGATGAGTCCGATCATCAAGTCGTCATGACGAGCTCGGAGCATTTCTAATGCACAACGAAGTGGCGCAGCATTGGTGACATGGCCATTAATCAATAGCAGTCGTTTGATTCCTGAAGACACGACCCAATCGCCGATATCAGAAATCACATCAATCAGTGTTTTAGGATTGAGCGCCATGGTTCCAGGCCAGCGTTTCGAATGGCCGATTGAACAACCATAAGGTAAGGTGGGTAATAAAAAAACAGGCGTATTTTTTGCCACTTCACGGCATAAGGTATCCGCGATAGCTGAATCCATACCGCAGCCCATATGCGGACCGTGTTGTTCTGTCGCCCCAACAGGAAGCAAAGCTGTGTCAACGCCATTTTTGACAGCATCTGCAACTTCTTCCCACGTCATTTGATTCAATTCATACATTTAAAAAATACTCCCAACTTCATCATTTACCGGCACCATTCGGATGAGGTTAAGGTGATCTTCGTCATCGTCCTGATTTGCCGGATGAATAAGTTCTTCCAAATGTTTTTTGGTGGCTAAAAACTCAGCGGTTAAAAACTGATCTGGATGACGCGGCTGTGGAATTGGGACTTCGATAATTTCTTGTACTTCGCCAGGGTTGGATTTCAGTACCAGAATACGGTCAGCCAGATAGATGGCTTCATCCAAATCATGGGTAATAAAGAACACGGTGACATCAATGTTTTTCCAGATTTCCATCAAATGCGATTGCATCTTGCTGCGAGTTTGAGCATCCAATGCACCAAAAGGCTCGTCCATCAACAAGACTTTGGGTTTATTCGCCAGAGCTCTGGCAATGGCGACCCGTTGTTTCATTCCACCAGATAATTGATGTGGATAACTGTTTTCAAACCGCGATAAACCAATCAATTCAATCCACTGTCGAGCTTCTGCTTCAGCGCTTCCTTTGTTATAACCCGACTCACGTAAACCAAACATGATGTTCTGTTTGACCGAAAGCCAGGGAAATAAGGTATAGCCCTGAAATACCATGCCGCGTTCTGGTCCTGGTTTATCAACGGATTTTCCATCCAGTCTGACTTCACCTTCGGAAGCTTGCTCCAGGCCGGCCATGATTCTAATCAAGGTTGATTTACCACAGCCTGATGGGCCAATCACACAAACAAATTCACGCTTATGTATTGTCAGGTTGATATCTTTTAATGCCGTTATCGTGCCGTGCTTGCTGCTGAAATATTTGCTTACTCCCTTTACTTCCATGGTGACAGGACGTTTTTTAATGCGAGCAAAACGATCTCGAACGGCATCTGTCTGCACACGATAGTCGGGTAATATTAAGTCGCTCATATCGTGCTCCTAATTTGTGTTTTGCCAAGGGAAAAAACGTCGACCCAGCCAGGCCAATAACAGATCAATGGTTAACCCTAAAATGCCGATAATGATGATCGCGGCAAACACATTGTCGAAATTTTTATAACGGGCTTGTTGAGTGATAAACCAGGTTATCCCCGAGCTGGTGCCAATTAGTTCCGCCACAATTAAGTATGTCCAAGCCCAGCCCAGCAGAATTCGGGTATCGCGATACAGATCAGGAAGAATGCCGGGTAAAACAATGCGAAACAGCATCGAACGATTGCCGGCACCTAAGGTTTGCCCTGCTTCCAGCAAAGCGGGATCAAGTTTTCTGGTGGTGTTTGCCACAATTAAAACTTGCTGAAAAAACGTCCCAATAAAGATAATGGCTATTTTGGGGGCTTGGTAAATACCTAATATGGCGACAGCCAATGCACCGAAAGCCGGTGCAGGTAAATACCGGAAAAACTCAATAAAGGGTTCAAATAAACGCGAAAAAAAGTCATAGGTTCCGGCGAGAATACCTAGCGGAATACCGATAATTGATGAAAGTAAAAAGCCATAAAAGATAACTTGGAGACTGCTCCACAGACTTTCGTGCAGCCACAGTTCGCTACTTCGCGTTGGCGGCGTAGTAAACGAAGCGTAAAACGCTTTTACTACCTCATGCGGTGCTGGGAGATAAACAGGGTTAGCTGGAATGCCTGCAGGAAGTTCATTACCTTTTTCTGCTGCATTGATTGATTCTGTTTTAAAAAGCGCTTTATCAACCAGCATGTTTTCACGGAAATAACTCACCGATCCCGGCTGGGTGATTTCCACCATGGGATGCCAGACAAAAGGCACATAACTCACCACGCACCATAGTAATATCGGCAATATAAAACTACAGATAGTCACTGTTTTACGACTATTGGGATTAAGTGGTTTGTTCACTGAAAAAAGTGACATAGTCAGTACCTTTACAATTTCCAGACAAAACGATCTGCTGCCAGTTAACGACCAAAAAATACCTTGAGAGAAATCAGGTACCGATACACAGCGGTACCTGATTACAGATTTATTCGCTTTATTCGTCTAACAGAAGTGAGGGATCGATATAGTTATCAACAGGCTGTTTATCGGCATAGACTTTATTGTCGACATTAAACTGATCCGCAATGGCTGTTGAACCATATAAAGAGCCAAACCCGTCTGCTTTTTTCATAAAAGACTGGGCCTCTTGTTTGGTCAGGATTTTGGTGCCATCGATAAAGGCTTCATACTCTGCCGGCTCAATACCGACTCTGGCAGCCATAATGCTGATAGCATCATCACGTGTTTCTGGATCGTTCAAGTAATCCACTGCCATGTACCAGGCATCAATGACTTTTTTCCATTCATCTCTACGCGCTGCAAGGCTGGAAGGGGATACTGCTAAAACATCATAGATAAGACCAGGTTCATCAGCACTGGTATAGATTGGTTTAGAATCCGGGACCAATTGCAGAGCTTGTCCTGAGTTAGGCTGCCATGCTCCGATAGCATCAACCTGACGAGATGCTAAAACTTGTGGGGTTTCATTAGTGGGGACATTTACCAGGTTGACATCACTTTCTTTCATTCCCGCTTTTTCCAGGCCATTCATTAATAACAAATGAACAACAAAACCTAACTCAACACCAACCTTTTTGCCTTTTAAATCGCTGATTGAATTAATGCCTGGGCCACCGACGATCATGTCATTGCCATTGCTATAGTCATTAATCAGAATCATCACATTTTGAGCACCTGTCGCCCCGGTGACCAACGCGTCACCATTAGTCATGGTTACAGCATCTAACTGACCTGCAGCAAAAGCGTCCATACTGGCGACATAGTCAAACCATTCAAACTGAACATCTACACCGACTTCTGCAAACATGTTTTTTCAATTGCTATTTCCCACGCTACCCATCCTGGCCAGTCGCTGTAACCAATTTTTAATGGTTGTGCATAGGCATTGCCAGCAAGTAATAGACCCGCGATAAGTGAAATAAAAACGCTTTTTTTCATTTGGGATTCCTCGTCATTATTACGATTTACAAATTTGGTAATACTGTTATAGCAGTATGTATGCCATGACGAGAAAAAAAGATAGCTGCTTATTTGTTGAAGTTAAGTGACGATATTGAATGTTTGTAAATGACCATATAGCGTGAGTTGCGGAATAATGGCCTGGTATTTCTTATGTCAAAAACAATCATTTTTGAGAATATTGGACGAGTTTGAAGGACAGCATAAAAGGAAGCTATGCACTAAAAAAGTATTTCTTTTGATAAGAAAGCCCCAAAAGTGGGCATGCGCCGAGCTTCTTAAAGGTTCAGAACGAGTTGGGCTTGGGGAGGGCAAACCTAAGTTTTAGGTCTTTCATTTGGCAAAAAAAGGCAACGTATAAGTGAGTTGGCTTTGCTTTTGCTGGCAAGTTTATAAGTAAGTCTTAACATGTCGACTAAATTAATACGAGCGCGGCTGGAAACCAAAAAAAAGCCCCAACCCGAAGGTTGAGGCTTTTTATAAGCTTTAAACTAAATCTTGCGATTCAGTATGAAACTTATTACCAGCTAATGAAACCACCGACAGCGATAACATCAACTTTGTCATCACCTGAGCGCACATGGTATTCAGTTTCCATTTTTGAGTATTCAGCAACCAGTTTCAGATTAGCTGTCACATCATGATAAACACCAATGGTAGTCATGCTGTTTTTATCAAGGTCAGAGAATGTACCAACGTTGGCGGCATCTAAAAGGCTGTCGCGCTTCAGCGTTGATTCACCGTATGAAGCGGCTACAAATGTTTGACCACCAAAACGGTAACCTAACTGTGCATAGTAACCATCACCATCACGAGCATTGCCATCAGTAGTGAATGCGCCGAAACCACCTAAACCACCAATACCTTGACCTTTGTTGTCATAGTATGCAGCAACGACTTCAAAACCGCCCATTACTAATTGACCACCCAAGGTCCAAGCATTTGAACGCTCACTACCTGCGCCTTCAAATTCAACGCTTGAAGTCATACCATCCAGCCATAACTTGACTGAGCCACCGTCAAATGCTGTTGCATAGGTTAAAGATGCTTCATAACGCGGGTCTTTTTCTGCAACATCCACCGTGTATGCTGGGTTGCTACTATCGAAAAATCCAGTATCGTTATCAACGATAGCTGCTGCAAACTGGAAACCGTTCATATCAACTGATGTCCAACGGATTTGTGAACGCCAGTAAGCGTAATCGTAACCGTAACCAATACGACCTAATGATGTTTGTCCAGTGTTTTGGCTATCAGCTGCAGAGAATGCCGTTGCACCCACACCAAACAATGTTTGATCTAACAAGATATTGTTAGCAGAGTACAGACCTAAGCCTTTACCCAACATGATTTGACCGAAACCACCGTCAACTGTCGCAAACGCTTCACGTTGCTCCATTGCACTACTATTGTTTACGTAACTGCCGTTGTTAGTAGATGGAGAGATAGAAACACGTGCACCAACAGTCAGGCCATTGATTTCAGGTGCTTTAACGTTGAAACCCAGGAATGTAGGTAACAGACCGTTAGCAACTTGTGAGTTGTCTTGGCCGCCGCCGTTACTGTTTTGATCAGTGTAGATGTAGAATTGGTTGATGTTACCGTCAACGCTGAATTCATATCCGTTTTCGCCGCCAACAACGATTGTCGCGTTAGCTGCGCCGGCTGCTGCAAATGCTGCTGCGCCGACTAATGAAGCTAGTGTAGTTTTTTTCATGTCTGTCCACCTTATAATTGTTAACAGATTACTTTAAGTTTCTCTCGTAACCAGAGTCGTGCTCGGTTAAGGGTGTATTTTCCACATCTGAGAATTCATTGCAACACTTTTACAACAAAAAAATGTGAATCAGGTCATTTTGCTACTAATTTGTGTTTTTTTTACAACAGCCAAGATTTCTATATCAATATATATGGATTAGTTACGTAATAAACCACAATGACACAAAGGGCAAAGAGATTAAGTATCCAAATCTTTAGCCGGAGAAATCTGCGTATCTTTTGGATGAGCTGCCACCCGCAGATTATTCTTTAAACCATCATTAAATTTGTGAAACCCAGCTCTACATTACTTAGTTAGTTCTATACAAAGAAGAGATGCATACTAGGCTAGACTCTCTGTGCCCTTTGTGTCTTTGTGGTTCACATTTATATCGATAAAGGGTGGAGCCAGAGACAAGTTCTCAATCTTAAGCATATTTAGCTCTGCGCTCATCTGCGTAATCTGCGGATAGATTTTTGTTAAATCTCAGTGTCTCTGTGGTTAATTTGATAGCAAGAGTTTTTATATTGGTAAATTGTAACGAGGTCGGAATAACAGGCAATAAAAAAGCCCGGATTGCTATGCAAACCGGGCTTTGAATTCGATGGTGGCTCGACCTGGAATCGAACCAGGGACACAGGGATTTTCAATCCCTTGCTCTACCAACTGAGCTATCGAGCCAACAAGGTGCGGTATTAAACCCGTCCCTTAACTAGCTGTCAAGTCCTGTGAGTGGATGTAGGAAGTTCTCCTTGTGACAATTATGCAGTCATGCTGTAATGCCGTGTGATTTTTGCAGTGGGGCAGCAAATAGATAATGAAGTCCAATAGACGTGTTTTGTTGTGGGTCATCAGTGTTTTAGCGGTAATTGTAGCGCTATATTTTGTTTTGCCTTTCATTGTTGAGCGAAACCAGACTGCTTTCGACGCTGCTGAAAATTCTGAGGGCGATGATGATGAAGATAATACTTTAACGCATCATTCTGCGCTGTCGGTTGAGCTGTCTGAAGCGGCGCAGGAAATGGCCGCGATTAAAAGCCAAAAACTGATGGTGAGTTTCTTTACTCCTGAGATGCGGGCGGTTGCTGTGGTGTTGCCCACTCAAGATATGAGATTGGCTCGTTCCCGTTGTACAGAGCTTGAAATGACCCAGCGCCTCGCTCAGGTGAACGAACAGAGTATGAATAAAGAATTAGCGCGACTGAAAACCCTGCAACAAGCCACCGGCAGCGTGGCATCAAAAGAAGTTCACTTCGCCCAAACCAATCTGACTCAAGCTCAAGCGGAAAAAGAATCAAAACAACAACTGGTCAAAAATTGTCACGCTGAAATACGCCATCAATGGCCGCAGCCTATCGCTGATTGGGTGATCAAAGGCAGTGATGAATTTAATCTTTTGATGGCTCGGGAACATACTTTATTAAAACTTACGCTTCCAGTGAATCAAAGTCTGAACCAAAAGGTAAGCACCATCCGTTGGCAGCAAAATAATCAACCCGACACGGTTGGCCAGGCTCAGTTAGTCGCTGCAGCATTTGCCGCTGATCCGGTGTTAAGTGGCGAAACATGGTATTTCCTGAACAAAACAGCGCATTTAAGAGAGAGGAGCCAGTTACAAGTCTGGGTGCCAAATTCTGACACAGCATTGTCAGGCGTTATCATCCCGTATCAATCGGTTATTTGGTATGCGGGCCAACCTTGGGCTTATTTGCAACTCGACAAAGAGCGTTTTCAGCGGATTTCATTGATCAATGGCATTGAATCAGTTGCAGGGGTTTTTCTGCAACATGGCATTTATCCGGGAGATGAAATCGTAACTACCGGCGCTCAGACGTTGTTATCGGAAGAATTCAAATGGCAAATTCATGATGAAGACGATGATGATGACTAGTCGCCATACTTGTAAGCCCATATACGCTAACTAAACAGGAACACGGATGCTCTCTCATTTGGTTGCTTTTTCGGTT
Source organism: Methylophaga sp. SB9B (assembly GCF_004832235.1). Taxonomy (NCBI): domain Bacteria; kingdom Pseudomonadati; phylum Pseudomonadota; class Gammaproteobacteria; order Thiotrichales; family Piscirickettsiaceae; genus Methylophaga; species Methylophaga sp. SB9B. The sequence continues at coordinate 47,739 of NZ_SSXS01000006.1, forward strand.
CGGGCACGAGGAGTGGTGCTGGCATTAGCTTTGTTGATGCTGGGTTATGGCTGTTATCAGATTTATAAAGCCAGTCTGGATGTATTTCCTGAGTTCGCGCCTAAACAAGTGATTATTCAAACGGAAGCGTCGGGCTTTACCGCCGAACAGGTGGAAACACTGGTTACCCAGCCTATTGAGAATGCGCTGGGAGGCTTACCGGATGTGATGTTTGTCCGCTCCTCATCAACGCCCGGTTTATCAGTGGTCATTATTACCTTTGAAGATCGCACTGATATTTATCTTAACCGTCAACTAGTCTCTGAACGCTTAATGCCAGCGCAAGGCCAGTTGCCGCAAGGCGTCGGACCAGCCTTGATGGTGCCGCTTGAGTCCTCTTCCGGCACCATCATGACCATCGGTTTGACATCTGATCAGCAAAGTTTGATGCGGCTACGCGAAATGGTGGATTGGACTTTAACACCGAGATTGCTTGCGGTAGATGGTGTGGCCGATATCAATGTGTTTGGCGGCGCTGAACGACAAATGCAAATTCAGCTCGATCCGCAAAAGCTGGCGATGTATCAATTATCCGCATTAGACATTATTGCCGCTGCGCGTGAAGCCACAGCATTGCAGGGCAGCGGTTTTATTGAAAATGCCAACCAACGCATGATGCTTCAAGTGATAGGTCAACCCGTCACTGCTAAAGCGATGGAAAAAGTGGTGATTCGTCAGCAAGGCCAGTCGGTTTTATATCTGGGGGATGTCGCTACGATTGAATATGGCGCTGCCCCTGCAATTGGCGGTGCAGCCATTGGCGGTAAGCCAGGCATTGTGTTGATGGTTATCGGTCAATATAAGGCCAATACACTTGCGGTAACCCAAGGTATTGAAACCGCATTGAATGAGTTTCGCGATGGCTTTGAGGTTGATGGTATTGAGTTGCATGCGGATCTATTTCGCCCGGCCAACTACATTCAAACTTCACTGGCTAATATTCGTCACCACTTGCTGGTCGGGGGCGCTTTGGTGTTATTGGTGCTGTTTTTATTTCTGTTTAATTTACGTACCGCCATTATTTCGATGACGGCGATTCCGTTGTCGTTGTTTGCTGCATTGATCGTGCTGCTCGAATTTGGCGTCAATATTAATATTATGGTGCTGGGCGGTTTGGCGATTGCCTTGGTGAAGTGGTCGATGATGCCATTATTGATACCGAAAATATCTTTCGTCGATTGCGGGAAAACGCCGCATTAAAAGAACCACGGCCAGTTATCCAAATCGTTTATGAAGCCTCCATGGAGGTGCGTGGTTCGGTGGTCTATGCCAGTTTGATTGTAATGCTGGTGTTCGTGCCGTTATTAACGCTTGGCGGCGTGGCGGGACGAATGTTCGAGCCATTAGGCCAGGCTTATATTCTGGCGATTCTGGCATCACTACTCGTAGCGTTAACTGTTACCCCGGCGCTTTGTCACACCTTGTTAAGCCGAATTGGTGTTACACGCACTACCGAGCCGCCATTAATTCACTGGTTACAAATCGGTTATAGCCGGATATTACGAGTGACTTGTCAGTTTCCTAAACTGATGATGTTGGCGGTGCTGATATTTTGTGTGGCCGGTGCCAGCTTGCTGCCGTTTTTTGGTGGTCGGTTTCTACCAGAACTGCGTGAAGGTCATTACATTATCCATACCGCCAGTGTGCCCGGAACGTCATTACAGGAATCATTGCGGATTGGTGGTTTGATTGAGCAACAGGTTGCTGCTATTCCTGGGGTGCGAGCAACATCCCAATGGGCGGGGCGGGCAGAGCGTGGTGCTGACACGTTTGGCACTCACTACAGCGAATACGAAGTGGATCTGGAACCGCTTTCAGGCCCGGAGCAGCAAGCGATTCTGGATGAAATTCGCGAGATATTGGAAACCTTTCCCGGCATTAGTTCAGAGGTTAATACCTTCCTGACCGAGCGTATCGACGAGACCATATCCGGCTACACTTCGCCAGTAGTTGTGAATATTTATGGTAATGATCTCGATGCGCTGGATTACAAGGCGCGTGAAGTCGCTGCAGTGATGGCCGATATTGAGGGCGCAACCGATATTCAATTACGTGCACCTCCAGGTGAGCCACAATTGCAGGTGCGTATAAAGCTCGAAGAGTTACCGAAATGGGGCCTGCAACCTGCCACGGTGATGCAAAACATTAAAGCCGCTTTTGATGGCATCAAGGTTGGGCAAATTGCTGAGGGTAATCGGTTATTCGATATTTTTGTGGTATTGCCACCGCAATTACGTGAGCAGCCACATCATTTATTAGATCTGCCATTACGAACTATGGATGGGCGCATGCTGACGTTAGGTGATGTTGCCGACATACAGCAAGTTTCCGGCCGTCATGCGATTTTGCATCATGGTGCACAACGCTTGCAAACCATCACCTGTAATGTCAGTGGTCGTGATTTACGATCGTTTTTTAACGAATTACAGCAGCGAGTGCATCAGGAAGTACAGTTTGATGCAGACACTACCTATCCTGAGTTTACTGGTACGGCTGTGGCGGAAGCGGAATCACGTAAGGATTTGTTAGTGCATTCCATTCTGGTGGGACTAGTGGTGTTGATTTTATTGTATATGGCACTTAAAAGTGTGCGAAATACCTGGCTGGTTTTACTTAACCTACCGTTCTCATTATTGGGTGGTGTAGTAGCTGCATGGTTAACCGGAGGCGTGTTATCCATCGGTTCGCTGGTGGGGTTTGTGACGCTGTTCGGTATTACGTTACGTAATGCCATTATGCTGGTGTCACACTATCAACATCTGATTGAAGTCGAAGGTAAATCCTGGGTTCTGGAAACCGCTATTCAAGGTGCGCTTGAGCGTCTGCCATCCATTTTGATCACTGCGCTGGTTACAGCATTGGCCATGCTTCCGATAGCCATAAACGCGGACAGCCCGGGACGCGAAATTATGGGGCCGATGGCCGCCATTATTATCGGGGGGTTGATTTCGTCTACTTTGCTGACCTTATTAGTGTTACCCAGTGTGATGTTACGTTACGGCAAGTTCAACAAACGCCGTATCACTCAAATGGAAACCACCATGCAAAGGCAATAATGCCCAGCACAAACACAATCAAGATGATCTCAACTATCATCAACGACCAATAGCAAAGGTTTGCGAATCGTTACTGCGTTGCTCGGCAAAGAACTGGTAAATATCTTTTAATTCTTCAGCGGAAAAGCGGATTAGAATCAATTCCTGACCGGGATGAATTAGGTTGGGGTCATGGCCCATGGTATGGGTATTGAAGTTATACACATAACTGGTTGAGACTTTCTTATGCAGGATTAATCCTAAAAATGAACTTAGGCCATCGGGTAAGGGCTCATCGGCATCCGCTGGAATAAGCACACTGACTTTCTGCTCAGCACCATTACGTTGCAATCTGATCCCTTGACGGAAATTACGAATCAAGCCCGTTTGAATGATTCCCCAAAGGCCTTGAATATCTTCTTCGGTTACCCGATGCAAATAAAACAGGCTGTCTTGCATTTCTGCACTATCACTATTAATTAAATCAGCGATATCCAGTTTTTGTACACCACGACTGATAGTGACAGACATTTGCTGATCTTCTGCGATATCGGCATCCGCTAACTCACTGGCTTTGATTTGTTTGATTTGTTGTTGCTGACGAATTTGAGTAACAGGAGCAGAGTGATCGATATCTTCACGTTGCAGCAATTCAACCAATGGTGCCGTAATGCTCTCACCTTGTTCGGTCACAATAGTGATTGGCGCAATGTGATCCTCTTCATCGGTTTCCAATTGTTGCAGGGTGGTTTGCTCTCTGATTTCTTCGGTATAACGCAAAGTCAGCGGCGTATCGGCGCTAAGGGATTTATCATCCATCAGGCTTTTTAAAGTAGTAGTGCGTTGCTCGAGTTCAGGCAGGGCAATAATGCTATCCGGGCGGACAAACATATCCTGATATTCATTAACAATAATGGTGCTGTCATCAGCGCCGGCCAATTGATCCACAAATTCTGCGGCTTCCCGTTCACGGATGGTTTCACTGTCAGGTAATTCTTGTTCGGCTGAGCGGATAATTTCCAGTGGTAAATCCGGCTCGATAACTTCAATTGGAGGATCAACTGTGAGTTCACTGCGATTGGGCGGCGCGTCACTCCATAACAAATAACCAAACAGTAATATCACGATAACAGCCAAAATCGCTGCAACTATTGTGGAACCTGTACGGGCTCGATCCATTTGAAAACCGCCTCAGTGCATGTTTAATCAGTCTGAGAATAAGCTACCAAGTGTCAGCAAATCAAGTTCCCGACACCACGGTTGTTCAATACATTTTTGTGGCGAGGCATTTTGCAGCCATTGTTCAGCTTGTTGGAGTTGAAGTTGGTCAGTCGTATGTAACAAGTTCAACAGATGTTGGCCAAGCGAGATGGCGTCGATATTTTTTTGGTTAAGCGCATCAATCACGCTGCTCAACATAGTATTCAAATCTAATTGTGCCAACACAATCGGTATTTTTTTAATGGTCAGGGACATGTCTTGGGGTTGTAACTCAAAGCCAAATTCATTGAGCAAACTTTGATGTTCAGTAACAGCTTTTTGCTGAGCAGCAGTACAAGCGATATTCAGTGGTACCAATATCGGTCTGCTTTTTAATGGCAGTTGTTGCAACTCACTGGCAAATTGCTGTTGACGCGAATCTGCTAGGGCCTTGGGTAAATCAATCAGATAATTCTGCTGCCGAAAACGCACCCAGGCGAAGCGTTGATGTAGCAGCTGAACTAACTGAAATGCATCTGTGGGAGCAGCGTGATTTACTGGAAACAAGGTCTGAATGGGGGATGCAGCGTTTACGCTTGATAAATTATGTCGCTGATAGCTGGAAGAAGATTCTGCAATCTGCTGCTCAACTGGTGATGATGTTGGAGACAACTTGGTGTTGATTTGCTGATGTAATTCATCACTCACAGCACGATGAATTAATCCATGAATCAGTCGGGTCTCCCGAAAACGCACTTCGTGTTTGGTTGGATGAACATTCACGTCAACCCGATCCAGTGGAATAGTCATGTATAAAACATAGACCGGATGCCGACCCGGTGGAATCAACTCTGCATAGGCTTGGCGAATTACCTGACTGATCAGGCGATCACGAATAACACGACCGTTAATAAAGAAGTATTGCTGATCGGCCTGTGGTCGGTGCGTTTCGGTATGCCCCAACCAGCCTTTGATGTCGATAAAATCAAACTGTTGATCAATGACCAATGCCTGTTTGACAAAAGCTTGACCGCAGATCTTGCCGACTCGGGCCAATTGTTGTGCCTGCGTTCCAGCAATCGGCAGATTTAATTTTTGTTGGCCATTTAAATCACATTGAAAACGTACATCAAACCGACTTAATGCCAGACGTTGCAATGTAGTTAGGATTTGTTGCTGTTCGGTACGAGCACTACGAAGAAAGCGGCGTCGAGCCGGTAGATTAAAAAACAAATCACGCACGGCAACCGTCGTTCCGTGAGGATGTGCCACCGGTGCTGCACTATCTTCTTCATGATGAATTAGCCAGCCACAGTCACTGTAATGCTGTCTGGAAACCAGACTTAAATTGGAAACTGAGCTAATACTTGGCAAGGCTTCGCCACGAAACCCCAAACTGGCAATCTGACTCAACTGGTCACTAGATGAAATTTTGCTGGTGGCATGACGGCTTAACGCTAAACCGAGATCATCAGGATGAATGCCGAAACCGTTATCCCGAACCTGGATTAACTGGCTGCCGGAACCTTCAATGGTGACTTCGATTTCGGTGGCAGCAGCATCAAGGCTGTTTTCTACCAGTTCCTTGATGACCGATGCTGGACGTTCAATAACTTCGCCAGCCGCAATCTGGTTGGCAAGTTGTAAGGGCAGGGCATGGATTCGTTTCGGTGTCAGCATCGACACAGTTTAACAGTTGCGAACAGGAAATCCGCAGTCGGAAATGATCAAGGGATCTTTAATATGTCACCGACATGCAAGGTGCTGGTTTGCAGATTATTGGTGGATTTAAGCTCCATCATATTCACCCGGTAACGCTGTGCAATGGTGCTTAACGTATCGCCGCGGCTGACAATATGCTGCTGCGGTTTGACTTGCTGAGTAATTGGATTACGTTGGAAATAGCTGCGGATCCCGGTCAACATGGCTTGAGCAAGTTTGTTTTGATGATTCACATCATTCAGTTTGCGTTCTTCTTCCGGGTTGGAAATAAAGGCTGTTTCCACCAGAACCGAAGGAATATCTGGAGATTTAAGTACCACGAACGCGGCTGACTCAACCTGTTTTTTATGGACTGGACCAACACGTTTCAACCCGCTTAAAACACTGTTTCCGACCTCCAAACTGGCTTCCAGACTGGCGGTTTGCGATAAATCAAGTAACACCGAGGCCAGCAAATCATCTTTATCTTCAAGGCTTATACCACCCGCCAGATCGGCCGCATTTTCACGATCAGCTAAGATCTGCGCGGCCTCACTACTGGCTCCGCGAGGCGATAACACATAGACCGATGAACCTCTGGCACTAGTACGTTGAAATGCATCTGCATGGATGGAAATAAACATATCCGCACCGTTTTGTTTGGCGCGCTGAATACGTTGTCTCAAGGTGATAAATTCATCGCGATCACGTGTCATATAGGCGCGCATGCCGGGTTCATCATTGACCAGTTTTGCCAGTCTTCGTGAAATCGCCAATACCACATCTTTTTCTCGGGTGCCGTTGCGGCCAATAGCACCGGGATCTCGACCACCATGACCTGGATCAATTGCGATAACGATATCCCGACGAGGCAAGACCGGTCGGCTTCTTACAACGGATGAATCCATTTGTGTTTGTTGAGGTGCGGTAGCCGTTTGAACTAACTGTGGAGGTTCTTCTGCAGCTGCTTGTTGAGTTGGTGCAGGAGTCTGGGCTTTTTCAGCAGGTTTATCTGCTGTCTGCTGCACAGGTTTATTGCTGGCTACGGCAGTTGCCGGTCCGTGTTTTAAATCAACCAGTAGTCGATGGGAATATTGACCTTCCGGTGCCAGCGCCTGGATTTCATAATCTGTGGCTTGTTTTAGATCAAAAACCAGCCGATAAGTAGTTTGATCATGTTGGGCATGGCGGATTTTATCGACGACAGCGCTATTGAAAGTAGGAGCGATTAGGGCCTTATTAACTTTGGCAGCTTTGATATCAACCACTAAACGATGCGGATTGGTGAGAGTAAAGCTTTGATATTCCAGAGCTTGGTCCAGATCCAGCACGACTCTTGTCATGTTGTCATTTTGGGACACACGGATATTTTCTACCGATGCGCTATGCGCAGTGGCAGTTAACATCAGCATAATCAATCCCAAAAATACACGAGACATAGTCGGTTCCTGCAATTTACACAGCCCTAGTTTGTGTTTGACGGAATAAAAAATCAAGACTTTTTTCTATATTTTTAAATGAGATACAGAGTAAAGCTGAATTAATTGTTAAGTTTTTCGCAGATCTGCACAGCCATTGCCGAATAAGCGGTAAAAGTCACTTGTCGTCCAGAAGTGTGATAATTCAATGAGATAAGCAGATCCGGTTCCGGCAACACACCTTTGCCTTGTTCAGGCCATTCGATTAATGACAGGGCGTTTGTGGAAAAATAATCTTCAATGCCGAGATAAAGCAGTTCTTCCGGATCAGCGAGGCGATAAAGATCAAAATGATAAACATCCCGCTTATTGAGTTGATAATGTTCGACCAGTGTATAGGTAGGACTTTTGACTTTGCCAGAGTGGCCTAAAGCCTGAAGCAGGCCTCGAACAAAGGTAGTTTTTCCGGCACCCAGATCTCCTTTCAAATGAATTGAAAAGGCCGATACAGGTAATAAAACCGCCAGTTTAGCGGCCAAATCCAGAGTTGCTTGTTCGTCAGCGAGAAAAATCATATTAGTAATTCAGGTTAGCTAATTTACGAAGATGCGGCATTAAATCCATTGCCAGAGTACCACGCTCGCCATCCTGTTCAGCGGTTTTATCAGCAGCCATGCCGTGCATTGTCACACCAACACAAGCCGCATCCATTACTGTGAAATGTTGAGCCAGTAAACCGCCAATTACCCCGGCCAATACATCTCCCATACCACCACTTCCCATACCCGGATTTCCATATGTTGAAAGACGGATAGGTGTTTCGCCATTGGAAATTAATGTACCGGAACCTTTTAAAACCACTACACCGCCATAACGTTTTTGTAATTCACCAATTGCAGCAAAACGATCTGACTGGACTTCTTTAGAGCTACAACCTAATAAACGCGCTGCTTCACCAGGATGCGGAGTGAGTACCCAGTTATTATAGTGTTGCGGATTTTTACTCAATAGATTCAGTGCATCAGCATCGACAACCATGGGTAATTTTGCTTCGAATGCTTTCTGAAATAATGCCGCTCCCCATTCACCTTGTCCTAAACCCGGTCCAACAGTTAATGCATTGGCCGAGTTTAATAATGCTTCCAGATCTCCGGCATCTTCCACGCCATGGCACATAAGTTCCGGACGAGTCAGATTGAAAAATGGGCTATGGGCGTTGCGTGTAGCAACACTAATTAAACCTGCACCAACACGGCCACCTGCTTCCGCAGCAAGTCGGGCTGCACCTGACATACCGTGATCACCGCCAATAATTAACAAATGACCATACAAACCTTTATGGCCTGTACGCTCACGAGGCTTCAGTCCTGCTGCATCTTTTTCCAGACTGACTCGACGGGCAGTGGGGGGGAAAACGTTATAAATGGAGGGCGGTACTTTTAATGAATCAAAAATGACTTTGCCACAAAAGCTCGGGCCATCACCGGTAAATAAGCCTGTATTCAATCCCAGAAAACTTAGTGTGATAGAGGCCCGAACAGGCTTGCCCAACGCCCGACCGCTATCGGCATGAATGCCTGAAGGAATATCCAATGCCAAAACGGGAGTGCTTTTAGATTGTTGATTGATGGCATCAATAGCTGCAGCGTAGTCACCACTTACTTCACGGTTAAGGCCAGTACCAAAAAGCGCATCAACGATAACGTCCGCGGTGGGTAATTTGTCTGCAAAACGTTGAATTTCTGTACCGGTGGCAAGTAAGGCTTTGCGAGCCGCAGTGGTTTCTTCACTCATTCCACGCTCATCGCCAAGCTGAAAGATGCTGACGCGATACTCTTTAGCTAAAGCCTGTGTTGCCAACTCGAAGCCGTCGCCGCCATTATTGCCGGTACCGCAAACGATAAGAATATGTCTGGCTAAAGGGAAGTGATTTCTGATGGCGTCCAGTGCCGCCGTGCCGGCACAAGACATTAATTTTGCTGAGGAAATATTGTGCTGCTGCGTGACGATTCGTTCCAGTTCACGGGTCTGTACTGCTGTATAGAGCTCGTGCGGCAAGTTCGACATAAAATAATAGTCCGGAGGAATTAATTCAGTTCACTATAATAGCCTGCATGGCCGATCCAAATACAGTGCAGTCCTCCCGTGCGCTCCTTGCAGATATGCAAGTCTGGGCCCGTTCGCTGGGTTTTCAGCAGCTCGGCGTCAGTGATATTGACTTGTCTGCAGCAGAAGAGCAATTACAGCAATGGCTGGCGAAGGGCTTTCATGGCGAGATGGGTTTTATGGAGCGCCATGGTAGTTTGCGGTCTCATCCCGAACAACTGGTGCCGGGCACTATCCGTGTTATCACTGCCCGAATGGACTACTGGCCGGAAACCGCAGCCGATGCCTGGCAGGTGATGGGTGATAGTGAGCTTGGTTTTGTTTCTCGATATGCACTTGGACGTGATTATCATAAGTTGATGCGTAAGCGTTTACTTCGCCTATCACAAAGAATTGAAGAGGCAGTTGGTGCAATGGGCTATCGTGTATTCACCGATAGTGCTCCTGTGTTGGAGAAAGCCTTGGCACAGAAATCCGGCCTGGGCTGGATTGGCAAGCACACCAACGTACTGAATCGAGACAACGGCTCTTATTTTTTTCTTGGCGAAATTTATACCGATTTGCCCCTGCCATTGACCGAGCCAGTTACCGAGCATTGCGGCAGTTGCACCGCCTGTATTAATATCTGTCCGACGCAGGCAATCGTTGCACCTTATGAGCTCGATGCTAGGCGTTGTATTTCTTATCTTACTATCGAACTTCGCGGTAGTATCCCTGTGGAATTCCGCCCAATGATGGGCAACCGTATCTATGGCTGCGATGATTGCCAGCTGGTATGTCCATGGAACAAATTCGCCCAGATGACTACTGAATCAGCCTATTTGCCACGCGAAGGGCTGGACGCACCAAAGCTGGTAGATTTATTTAGCTGGACCGAATCAGAGTTTCTCCAACGACTTGAAGGCAGCCCGATCCGACGCATTGGTTATGAATGCTGGTTGAGAAATATTGCGATCGCTTTAGGTAATGCCGAAACCTCAGATGAGGTACTTTCGGCATTGAACGCCCGGCTTGAGTATCATTCGGAATTAGTTCGCGAGCATGTTTTGTGGGCATTAGAACAGCATTGCTAACTGTCATCGTCTGGTCATGGAATCCGCTGAAAATAGCCAAATAGCGAAGTACCCAAACTCTCAGGAACCAACATGTCAGGAAATCACTTCGATCACCTTCTGCAAAAGCAACTGAGTAGACGTTCAGTATTGCAATTCAGTCTTGGCGCGATGCTCGCATCCGCTATGCCATTGTCTTCTGCTACCACGATGCTTCGCAATCACACTGAACTGCTTGGCTTTAAGCCGATTCCAGCTGCTGATTTACTGGATGAAGTCGTAGTACCCGAAGGTTATCGGGCGGAAGTGTTTTACCGCTGGGGTGATCCGATTTCAGATGGTCCGGCATTTAACATGGATGCCAGCAACAGTGCTGCCGATCAATTGCAACAAGCCGGCATGCACCATGATGCTTTGCAGTATTTTCCGCTACCCAAAGGCTCAAACAGTAATGATCATGGCCTGTTGGTGATGAATCATGAATATCTGGATCTCGACCTAATTCATACTGATGGCAGCCATGACCATTCACCGGAAACCTACAACGCCGACAAAGTCGCCAAAGAGCAAAATGCGCACGGCGTATCGCTAATCGAGGTCAAGCATGTTGATGGTCAATGGCAAATCATCCGTCCATCAAGTTATGCAAGACGGCTGACTGCAAATACCGAAATGACCGTTAGTGGTCCGGCAGCAGGACATGAATTGATGAAAACTCAAGCCGATCCTCAAGGCAAAAAAGTATTGGGTACATTTAATAATTGTGCGAATGGCAAAACCCCGTGGGGCACTTATCTGACCTGCGAAGAGAATTTTCATTACTACTTTGTTTATGATCCAAAACAGCCTAGAGACGCCGATACCGAACGCCGTTGGCAGCGTTACAAATTAGGCTTCAGTTATTACGGTTGGCAGCAGTTTGACCCGCGGTTTGATCTGGATAAAGAACCCAATGAAGCCAATCGCTTTGGCTGGGTGGTGGAGTTTGATCCTTATGATCCGCAAAGCATGCCGGTAAAACGCACCGCGCTGGGCCGTTTCGCTCATGAAAATGTGGCTCACAAAATCGGTAAAGATGGTCGCCTGGCATTCTATTCGGGTGATGATTCCAGGTTTGAATACATCTATAAATTCATTACCCGCGATGCCTGGGATGGCACCTTAGGGGCACGTCATGGTCGTCTGCTGGATGACGGAATTCTCTATGCTGCCCGCTTTGAAGAAGATGGCAGTGCTCGTTGGTTACCACTGGTATTTGGTGAAAATGGCTTAACTGCTGAAAATGGTTTTGTCGATCAGGCTGATGTGTTGATTCATGCCCGTGCAGCAGCAGACATCGTTGGCGCTACCAAAATGGATCGGCCGGAATGGATTACAGTTCATCCCCACACCGATGATGTGTTTGTTTCGCTAACCAATAACAGCGAGCGGGGTAGTGAAGGCAATCCTGGCAAAGATGCAGCTAATCCGCGTAATCAGAATCTATTCGGTCATATCATTAAATTCAGTGAAACCGATGCCACAGCAACGGAGTTCAACTGGCAGGTGTTTGTACTTGGTGGTGAAGGTGGGGGAGAACAGTTCGCTAATCCAGATGGCTTATATGTCGATGATCGTGGCGTGTTATGGATTCAGACTGATGTCAGTCCCAGTATGATGAATGATGGGCCGTTCAAAGATTTTGGTAATAACCAAATGCTGGCGGCTGATCCCGAGACCGGCGAAATTCGTCGTTTTCTGACGGGACCTGTTGGGTGTGAAGTCACTGGCGTAATCATGACGCCGGATATGAAAACCATGTGGGTCAATATTCAACATCCTGGCGAAATGCCTGAGGTTTTGGAAAACCGTGGCATCGTGAAATCTCCTCAAAATCCTACTGCTGCAAGCAACTGGCCTGATCATCAACCTAATGGCCGTCCACGTTCTGCCACAGTGCTTATCACCAAAGAGGATGGTGGGGTGATTGGGACGTGATTTTTGGTAATTAACCACAGAGACACAGAGTGCACAGAGGTTAAAAGATATTTATCCGCAGATTTCGCAGATTAATTTAGAAGCAATGGTGATTTAACCATGCCTTCCTAAACACCAGTATTGGTAATATTAAAACTTCGTAGGTTGGCGCTGAGGTACGAAGCCCAACAATCACGTATGCATTGTCGGGTTACGCTGTGCTAACCCGACCTAGCTTATTTATTAATATTTGCGCCCATCTGCGTAATCTGCGGATTAAAGCTTTAGAGTGCTGGCACCAAAAGCTCTGGATACAATTGAAAGTTAATCTTTCGGCAAATCCTTAAACGCCGCAATCGCATCTTTTCTGGCTTGTTTATAATCCACAACCGGTTGCGGGTAGCCGCATTGTTCACGGAGTTCTGCTGGTGGATTATGCAGTTGCTTGATCGGTACGTCTTTTAACTCCGGGACAAAGCGTTTGATAAATAACCCTTGTGGATCGTAACGTTCGGATTGCAGGGTGGGATTGAATACCCGAAAGTAGGGCGCGGCGTCGACACCCGTTGAAGCACTCCATTGCCAACCCCCATTGTTGGCAGCGAATTCACCATCAATCAATGTCTGCATAAAATACTGTTCACCACGACGCCAGTCGAGCAGTAGCAGTTTGCTGAGGAAGCTGGCGGTGATCATTCTGAGACGATTATGCATCCAGCCGGTTTGGTTGAGTTGACGCATGGCGGCATCAACAATCGGAAACCCGGTTTTGCCTTCGCACCAGGCTTTGAAACCAGCTTCATCATCGCGCCAGATAACTTTTTCGGTTTCTGGTTTGAATGCCTTACCCATGCTGAGGCGCGGAAAATACAGCAATAATTGTTTGTAAAAATCCCGCCAAGCGAGTTCGCGAAGCCAGTCATCATGACGCCAGTCACGGTTGGCTTCATCGCAATAAAACTGAATGGTGGCCAGTAATCTTCTGGGGCCTAACTGGCCGTTGGCCAGATAAGGTGACAAAGTGCTGGTGGCCGGTTTACTGGGAAAATCACGTTGGCTTTTGTAATCATCCAGTTTGATTTCACAAAATGCCGAAAGCCGTTCCAACGCTTTTTGTTCGTTGCCTGGCCATAAATCATCACGAAACTCACCGGCCCAATCGCATTTTAATAAGTCTGGTTTTAAGGCTTTACCCTGTGATTTTGGCTCGGCATACGGGGCTTGCTGAATATCTTCGATCATTTGCAGCCAGCGGCGGTAATAGGGCGTGAATACTTTAAAAGGATCATCCTGCTGAGTTTTTACCGGTAAGGCGACCAGCAAATCTTCGGCGAGCAAATGTACGTTTATATCGGCTTTAGTTAATGCATCATTAACGGCCTTATCGCGACGTTGTTCATCAAGCGGCGTTTCGGCCTGAAACCAAATATCACTGATATTTTGTTGCTGGCAGAATTTGAGTAATTCATCGGGCACATCGGTAAAAAAATCGACTTCGAGTAAATGAAACGGTATGCCAAGCTGGGCAAGTCGATCAGCGATATTCTGTAATACCGCTGCACGAAGCCCTAACCTTGCCGGCGATTCATCATGTTGTTGCCATTGTTCAGGTGTGGCGCAGAACACTACTTGGATTGGACCTTGTTCGGCTGCGAGTGCCAATGCCGGATGATCATCGAGGCGTAAATCATTGCGTAACCAGACCAGTTGCGTTGCTTGCATGGTGTTTCCTTACGGTAAATTTATGAACAGGTATTCAGCACGCTGGCTGATGGCCTGTTGTTCATCTTGAGATTTGTTGTGCCAGTTTTTGACCTGCATACCGAGACGGGGATTTTTACTCAGCAAATCCTGATGCCGGTCGACAAAGTGCCAGTACAGCGTGGTAAATGGACAGGCGTTATCGCCACTGGCCTGTTTTGGATTAAATCGGCAGGACTTACAATAGTTGGACATGCGATCAATGTAAGCACCACTGGCAATATAGGGTTTGGAACCGACAATGCCGCCATCGGCGTATTGGCTCATACCCAATGTATTCGGGATCTCCACCCAGGCAACGGCATCGACATACATCGCCAGATACCACTCGTGAATGGCCTTGGGTTTAACCCCCCATAACAAAGCAAACAAACCTGTGACCATCAGCCGTTGAATATGATGCCCGTATCCATGATTCAACACCTGTTTGACGCTGTGATGCAGGCAGGTCATTTCGGTTTCAGCATTCCAATATAATGCTGGCAGATTGCGACTGGCATTGAGTGCATTCATCTGCAGCCAGTCTTCGCGATAGCTCCAATACAAACCACGCACATATTCACGCCAGCCGAGGATTTGCCGGATAAAACCCTCCACTGCATTTAACGGCGCGTCATTATCGATATAGGCTTTTTCAGCCGCTTCAATAACTTCTGCGGGGGAAAGTAGTTTGAGATTCAGACAGGTCGATAAGCGTGAATGATAAAGCCACGGTTCATCAGTCCACATCGCATCCTGATAATCGCCAAAATGTGGCAGCCGATGCTGAATAAAATCCTTTAATGCTGCCCATGCTTGTTCACGGCTGACCGGCCAGTTAAAGGTTTCAATATTGCCGTAGAGATCCGGCAGAAAATTTTCAACATCCGTTATGACTTGTTTGGTGATTTCATCCGCTTCAAACAATAAAGGCTCAAGCAATTTGGATGGACCTTTTTTGCCAAAGCTTTTGCGGTTGTCCTTATCAAAATTCCATTGGCCGCCGATGGGCTGATCATCTTGCATCAGAATTTGCCGGCTTTTACGCAATTGGCGATACCAGAATTCCATTCGCGGCTGTTTGCGATCGGCAAGCCAGGCTTTGAATTCCCCTTTTTCACTGATGAAATGCTGATCGGCCAGCCATTCAATCTCAATATCAAAATCATTGGCGCATTGCTGTATTTCGTTCATAACCCGGACATCACCAGGCAATACGCAGCGGATTTTTTCAAATGAATCTTGTTTTAAAGTGGCAGCTAAAGCGTCATGAAAACTGGATTTTTTGTCACTCAAAGTCCAATAAATCAGCGAATAGTTATCGCTTTTGAGTTTTTCAGCAAAGTGCCGCATCGCCGATAAAAATAAAACCGTGCGCTGTTTACTTGATAAATACTCTGTGGACTCAGCAGTGACCTCAGCCATCCACAGTCGATCATGCTTATGATCAAAGTCATCGAACAATAGACTCTCGGCATCAAGTTGATCACCGAGAATAAGATTGAGATAACGCAGCTTAGGCATTTAATGTCGATAGCGCGGCCAGCCACAAAAAAAACGCAGCGCCATAAGATAGATGACCACGAAGTCGCATCAACTCGGCAGAGTAGATTTCGCTGAGTTGCTGCCGTTCATATAAGTGCAAGCCAATAAATGATAATGCAGTCAGCCATAGCCAGTAATGTGTCGGGGATAATAACCAGCACCAGGCCCATAACATGGTGGAGACACTGACAATCACTACATGTCGTGGAAGCTTTTCAACGCTACTGACATACCAGAGCAGACCACCCAGAAAGCTGAAAATTAATGCCGCATAACTGAGCAACCAGTCGATAGCATACAAATAACCCAGCCAGCTCATAATCGCTAATCCTAAAAAAGGCAGCAGTCCGGCATAACCTAAAACTCGGTGACTATTGGAGATCATGAAGCCTCCTCTGCAGGTAAACGTAAGCTTTCAATCAATAACTGTTTAGGGCGAAGTTTTAACAAAAAGCGTAGCTGGATTTTGTAGGCATCCAGATCAAAATATTGTGGTTCAGCATATTGCTGCTGTAATCGTTCAAAGGCATCGTGTTGGTTTTTTACGATGCCGAGATAAAGCCATTGATCGACCAGATGAAAATGCGCTGCCTCATAATCGCCATCTGCCGGTAGTTCAGTAATGACTATCGGGCCTGGCCAAGGCCACGCCTGATTTTTAATACCCGATAACGCAGTTTGCAATCGCAGGTTGTAGCGTATTGACGGTTCTTCACCACAGCAGGCACCCAGACATTTTTTTAATTGATAACCAAAACAGCCGTTTTTAGTTTTTTCCAGGCCACAAAGTTTCTGACACAGCTGATGTTCATTAATTAGATCGAGCAGTTTTTTTTCCGCCTGTTTTTGGCTACGGAATAATCCATAACGCTGACTGATATCCGGCGGCTGATGCAAGTCGGCCATTTCAATCGTGGTGCGGTGGTAACCCTTATCATCAACCGTTAAAGCGATTTGATACAGGCGTTTGGCTTTGGTCTGACGCCGGTTGTAGCGTGGCGTTTTACTTTTGATTAACTGGTTTTCCAGTAGCTGGGCACCAAAATCCGAAGGGGTTTCGATAAAATCAATATGCTGCAGTTGTTGCTGCATTTCGGTGTTACGTAGCTTGCCATTCTGCACAAAATGACTGAGCACACGTTGTTTGATATTGACGGATTTACCGATATATAACAGCGCGCCTTGTTCATCAAAAAACTGATAGATGCCGGGACGTTCGGGCAATTTGTTGATTTCAGCAATATCCAGATGACTGGGCACTCGGGTTTGTTGTGATAATTGCTTACAGGCTTGCTGGATAGTGGATTCATCAAAATCGTGTTGGGTCTGCTGGAATAATTCAAGAATAACCTGAGCATCATCCATTGCTCGGTGCCGTTGATTAATAGTCAGGCCCAGCCGGGCAACAATCGCATCAATACCGTGACGACGTTGCTCAGGGTATAACAACCGACTGATTTTGACTGAACATAGCGTTTTGGCAGAAAAGGTTATACCAATGCGACGAAACGATTCGCGGATGAAACCATAATCAAAGCGCACATGATGGGCAACAAAGACTTTATCAGCTAGACGTTGCTGCAATTCTTCAGCAATATCGGCAAACGACGGTTGGTTTGCCACCATTGAATCGGTAATACCGGTTAATTTGCTGATCCATGGTGGAATACTGATGCCCGGATTAATCAATGTCTGCCAGCGGTCAGTTTCAACCCCATCAGTGATTTCGATCAGAGCAATTTCGGTGAGACGATCACGAATGGCATTACCACCCGTGGTCTCACAATCGAGCAATATCATTTTTTCCGGGAACCCAGATAAGGGTTTCATATGCGATTGACCTGCTTACGCTGACGACGGCATCTCTCGGAACAATATAAAACCTGCTCCCAACACTCACGCCATTTTTTTCGCCAGCTAAACGGACGGTTGCAGATAAGGCACTGCTTTGACGGTAAGTGTGGTTTGAGATGCGCCATTACAATCACAATTTAATTGAGTGTAATGATCATCCTGCGGTTGTCGTGAAATTACCGTGAATTGAATTTGTTATAAATCGTGACTTTACTCAGGCACTTTAATCATATGCTCGCGATAGTGCTGCAGTTCGCGAATAGAGTCTTTGATATCATCCATCGCCAGATGTGACGATTTTTTCTTGAAGGATTTTTCGACTTTGGGTGCCCAGCGCCGCGCGATTTCCTTGAAGCTGCTGACGTCAAGATTACGGTAATGGAAATAGGCTTCCAGTTCCGGCATCAACCGCGCCATAAAGCGGCGATCCTGACAAATACTGTTGCCACACATGGGGGATATGCCGGCAGGTACGTATTTTTTTAGAAATTCCAACGTTTCTTGTTCAGCCTGTTCAACTGTAACTAAACTGTTGCGAACCCGCTCAGCTAGTCCAGAGCCACCGTGTTGTTTGGTATTCCATTCATCCATACCGGCCAGAATGCTGTCAGGTTGATGAATTGCGATAATTGGGCCTTCTGCCAAAATGTTCAGTTCGCTGTCAGTGACAATGGTGGCGATTTCGATAATATAGTCGTTGTTGGTATCGAGACCGGTCATTTCCAGGTCAATCCAGATCAGGTTATGTTTGCTTTTGGCCATGGGCTCCGTCTTTTTATTACTACAGATTTAGGTGAACTATGTTGCCATTGATTGTATCAAAGGCTAATGTACACGACACCTTATACGATTCTAACTGGTTTAAAAAATTATGAACGAATTTAGCTGGATATTTTTAATTGCGTTGGCCCTGATGACGGGGATTGAGATCTGGTTGTCATTGCGTCAACGTCGCCATGTACTGGCGAATCGCGATGAAGTGCCTGCCGCATTTCGTGAGCAGATTGGTTTAGCCGCACACCAAAAGGCTGCTGATTATACGGTGGCCAAAGGCGTTCAAATGCGTCGCGAAAGCTGGTTTGGTGCAATTGTCTTAATCCTTTGGACATTGGGCGGTGGTTTGGCGCTTTTGTCTGGTGCATGGGAAAGTCTGGGCTGGTCAGCCATGACAACCGGAGTGGTTTTGATTCTGAGTTTTCTGGTGATTGGTTCTTTACTCGAATTGCCATTGTCCTGGTATCGCACCTTTGTGATGGAAGAAAAATTCGGTTTTAACCGTAATACACCAGCTTTGTTTATGGGCGATTTTGCCAAGCAGTTACTTTTGATGCTGGTGTTGGGCGCGCCGATTGCTTGGGTAACCTTATGGCTGATGAATAGTACTGGAGAATTCTGGTGGTTATACCTGTGGGCAGCCTGGATGGGCTTTGCCGTCGTTATGATGTGGGCATATCCGGCCTTTATTGCGCCACTGTTTAACAAATTCACCCCATTAGATGATGCCGATCTGAAACAAAAAGTGGAAAACCTGTTGCAACGTTGTGGTTTCAAAAGCCAGGGCATTTATGTAATGGATGGTTCTCGTCGCAGTGGCCACGGTAATGCCTATTTCACTGGCTTGGGTAACAACAAACGCATTGTATTTTTTGATACGTTGCTCAATACCTTGAATGAAGATCAGATTGAAGCGGTATTGGCTCATGAACTGGGGCATTTCCGTCGTAAACATGTTGTTAAAAATATGATGATGATGGCTGTATTGAGTTTAATTGGGCTGGCACTGCTTGGTTGGGCATCAACACAAACCTGGTTCTATACTGGCCTTGGCGTGGACACACAAAACAATGCTATTGCACTGATTCTGTTTATGCTGGTTATTCCGGTATTCAGTTTCTTTCTGCATCCATTGATGACTTCCATGTCACGCAAATATGAATTTGAAGCAGATGCTTATGCGGCGTCGGTTTCCAATGCGGATGATTTGATTACTGCGCTGGTGGCTTTATATAAAGAAAATGCCAGCACGCTGACACCGGATCCACTGGTTTCAGCTATTTATGATTCACATCCACCGGCATCGCTACGAATTGCAGCGCTGCAAACACGAGCGGTTGTCTGATTGATGCGTTATTTATTGGCCATGCTTTTCCTTAGTGTCAGCGCTACGTCGCTGGCACAGGGAAAACAATTGCATGATGCCAATTGTATGCAATGTCACGCTTCTTTAACCGGTGGTCAGCCGAATTCGATTTATTCCCGTGCGGATCGGGGGGTAAAAACGTTGGATGTCTTGGAAAAACGCGTGGCGAATTGTGCGATTGCTGCTGATGTCAATTGGACACCGGCACAGCAAAAACAAGTAGTAGATTATCTTAACAGTCAGTTTTATAAGTTCTGATTAACGTAGCGTAATGCAATTTCTGCCTGCAGCTTTTGATTCATACAAAGCAACATCGGCACGTTCAATAATATTCAATGTGGTGTCACCAGGCTGGTATTGGCTTAGACCAACAGAAACCGTAACTGTACCTATTGGTTCATCGCTGTCTTTTTTCTTTAGATTACTGCTGGCAAGCTGTTGGCGAATTATGTCTGCAATTTCTAATGCTAGGTGGGCTGGGGTGTGGATAAAGATGACTGCCATCTCCTCGCCACCAAAACGCGCTGCTATATGCGATTGGTTGTGACAGTGTTTTTTCAACAGGCTGGCAAAATATTGCAAGACTCGATCACCAAGCAAATGACCGAATTTATCGTTGACCTGCTTAAAGTGATCAATATCAAATAAGCCTAGCGTGAAAGTCTTTTCGCCCTCATGACAAAGCTCAGTTAATTTTTTATTCAGGCAGCTACGATTTAATAACCCGGTTAAACCGTCGGTTTTTGCCTGTTGTTTAACGATCTCTAATTCAGCTCTCAATCGAAGTATTTCTTGAGTGGTTGCTGCTAATTCCTGCTTCAAATCACTGCTGGATTGACCTAGTTTACGAGTGTTTTGCAGAATTTCTGACAAAACGCTTTTAATTTCTGAAATGTCTTCGGTTTGTTCCAGTTTGGTTTGCTGAATAGCCAGATCTTCAGAAAAATCGCCAGCGGCCAATTCAACCTTATTGATCTGATTCATTGTGTTGTCGACCACCAGTCTAAGCCCGTTATTAGTGGCTTCAAGCTTTTCCGGCAAGCCCATTAATACGTATTTTTCATACAGCTTTTGGGTCAGTTCAGGTGTGATTTTCTGTTGTTTTTGCAGACGAGTGTCAATGGCTTTTTTTAATTGTTGATTACTACCCGCCACATATTCATACCAGACGGCATAATTGACCGGGTTGACGGGAGTTTGGTGCTGATTGATAAACGGTAATGTGCGACGCAGGTTTTCAGATGCCTGATGAAATGCTTCAGTATAGACGGGAGGAAATGAAGAGGACGTTGACACAAAATATCCTTAGTTTATGAAATATTTCTATCAGATATGGCAGATATGAAATGAATCAATAATCTTAGCTACCACTATTACCAGAGCAAATAGATATCATCTGCAGCTTAACTTTCGTCCTGTAACCTTACAGCTAATACATCACAACTGGCATGATGCAATATGGCATTAGCTGTCGAACCAAGTAACATTTTGATGCCCTTGCGACCATGCGAACCAACGACGATTAGATCGACGTTATTTTCTTCGGCGATGCGCACGATATCACGACCCGGGCTACCAAACTCTATCCATTGGCTATCTGTATCGATACCGAATTTTTCTCCCAATAGAGATAGTTGTTTTTCACCGGCATTGAG
Source organism: Methylophaga sp. SB9B (assembly GCF_004832235.1). Taxonomy (NCBI): domain Bacteria; kingdom Pseudomonadati; phylum Pseudomonadota; class Gammaproteobacteria; order Thiotrichales; family Piscirickettsiaceae; genus Methylophaga; species Methylophaga sp. SB9B. Next base: position 69,180 of record NZ_SSXS01000006.1, read on the forward strand.
TAGCGCATCACGCATATCGGCATCAACACTGATCATCGGTTCATAGGCAAAATCAGTCAGTGGGAAATCCTCTACGATATGACACAAGCTCAGCCTTGTATTGTTGTTGGCGGCTGCCAACGCTTTGGCACGATGAATCACCATATCCGTATGGTTGGAAAAATCCGCTGCAATCAGAATATGTTGATAAAGGGCCATTAAAGTCTCTCCTTGGAATAAATAAGGCAGGGGAGCCCCTGCCTTAAGAGTTATTATTTTTCACTTTCCAGAAAACGTTCAGCATCCAGTGCTGCCATACAGCCAGCTCCAGCTGAAGTGATTGCCTGACGATAAATAGGATCGGACACATCACCTGCTGCAAACACGCCAGGAATACTGGTTTGTGTGCCTTTTTTCAGAATGATGTAATCGTGTTGCATTTCCAGCTGGCCCTTAAACATAGATGTGTTTGGCTGATGACCGATGGCAATAAACACGCCTTGTACAGGGACTTCCTGGGTATCACCTGTTTCGGTATTTTTAACTCGAATACCAGTCACACCAGCGTTATCACCAAGTACTTCGTCTAGCGTGTGATTCCACAAAATTTCAACATTGCCGGTTTCAGCTTTTTTCAATAAATGATTACTGAGAATTTTTTCACTGCGGAAGCTATCACGACGGTGAATGACGGTGACCTTTGAAGCGATGTTGGATAAATACAAGGCTTCTTCCACTGCCGTGTTGCCACCACCGATAACGGCGACAGGCTGATTTTTATAGAAGAAACCATCACAGGTTGCACAAGCAGATACACCACGGCCTTTAAAAGCTTCTTCAGAGTCCATACCCAAATATTTAGCTGAAGCGCCAGTGGCAATGATTAATGCATCAGCTGTGTATTCACCGGCATCACCGATTAATCTAAATGGACGCTGGCTTAAATCAGCAGTGTGAATATGATCAAAGATGATGTCAGTACCGAAACGCTCTGCATGTTTTTGCATACGTTGCATTAATTCAGGACCTTGCACACCCTCGGCATCCCCCGGCCAGTTATCGACATCGGTGGTGGTAGTCAATTGGCCACCTTGTTCAATACCGGTTATTAACACAGGCTCCAAAGCAGCTCGAGCAGCATAAACCGCGGCGGTATAACCCGCAGGGCCTGAACCCAAAATCAGTAGTCGGCAGTGTTTGCTGTCCGCCATAAGTGTGTCTCCCAGTATCGAATAAAAATCTAATAGATTAGAGTACCCATTGCTTTGCCTTTGGACAAGCATCAGCTGCTAAAACCTGTGTTAGAATCTGCGTTTAATCAATTGGCTTCATTGGAAATATCACATTGGCACAAGCGACACGGGCAAACGACAAAAATAAACCAGATGTCTCCGCTGGCGCAGTCGGGTTCAGACTTCGTGAAGCAGCACTGATCCTGGCGCTGGCATTAGCGGCATATCTATTGTTGTCTTTAATCACTTACGAACCTACTGATCCTGGCTGGTCAACCACCGGAACGGATGATCTCATCGCTAACCGGGGTGGTATTGTCGGCGCATGGCTTGCAGATACTTTGCTGTTTGCTTTTGGTTTACCTGCTTATCTGGCACCACTCATGTTGGGATTCAGTGGCTGGCTGTTATTCAGCTGGGGCAAGCGGGCCGATGGCGATGATGAGTTGCATTTCTGGGTATTAAAATCTGTCGGGCTGATTATGGCTTTGGCTGCTGCCAGTGGCTTGTCATCCCTCAGTTTAGTTGAATATGCAAAATATTTACCTGAAGGTGCTGGTGGTGTTCTTGGGCAATCAGTTGGTCAGGGATTTGAATCAGTCTTTGGTGCTTCAGGCACCAGTTTGTTGTTGTTAGCGTTATTGCTGACCGGGGTAACATTATTTACCGGTTTATCCTGGTTAATGGTGATTGACCGGTTGGGTGCTATGGCGATGGTGGTGTTAATCCATGTTTCCCGCTGGAGCCGTGAATTGCAGGGTAATTTGCAAATTAGACGCACCCGTCAGCAACGCGAAGAAAGCTTTATCGCACAGAAAGAAAAAATGCAAAGTAAGCCTAAAGTCCGCGTTGAACCCCAGATAGTGGTGAAAGAACCTAGCAAGCGTGAAGAAAAAGAACGCCAGCAACCCTTGTTTGAAACACCTGATGCACCAGGAATGCCAACCTTGTCTTTACTGGACATGCCAAAAGCCGTCACCACGGGATATAGCGAAGAAGTGTTAGAAGCATTATCGCGTCTGGTGGAATTAAAACTAAAAGATTTCGGTGTGGAAGTTCAGGTAGTTGAGGTTCAGCCTGGTCCGGTGGTCACCCGTTTTGAATTACAACCAGCAGCGGGCATTAAAGTCAGTCGCATCAGTGGTCTAGCCAAAGATCTGGCTCGAGCCTTATCGATTACCAGTGTACGTATTGTTGAAATTATTCCGGGCAAGCCGTTTGTGGGCCTGGAAATCCCCAATGAAATTCGTGAAGTGGTTCGATTACGCGAAATTCTCGCTTGCAGTGATTACGAAAACAGCAAATCACCTTTGGTTATGGCTTTGGGTAAAGATATTGCTGGCAGACCTGTGGTTGCTAACCTCGAAAAAATGCCGCATTTATTAGTGGCGGGTACTACCGGTTCTGGGAAATCCGTTGCCGTTAACGCAATGATTTTGAGTTTGTTATACAAAGCCACACCTAAAGATGTTCGCCTGATCATGGTGGATCCGAAAATGTTGGAATTATCGATTTACGAAGATATTCCGCATTTGTTGACGCCTGTGGTGACCGATATGAAAGAGGCCGCTAATGCATTGCGTTGGTGTGTTGCAGAAATGGAAAGACGTTATCCATTGATGGCCGCATTGGGCGTGCGCAATATTGCTGGTTATAACAAGAAAGTGCAGGATGCCATCGATAGCGGTGAACCGATTCCAGACCCCATGGCAGAAGTGTTGCCTGGTGAGCCGATCCCGACTTTGGAAACCTTGCCGTTTATCGTGGTCATCATCGACGAATTAGCCGATATGATGATGGTCGTTGGCAAGCAAGTTGAAGAGCTGATTGCTCGTTTGGCACAAAAGGCTCGTGCTGCCGGTATTCATTTAATTCTGGCAACCCAAAGACCTTCGGTGGATGTTATTACTGGCTTGATTAAAGCGAATATCCCGACCCGTATGGCGTTTCAGGTCTCTTCAAGAATTGATTCGAGAACTATTCTAGATCAGATGGGTGCCGAGCAATTGTTAGGGCAGGGCGACATGTTGTATCTACCTCCTGGCAGCGGCTTGCCTGAGCGTGTGCATGGTGCCTTTGTGGATGATCATGAAGTGCATGCAGTAGTGAACTTCCTGAAATCGCAAGGCGGCCCCAATTATCTGGAAGAAATTACCCAGGATAATAACGATGATGATGGTGAAAGCGCCGGGGTTGGTGATGCCAGTGATGGTGAGACCGATCCGCTTTACGATCAAGCAGTGCAAATTGTCACCGAAAGTCGCCGTGCGTCTGTCTCCGGAGTGCAGCGCCGGTTGAAAATCGGTTATAACCGTGCAGCTCGAATTGTTGAGGCAATGGAGGCTGCTGGTGTGGTATCCGCGATGCAAACTAATGGTAGTCGCGAAGTATTGGCTCCACCGCCACGCAACTAATGCAATTAGTTGACTGCAATTGCTGTCTTAGTTGTTCTGAAACGATTTGGAGTAGAAATAATGATAAAACGCTGTGCAACACAGTGGTTGCTGTTAGGTAGCTTGATCCTGCCTTCATTGGCTTTTGCCGAATCAGCTGTAGATAGGCTCAACACTTTTGTAAAGCAGGTTTCACAGCTTGAAGCCGACTTTCAGCAAACTGTCATTGATACCGATGGACAGGTGGTAGAAGAAGCCACTGGACAGTTTTTATTATCCAGACCTGGTAAATTTCGCTGGGATTACGACACACCTTTTCCACAACAAATCGTTGCTGATGGTGAGCGGATCTGGTTTTACGATGTCGATTTAGAACAAATTACCGTCAAACTGCAAGATGAAGCCTTAGCTGAAACCCCTGCTGGATTGCTATCGGGAAATACCTTGCCGGAGGCGGAATACACTATCATTGAACTGGAATCAGAAGATGAACTGCAATGGGTTCGGTTGATGCCAAAAGAAAATGACAATACCTATCAAACCGTTGCCTTGGCATTCGATGCAAATGGTATCCGGGAAATGTTGATGGTAGATAGTTTTGATCAGCGTACACGACTGGTATTCAGCAATGTCCAAATCAATCACAATTTACCTGATTCAAGATTTCAATTTACTGCACCTGAAGGTGTTGATGTGGTGGGCGATATTCCCTGATGAGCCTGTTTGATAATCTGCATCCACAGGTTGGCCGTCCATTGGCTGACCGGATGCGGCCGCAGACATTGGATGACTATATCGGTCAGCAACATCTATTAGCTGAAGGTAAACCATTAAGACAGGCGATAGCCACCGGCCAGCCTCATTCGATGATCTTCTGGGGGCCTCCCGGAACAGGTAAGACCACGTTGGCCCGCTTAATTGCCGGATATTGTGATGCAGAATTTATCAGTATTTCTGCCGTATTAGCGGGTGTTAAAGAAGTTCGTGAGGCTGTTACCCGAGCCAAGCAACTGCAACAGGAACGTGGTCGACGTACCATGTTATTTGTTGATGAAGTGCATCGTTTTAACAAGTCTCAGCAAGATGCTTTTTTGCCTTACGTTGAAGACGGCACCTTTACTTTTATTGGCGCTACCACCGAAAACCCCTCATTTGAATTAAACAACGCGTTGTTATCACGGGCGCGGGTGTATGTGCTCAAATCCCTGGAAGTGAATGATTTAAAGCTGATCATTGATCGTGCAATGCAGGATGGCATTCGAGGTTTGGCGGGGCGTGATATCAAACTGGATGACCGGTTACGTGAACAACTGGCACAAGCTGCTGATGGTGATGGACGGCGGGTATTGAATCTGCTGGAAATCGCCATTGATCTGGCTGATAGCAAACAGCAAACCGAAGTTGATGAAACTGATCTGGCGGAAGTTCTTTCGGGCACGTTAAGGCGTTTTGACAAGGGGGGGGGAAGCGTTTTACGACCAGATATCGGCATTACATAAATCGGTTCGTGGTTCTTCACCGGACGGAGCCTTGTATTGGCTGTGCCGAATGCTGGATGGTGGCTGTGATCCGGTTTATCTGATGCGCCGCATTGTTCGTATGGCAGTTGAAGATATCGGTAATGCTGATCCACGGGGATTGCGTATCGCTTTGGATGCGTGGGAGAGTTTTGATAAATTGGGCCGCCCAGAAGGCGAGCTGGCGATTGCTCAAGCGGTGGTTTATCTGGCTAGCGCACCTAAAAGCAATGCGGTTTATACCGCATTTAAAGCAGCAATGCAGGATGCCAAAAACTTTGGTTCAGCCGAGGTACCATTACATCTGCGTAATGCACCGACCAAACTGATGAAAGAACTCGATTACGGTAAGGAATACCGTTACGCTCATGATGAGCCGGATGCCTATGCGGCAGGGGAAAATTATTTCCCGGAAACCATGCCGCAGCGGCAATATTATCAGCCGGTTAATCGCGGTCTGGAAATCAAGATTGCCGAAAAGCTGGCACACCTTAGAGAGCTGGATAAACAACGCCGTTAGCGAATTTAACGGGTGTAAATATCGTAACGGGTATTTTTGCTTTCGATACTGACATGCGGTTGTTGATTGGCAAAAAACTCAGCACCTTTTGGTCGTTTGACAGCAACTCGTTTCAAAGCAACTTCTCGCGACACATTAAGTAAATCAGAGCTATTGCTGTCAGGTCCTACCAGCCGATGTAAAAGCTGCATTTCTTTTTTGACGAGAGCGGATTTATCCCTTGAGGGATACATTGGGTCCAGGTAAACCACATCTGGTCTATCGGTTTCGAGAAGACCAGCTAGGTAGTCGACGGCATTTCCTTGATGTAATTGCATCCGTGAAATGATGTCTGTGACCTCATTATCATCCACAGCCCGATGTAGTGCATCAGCCAATAAGGCAGCCATTAAAGGGTTCTGTTCAATCAATGTGACCCGACAGCCTAAACTGGCAAATACAAAAGCATCTCTGCCAAAACCTGCTGTTGCATCAATAATATAAGGGGTAGCCCCTTTTTTAAGCCCAACAGCTTTGGCCAGTGGTTGGCCACGCCCGCCACCGAACTGTCGGCGATGTTGGTATTTACCAGTAGTGAAATCGATAAATACCGGCCCGCCAAGTCCTGGGACGCGGATTTCTAACCTTGAAAGTGTAAGCACCAGCTGAGCAATATTCGAGTCGAGCGCTGCGGCTTGCAAACCGCAGCGTTCAGCAATCAGTACCGCTTTATCGTTAAGCTCTGCGTCGGTTACTGCTAAAGAATGGATCTGTACGGTCACAGAATATTATTGGCTGATAATAAAATCGCCAAAGGCGCGGCTACCATCTCCGGTTTTAATATCTTCAATGCGTTTACCGGTTTCAGTATCAATGATGGAAACACTGCCGCTTCCCCAGTTTGAAACATAAAGATGTTTGCCATTGGCCGTAATATCAATACCTTCAGGACTGTCATCCACCTCAATGGTGTTAATGGTCTCTGCAGCTGCAATATCAATTACAGAAACGGTATTTTCATCCTGATTGGTTACATAAAGAAATTTGCCATCAGGGCTGCTTACAGCGCAGTAAGGCCATTCTCCGACTTCAATAGTCGCGATTACCGTAAGACTATCGGTGTCGAGCATGCTGACACTGTTGTCCTGCACATTGACGCTGAAAAGTCGTTTGCCATCAGCCGTTAATGCCAGGCCAAACGGGGCTTGACCGACTTCGACAGTATCAACAACTTGCTCAGTGACAGTATCAATAATGCTCACCGAATTATCATCACGATTAGCGACATATAAACGGTTTTGTGATTCGTTAAGGATCACGCCAGCGGGGGAATTACCCACATCAATACGTTTACGGATAAGTTGTTTATCCACTTCAACAACGCTGATTTTATGCTCATACCAGTCAGCAACGTATGCCAGACTGCCATCATGGTTAGTGGCAATACCGACCGGACCTTGGCCCACTGGAATCTGGCTGATCTCAGTTAATTGGCGAGCATCTAATACGGAAATATTCTGGCTGTCGGGGTTGGTTATCAATACACGTTGACCATTCTGGCTTAATGCCACACCAGCAGGGGCTGTTCCCACGGTAATAGTGCTGACAACCGCTTTTTTATTGATATCAATCACGCTGATGTCATTACTTAGCTGATTACTTATAAATGCATAGTTGGCAGGTTCTGCACATGCCGACAAACTAAAACTTGCAAACACAAAAAAAGCGACCCGGTTAAGGGTCGCTTTAAAAAATGCATTTTCGTTAATAGAAAAAAGCATTATTTCTCCATGATGTTTTTCAGATTTTCCAGACCGGCTTTATAAACTTCGGTCACAGCCGCAACTGCATCCGCATCAGCCTGACCTTCTGGTACAGGAGGATTGTCCATGAATGAACGGTAGAATTTTGCACGCCACATAACTTCTGTACCGCCATCAACTTCTTTTACAAACATCCATGATTTATAAGTTGAAACAGGTAAGGTGTAGTAAGGCGTATCTTTGCTGTTAAAAGTAATTGTTTTAACAACACTCATACCAGTGATTTTATAGATAAGAGACATTCTCTCATCATCAACTTTTTCAAGCTCTTCAGTGATAGTTGGGTTGCCTTCACTTTTAAGCGTCAGAACGCGAACATTGTCAGCTTCCATTTCCACGCTTTCAACAGCAGGATGCCATTGATCAATAGCACTAAAGTCTTTCAACATTTCCCAGACTTTTTCTGGGGCAGCATTGATAACAACCTTTTCTTCAACTTGTTGGCGAGTAGGGCCATGTGCGGTTGCCACTAAGGGTAGAGCAATAACTGATGCAGCAACTATTTGTAAAAATTTCTTCATTAAGATTCTCCGTTTGATCGGTAGTTTTACCACAATATCTGCAGGAACTTTGAGTCAGCATTAACAGAACAAGTTCCCGATACTTGAAATGGCGACAACACTTTAGCCGATAAACACTGGTTTTTCCACACAGCGATTTGACTTAACATCAGCGATTCAAGAAAATTAGCGGTCTTTATATTTGATATCGGCAAAAAATAATGGCACCACTGATCAAAATCAGGGATTTGCATTTTAACCGTGGCGACAAAGTTATCTTTAATGGCATAGATATTGATATCTATCAAGGTAAGGTAACCGCAATCATGGGGCCGAGCGGCACCGGCAAAACGACTTTGTTGAAACTGATCGGCGGTCAGCTGAAACCGGATAGTGGCACTGTTGAAGTTGATGGGCAGAATGTTCATAAACTGTCGCACTCAAAACTTTATGAGTTGCGCAAGCGAATGGGAATGCTGTTTCAAAGTGGTGCTTTGCTGACCGATATAAATGTTTTTGAAAATGTCGCTTTTCCTCTGCGAGAACACACAAAATTTCCGGAGTCGATGATCCGTGATTTGGTGTTGATGAAATTACAAGCCGTTGGACTGCGAAATGCGCGGGATATGATGCCCGCAGAATTGTCAGGTGGTATGGCTCGAAGGGTAGCTTTGGCGCGGGCGGTGACGCTGGACCCGATGATGATTATGTATGATGAGCCATTCACTGGTCAGGATCCGATTTCAATGGGTACGCTAGTCAATCTGATTCGACGTCTAAATGATGCGATGGGCCTGACCAGTATTATCGTTTCACATGATGTGGCTGAGACAACGCAGATTGCAGATGAAATATATCTGTTATCGGGCGGCAAAGTAATCGAAAAAGGAACACCAGAAACCCTTAAAACCTCTGGTTCAGAGTGGGTGAAACAGTTTTTACAAGGTTTACCAGATGGACCGGTTCCATTTCATTATCCCGGTAATGACTTTAGTAAAGACCTGTTGAATGCAGAGGAAAAACGATGATTGAGTTTTTACGCAGCCTTGGCCGTTGGGGGTTGAATACCTTTCAGCGACTTGGTCGGGGCCATATGTTCCTGGTGCAGATGATGGCAGGCATGCCCAGCCTGACATTTCGTTTCTCGCTGGTCATTCAGCAACTGTTTTATGTTGGTGTTTTATCGGTTCTGATAATACTCATATCCGGTCTGTTTGTCGGCATGGTCTTGGGACTTCAAGGTTATAATACGCTGGTTGACTTTGGGGCCGAAGAATCACTGGGTGTACTGGTCTCATTATCGCTGGTAAGAGAGTTGGGTCCTGTTGTCACCGCCTTATTATTCGCCGGGCGGGCTGGTTCTGCCTTAACTGCTGAAATTGGTTTGATGAAAAGCACGGAACAGTTGTCAGGTATGGAAATGATGGCTGTTGATCCGATGAAACGTATCATTGCTCCAAGATTTTTGGCAGGCCTGATTTCCATGCCTTTGTTGGCAGCCATTTTCAGTGCTGTTGGCATTTTCGGTGCTTTTCTTATAGGTCATGGCTTGTTAGGTGTTGATGATGGCGCTTTCTGGTCTCAAATGCAGGCAAAAACGGATTGGTACGAAGACATACTGAACGGTGTGATTAAAAGTATTGTGTTTGGTTTTGTAGTGACCTGGATCGCTTTATTTGAAGGTTATGACGCAACACCTACTTCGGAAGGTGTGGGGCGTGCCACAACGCGGACAGTTGTCCATTCCGCTTTTGCAATTCTCGGCCTGGACTTTGTTCTGACTGCGTTGATGTTTGGAGATATTTAAATGAATTCAAAAAGAAGTACCGAAATCCTGGTTGGCTTGTTTGTTGCTGCCGGTATTGCTGCCTTATTCGTCCTGGCAATGAAGGTAAGCAACTTAGGTGATTTTACCGATGATAAAGGCTATGAGGTTGTCGCAAACTTTCAGAATATTGGTGGTCTAAAACCGCGTTCGCCAGTAACAATGGCCGGAGTCAGAGTTGGACGGGTTACCTCTATCTCTCTTGATCCAGACACTTACGATGCCAAGGTCACGATTAATATTTACCGTCAATATGACAATATTCCGGTAGACACCTCAGCCAGTATTTTTACGGCTGGCTTATTAGGTGAGCAATACATAAGTTTGTCTCCAGGTGCGGATGATTTTTACCTGGAAGATGGCGACGTCATTGATTTGACTCAACCCGCAGTTGTATTGGAACAGGTGATTGGCCAATTCTTATACAGCACCGCAGAAGGTGATTAAGATGATTAATATCAAACAATTTTCAATACAGTTGGTGGCGGCAGGCTTTTTGGCGTTAATGGCTTTCAGCGCTTCAGCCCAAGCTATGCCAGAGCCACAAGCTTTAGTGAAAGAAGCATCAGACAATATGCTGAAAGCACTTAAGGATCACGAAGCTGAACTGGACCAGGATCCTCAGAAGATTTTTTCGCTGGTTCAGGAAATTCTAATTCCACATTTTGACTTTGAACGTATGGCAAGATTGGCTCTGGGTCGCAGCTGGCGTGATGCTTCAGCGGAACAACAGACAAAGTTTGTTGAGGAGTTCCGCCTGTTGCTGGTTAGAACCTATGCTACGGCTATGCTGGAATACACCAATGAAGAAATCCGCTTTTTACCATTCCGTGATGATGTTGAAAAAGGCCGGGTAAATGTGCCGATGGAAGTTGTTCAGCCAAATGGCCCCTCAATTCCGATGGCGTTATCGCTGTATAAAAACAACAAGGATGAGTGGAAAGTTTACGACGTTAGAATTGAAGGTATCAGTCTGGTCACCAACTACCGTTCATCATTTAATCGTGATATTCGCACCAGCGGCATGGATGCACTGATTGAAAACCTTTCCAAACGTAATGATCGAGCCAGATAATGAAGCTGATTTTTGATGAAACGTCAAAACGCATTCTGGTTGCCGGTGAGCTGTCTTTTGATACAGCAGTGAGCGGCATTGATATGACAAAAGAGCTGTTTGCGGAAACAGCTCTTCTTGATGTAGACCTCAGTGAGGTTACTCATAGCGATAGTGCTGGCCTGGCTTTACTGATTGAATGGATGCGTCAGGCACAGCAACTCAATAAACCGATTCGTTTTTTTAATATGCCTGCACAGATGCTAGCGATGGCTGAAGCAAGCGGCTTGGAAGAACTTCTTCCCCTGCAATAAATTTACTAAAAGTGGTGATACATGAAAGCAGCAGATATCAAAGCAATGATTGAAGCAGGCTTACCTGATGCTGATGTCGAAGTGTTTGGTGAAGATGGCCAGCATTTTGATGCACGGGTTTTTAGTCCGTCATTCTCTGGAAAAAGCTTGATAGAACAACATCGCGCTGTCAAAGCCACATTAGGTGACAGTTTTACCAGTGGCGCTGTACATGCATTGTCACTGAAAACCGGTGTCTCTCGCTAAACCAATCCTTTTTCTTCCAGAGCAAACTCATGGACAAATTAATTATTAGAGGTGGTGTCGCGCTTGATGGCGAGATCCGGATTTCAGGTGCCAAGAATGCGGCCCTGCCAATACTGATGGGGGCTTTATTAGCCGATTCGCCAGTGCGTATTGGCAATGTCCCGCACTTGCATGACATAACCACCACTTTGGAGCTGTTAGGCCGGATGGGAGTCACCCTTACGGTTGATGAACGTTCCGGTGTGTTAATTGATCCATCAACATTAACCATCACTGAAGCCGCTTATGATTTGGTGAAAACCATGCGGGCCTCCATTTTGGTGCTAGGACCTCTGTTAGCCAAATTTGGCAAAGCCGATGTCTCATTACCTGGTGGTTGTGCCATCGGCTCACGTCCTGTGGATTTACATTTGCGTGGTCTGGAGCAGATGGGCGCTGAAATCAAAGTTGAAAATGGTTATATCCGCGCAACCAGTGGTGAAGGTCTTAAAGGTGCTCACATCTTTATGGACCAAGTCACCGTAACCGGAACAGAAAACCTGATGATGGCTGCGACACTGGCTTCAGGTACCACCATTATTGAAAATGCTGCCCGTGAGCCCGAGGTGGTGGATTTAGCTAAATATCTAAATCAAATGGGCGCAAAAATTACCGGCGCCGCTCGACAACGATTCATATTGAAGGCGTTGAAAAGCTTAATGGCACGCATTATGCGATTTTGCCAGATCGTATTGAAACCGGTACCTATCTGGTCGCTGCAGCGATAACCCGTGGTCGAGTCAAACTCAAAGACACCGATGCCAATCAGTTAGAAGCAGTACTGCTCAAGCTGGAAGAAGCCGGTGCTAAAATCGAAGTAGGAGAGGATTGGATTACTTTGGATATGGAAGGCAGAAGGCCTAAGGCGGTTAATATCCGTACAGCGCCATATCCTGCATTCCCGACCGATATGCAGGCCCAGTTTACTGCGCTGAACAGTATTGCCGAAGGTCAGGCAACTATCGTTGAAACGGTATTTGAAAACCGCTTTATGCATGTGCAGGAAATGCAACGGATGGGCGCTAATCTTCAAATCGAAGGTAATACGGTGGTTTGTAAAGGCCAGGATAAACTGACTGCAGCGCCAGTAATGGCTACAGATCTACGTGCATCAGCCTGTCTGGTTTTGGCAGCTTTGGTTGCTGAAGGGGAAACCCAGGTAGAACGTATTTATCATATCGACCGTGGTTACGAATGTATTGAAGAAAAACTGCAGCAACTGGGAGCGCGGATTCGCCGTATACCGACGCAGGCAAGGACGGCGTCCAATGGCTGAAATGTTAACGCTGGCGCTTTCTAAAGGACGAATCTTTGAGGAAACCTTACCGCTATTAAAGGCGGCTGGTATTGAACCGCTTGATGACCCGGAAAAAAGCCGCAAATTAATATTAGAAACCAATCTGCCTGATGTTCGATTGATTATTGTGCGCGCTTCCGATGTACCGACCTATGTTGAATATGGTGGCGCGGATATGGGTGTGGCTGGCAAAGATGTATTAATGGAGCATCCTACTGCTGAGCTGTATGAGCCGGTTGATTTGAAGATTGCTTGCTGCAAATTGATGACAGCCGGTAAACAAAATGCAGAGCCTCCTCAAGGTCGTTTGAAAGTGGCCACCAAATTTGTCGAAAGCACTAAACGTTTTTATGCGGAACAGGGCCAACAGGTCGAGATCATTAAGTTGTATGGCTCAATGGAACTCGCACCGCTGGTCGGTATGGCCGATCGGATTGTCGATGTGGTTGACACTGGCAATACCCTGCGAGCCAATGGGTTAATTCCCATGGAACATATTGCGGATATAAGTTCGCGTTTGGTGGTCAATAAGGCATCGATGAAAACCAAGCATGCGCGGATCCAGCAATTTATTGAGCAGATTCGCAACGCAGTAAAAGAGCAGCAAAAATGAACCAAATGAGTGAATTGAATTTTCAGCAAGCCGATTTCTGGTCCAAGCTCTCTGAGCTATTGGCCTGGGAAGGTGTGTCTGATGCAGCAATTACCGAGACTGTTAGAAATATCCTGGCAGATGTAAAGCAACGTGGCGATCAAGCGGTGGTTGAATACAGTCAACGTTTTGATCGGGTTAAAGCAACCGCTATGGCTGAACTGGAAATTCCATTAACCCGCGCAGCAGCAGCATTGGAATCTATTCCAGCTGAACAACGTCAGGCTCTGGAGCAGGCTGCAGAACGAGTGCGCCGCTACCATGAACACCAAAAGCAGGAATCCTGGCATTACATTGAAGCTGACGGAACCTTGTTGGGACAACAAGTCACACCATTGGATCGTGCGGGCTTATACGTGCCAGGTGGTAAAGCCGCTTATCCTTCATCAGTATTGATGAATGCTATTCCAGCCAAAGTTGCTGGGGTGCAGGAATTGATCATGGTAGTACCAACCCCGGATGATGAAGTGAATGATCTGGTATTAGCGGCTGCTGCAATTGCTGGTGTAGATCGTATTTTTGCCATTGGCGGCGCTCAGGCCGTCGCAGCATTGGCTTATGGTACGGAAACCATTCCACAGGTCGATAAAATTGTCGGACCGGGGAATATCTTTGTTGCAACTGCTAAAGGCATGGTCTTTGGTACGGTTGGCATTGATATGATCGCCGGACCATCAGAAATTCTGGTGATTTGTGATGGCAAGACCGATCCGGACTGGATCGCCATGGACCTTTTCTCTCAAGCTGAACATGATGAAGATGCCCAATCGATTCTGATTTCACCGGATGCAGATTTTTTGCAGAAAGTGAAAGAATCGGTTGCCCGTTTGCTGCCCACCATGGAACGCAAAGCAATTATTGAAACTTCGCTGAAAAATCGTGGCGCAATGATTCTGGTTGATGATATGCAGCAGGCGGTTGAAGTCTGTAATTACATTGCGCCAGAGCATCTGGAATTGTCAGTTGATGAACCGATGGAAATGGCTAAACAAATTCGCCATGCGGGTGCGATTTTTATGGGCCGATATACACCTGAAGCTTTGGGTGATTATTGTGCCGGACCAAATCACGTCTTGCCGACGTCACGCACCGCACGTTTCAGTTCGCCTTTAGGTGTATATGATTTTCAAAAACGTTCCAGCTTGATTCAGGTGTCATCACAAGGGGCACAAAGTCTGGGTAAGATTGCATCAGTGTTGGCTCGCGGTGAGAGTCTGACCGCGCATGCACGCAGCGCTGAGTATCGTTTACAGGAAAAATAATGAGCCGCTTCTGGAGTGATTTTGTTCATTCGTTAGAACCTTATGTGCCGGGTGAACAACCACGCGGCCATAATCTGGTGAAGCTCAATACCAACGAAAATCCGTTTGGACCGTCACCCAAAGTGCTGGAAGCCATTCGCATGGCAACTACTGAACGTTTACGCTTGTATCCGGTGCCTGATGGCGGCCCGCTCAAACAGGCGATTGCCGATTATCATAATGTGCCTGCTGAGTGTGTGTTTGTCGGTAATGGTTCAGATGAAGTGCTGGCGCATGTCTTTAATGCTCTGTTCAAACATGGCAAGCCGGTGTTGTTTCCGGACGTCACCTACAGCTTTTATCCAGTGTATTGTCAGCTATACGAGATAGAGTCGGTTCTCGTGCCGTTGAATGCTGATTTTGAAATCGAAATCACCGATTATCAACGCGATAATGGCGGCATTATCATGCCTAACCCCAATGCCCCAACCGGCTGTTTAGTGTCACTGGATGATATCCGGCGGATGGTGGAAATGAACCGTGATTCGGTGGTGGTCATTGATGAAGCTTACATTGATTTCGGTGGTGAAACCGCCATTCCGTTAACTCAGCGATTCCCCAATCTGCTGGTCACTCAAACATTGTCTAAATCACGCTCCCTGGCTGGAATGCGTATCGGCTTTGCCATAGGACATCCTGAGTTAATTGAAGCATTGGTCAGAGTCAAAGACAGCTTTAATTCTTATCCACTCGATAGTCTGGCGATTGCTGCCGGCGTCGCAGCGTATCAGGATGAAGCTTACTTTAAACAATGCCAGCAGCAAGTGATTACCGAGCGTGAATGGTTAACACAATCGTTACAGGAATTGGGCTTTGAGGTGTTGCCCTCAGCAGCAAATTTTGTCTTTACCCGTCATCCTCAGCATGATGCCGCTACTTTGGCTGCCGGATTACGCGATAAAGGTGTGATTGTTCGGCACTTTAAAAAGCCGAGAATTGATCAGTTTTTACGGATCAGTATTGGTAACCACACTGAAAATCAGTTGTTAATGAGTCAACTGGATTTGCTGATTTAATCGCTAGCAGGGGATGAACCTAATAGTTCGCGCAGCCGTTGTAAATCCAATTCATATTGCTGTTTAAGGGTGGTAATTTCTGTTTGTAATTGATCTATAGTTGATTGATTGTTGTCCAGCTCCTGCTGCGCTGCCTGCAGGCGACTTTTCAGGTTTTCACTAAGACCAACACCGCTTAATTCATTATCCGCAGCTTGTCGTTGTGCTTGCTGTAAGCGCTGTTGTAAACCTTTGCGTTTACCGTTCAATACTTCCAAACGTTTTTCACGGTATAGCAGATCTTTATCGCGTTCATTCAACAAATCCTGTTCTGATTGATAGGCCGATAACAAGTTATGATCGTAGATAGCACGTTTACGACGTTCTTCCGCTGCTATTTTGGCAGCTTGCTCAGCTTGTTTCTGTGCCTCTAAATCCAGTTTTCTTTGCTTATCTCGTTCAATAATTTGCGCTTCAGTTAAGGCAGGCGGCACCCGCTGAATAACTCGCATCGATTTCTCATCCAGAATATCGTAACCTTGCTGGGCAACTTCAGGCGGCAAGGTTTTACTGATAGTTGGAATACCACTTTCATCAGTAAAACGGTAAAGTTGTGCCGCGGATGCAGTAGTGGCAATAAACAATGTCGCGCTTAGCATCGACGCCAGTACAAAGCGTATTGAAATCATCATTATTTCCCAGAGAGCCTTGTTAATTTGAGCTTTGTTGAACATTTTATTCTGTTTGTTATTTCTTTGCTGGCAAATACTTTTTCGGCATTGAGTGGCGGCGGTGCAGGTTTAATCCAGTTTCCGGTACTGATTTTCCTAGGCTAACCTTCTCTGTAGCCTTGGCAACGCATAAAGTGGCCAGTGTCGCTCTGGGATTAGGCGCAGCTTTACGTTATATCTCAACCAGTCGGCTGGAACGTCATTTTGTCGTTTTACTGTTAGTGGCTGGGCTGCCGGGAGTGGTGATTGGCGGCAGTGTGATCCTAATGGTGCCAGACAGAATCGCAGAGATTGCCTTAGGGATATTAACCGGTTCTTTGGGAATTTATTCGTTGTTTAAACCGGCATTAGGACAAATTTATTTACCGGTTCATCGCGAACGACGTGGTTATATATGGGGGGCGATAGTTCTATTCTTTTTGGGCATTCTTAATGGTTCACTGACTTCCGGAACCGGATTGTTTGTCACCCTGTGGTTGATATTATGGTTTGGCATGGATTATCAGCGTGCAGTCGCCTACACACTGATTCTGGTTGGAGTCTTCTGGAATGGTGCCGGAGCAATTACCTTGGGTATTTTGGGTGAGATCCGCTGGGATTGGTTACCAGCTTTAATACTCGGATCTTTTTTAGGTGGTTATCTCGGATCGCATTTAGCACTGCGCTGGGGCAACCGCTGGATCAAACGCAGTTTTGAAATCGTCACTTTGTTAATTGCAGTCAGATTGATTTGGGGGCCATTCTAAATCTCAGACCCCATATTTTTCCCGGTAAGCTTTTACAGCCGGCAAGTGTTGCTGCAACTCAGGGTTATCCTGCAGATAGCTGAGCAAGTCATTCAAACAGATAATGCTAACTACAGGAATATGATGTGTTTGTTCGACCTGCTGAATTGCAGATAACTCACCCTGGCCTCGTTCCTGACGATCCAGTGCAATGATGACACCGGCAGGTTCAGCACCTGCGGCACGGATAATTTCAACCGACTCTCCTACTGAAGTGCCGGCGGAAATGACATCATCAATAATCAACACCTTACCTTGCAGTTCAGCCCCAACTAATTGTCCGCCCTCACCATGAGCTTTTTTCTCTTTGCGGTTAAACACATAGGGCACATCCCGGTTATGCTGGTCAGCGAGTGCAACAACAGTTGTCGATGCCAGCGGAATGCCTTGTATGCCGGGCCAAACAATACGTTATAGTCGAGACTGGATTCACTAATCGCCTGAGCATAAAAACGGCCTAGGCGTGCCAGTGATGCACCACTGTTAAACAAACCGCTATTAAAAAAATACGGGCTAATCCGTCCTGATTTGAGGGTGAATTCACCAAAACGCAAAACACCGGTTTGTAAGGCAAATTCAATAAAGTCGTGTTGATAATCTTTCATGATTTTCCGTTATGAATTAAATACACCGCAATCTGACCGAACAGGTTGGGCAATAAACGTATACCCAGAGTATCTTTGTGTTCATGATTGACCACGCTGCGGTTAACCACACTAAAACCGTATTGGTCACAAATTTTTTCGAAATCTTTCAAAGTACAAAGATGGATGTTTGGTGTATCAAACCAGGCATTGGGCAAG
Organism: Methylophaga sp. SB9B; assembly: GCF_004832235.1. NCBI lineage: Bacteria > Pseudomonadati > Pseudomonadota > Gammaproteobacteria > Thiotrichales > Piscirickettsiaceae > Methylophaga > Methylophaga sp. SB9B. Next base: position 87,165 of record NZ_SSXS01000006.1, read on the forward strand.
TTCTTAGATACCGGCATTTTGCCACCCAGTCCGAGTTGAACACGGCATTGCCAATGACCGAAATTCGGAAAACCGATAATGCCTTGCTTGCCAACCCGCATGATTTCACGCAGCAGAAAATCCGGTCTTTTCACCGCCTGCAGGGTTTGTGACAAGATGACAAAATCAAAACTTTGATCGGAAAATTGCCCGAGGCCAACATCCAAATCGGCTTGAATTACATTGACGCCGCTATGGATACATTCGGTAAATTTGCTGTTATCAATTTCCAGCCCGTAACCGGTAACGTTACGTTGCTGAAGATGCTTTAACAAAGCACCATTTCCACAGCCCAGATCCAGAACATGGGCGTTATCGGGGATCCAATCACTGATTATTTGTAAATCAACACGTAAGGTCATCAGCCATTCACCTCTTTCGCGACTTGCTGCATATAGCTGGCAAAGATTTTCATATAACGGGGGATCGGCATTAGAAAAGCATCATGGCCTTGAGTCGCCTCAATCTCGGCATAACTGACAGACTTGCCAGCACTGAGCAGGGCATTGACGATTTCCAAAGAGCGTAACGGTGAAAAACGCCAGTCACTGGTAAATGAAATGATTAACGATTTAGCCTGAATCGCTTTGACGGCTTGGGTCAGATCGTCATTAAATTCCTTGGCCGGATCAAAATAATCCAAGGCCTTGGTCATCAATAAATAGGTATTGGCATCAAAGCGCTCGACAAAGCTGATGCTTTGATAACGCAAATAACTTTCGATTTGGAATTCAACATCATAACCATATTGAATTTTGCCACTACGCAATTCGCGGCCAAATTTTTCTCCCATCGCTTCATCAGAAAGATAGGTGATATGTCCCAACATTCGGGCGAGGCCTAATCCTTGCCGAGGCACGGTATTAAATTCCTGATAACGACCTTGGTGAAATTCCGGATCAGATTTAATGGCGGTGCGGGCGACTTCATTAAAGGCAATATTCTGTGCTGATAGTTTGGGTGCTGCAGCAATAACCAGAACATGGGCAACCCGATCTGGTAACGATATAGCCCAATGCAAAGCCTGCATCCCACCCAGACTACCGCCAACAACGGCAGCCCATTTCTGAATACCTAATGAATCCGCTAGGATCGCCTGGCTTTTAACCCAGTCAGTTACTGTCACAATCGGAAAATCAGGTCCGTATAATTTGCCTGTTTCCGGATTAATGGTATTCGGGCCAGATGAGCCTTTACAGCCACCCAGATTATTGGGACAAACTACAAAAAAATGATTGGTATCGATAGCTTTACCAGGACCAATCGCACTGTCCCACCAGCCTGGTTTGCGTTCTTCCAGAGAATTAAACCCGGCAGCATGATGATCCCCCGACAACGCATGGCAAATCAATACGGCATTGCTTTTATCAGTATTTAACTGGCCATAGGTTTCATAAATTAAATCAAACTGTGGCAGCGTTCGACCGCATTCCAGATCTAATGGCGTCTCAACATGCAAATGAGAAGGGGTTACCAATCCGACCGAGTCAGCTGGTAGGGAGTCCGACATAATGTGCTGTGTCCTATAACAAAATTAATATTGTGGATACACGGGGCCGAGCAGCAACGGCATCACCAGCATCGACAAAACCTGAAGACCTAATATGACTACTAGCGGCGATAAATCAATACCGCCCAGTAATGGCATTCTGCGGCGTACTGGTTCAAGTAAAGGGGCATTGATTGCCTGAATCAAATTGGCCACCGGATTATAACCTTGTGGTGCCAGCCAGCTGAGTAGAACTTCAATAATAATGGTCACGGTAAACAAGCTGATAAACAAGGAAAATAATTCAGCAGCAGTCAGTAATACCAATCCACTTATTGCAGGCCAGGCACCTGCCAGACTTAACAGTAAAGTCAGTTTGACCAGGGTGACCAGAACCAACAATAAAAACACAGCGGAATCAAATTTTCGTGAGCGTGGCATGAAGCTTCGCAATGGCGCACATAACGGTTCGGTAATACGAATAATGGTTTGTATTAAAGGATGAGTGAACGGCGTTCTGATAAGTGGCAGCAGCAAACGTACTGCAACAATATACATATAAAGTTGAAATAGCGTTTCTATCAGAAACATCAATGGATTGGAAAAATAACTGTTAGGCATGATGATCTTGTCCCAATTCATTGGCCAGCTCACGTGCCCGTAATGCTGCCGCAACTAATGCATTTTCAAATAAGCCGTGTAAACCACCATCTTCCAGTTCATGAATGGCTCTTTCGGTGGTGCCGCCTGGAGAGGTGACCTGTTTTCTCAAGGTGCTTGCAGGTTCACCGCTTTCCAGAGCCATTTTAGCGGCTCCAAATGCTGTTTCCAAACATAATAATCGCGCAGTTTCTTGTGGCAAGCCAAGTTCGATGGCGGCTTTTTCCATGGCTTCCATTACCAGAAAGAAATAGGCCGGACCACTACCTGATAAGGCCGTTACCGCATCCATATGTTTTTCATCCTGCAACCAGATGGCCAAACCACAGGCACGTAGAATGGATTCAGCCAATTCATGTTGCTGATGCGTGACATGTTCATTGGCAAATAAAGCCGTTGCCCCCGCTTCTACCAACGCGGGAGTATTTGGCATGGCACGGACAATAGACGATTGACTCTTACCCAACCAACGATTGATGTCTTCGATACGAATCCCGGCAGCAATTGAAATCATCAATTGGTCTGGCTGCCAATCAGCGCTTAATTCTCGTACCACATCCTGCAGTTGTTGTGGTTTTACAGCGAGAATAACTACATCAACACCTTCAATCGCTTGTTGATTGCTAGTAAAAGTTGTTACCGGATAACGATTCGTCAGAGTTTCAAGTGTTGCGGTTTGCATATCAGCAACATGGATGTTTTCAGCAGACATTCCATTGGCAATTAAGCCGCCAATTAAACTCCGCGCCATATTTCCACCGCCGATAAAGGCGAGCTTACAAGGTATCATTTAGGCTTTCTCCATTGGCATATGCTGTTAGCGGTGTAGTGTACTGGTTATTATTTATTGGGTGTATGTCTGTCGCCAAACAAGGCGGTGCCAATCCTGACCATGGTACTGCCTTGAATAATGGCTGCCTGCATATCTGCGGACATACCCATCGACAAAGTATCAACTTCTGGATGGGCTGATTTCAATTGGTAGAACAGTTGCTGCGCTCGACCAAAAGCATCCAGTTGTTGCTCTTCTGTTTCTGCAATAGCAGGAATAACCATTAAACCTCGCAGACAAAGATTATCCAACTGACTCACGGCTGCGGCGAGCTCCATTAAGTTATCGGGAGTTACACCTGCTTTGCTGGATTCGTTATCAATATTCACTTGCAGACAAATATTCAGTGCCGGCTTTTGCGCTGGTCGCTGGGAAGACAACCTCTGGGCAATTTTCAATCGATCAACACTTTCCACCCAATCAAAATGTGCGGCGATTTCCCGTGTTTTGTTAGATTGTACTGGTCCAATAAAATGCCACTCCAGAATTAAATCGTCTAACGCAGCGATTTTTTCCAAGGCTTCCTGCAAATAATTTTCACCAAAGCGTGATTGACCTGCTTCAGCTAATTCACGAAGTCGAGAAGCTGGCCAGGTTTTACTGACCGCCAGTAATTTAACGGAACCTTCGGGACGGTTCGCACGTTGTTCTGCCGATTTGATGAAGTTCATCACAGATTGCAGGCGTGTTTTTGAATTTGTCATGTTGCAAGCCAGTCAGGAGCGCGCTACCTTTAGCGGTATTCGCTATGTTGTCAGGGACAGGTAGCTGTCGTTATTGAATAAGGAATGTGCATGGATATTACTGAATTGCTGACCTTTAGTGCAAAAAACAATGCGTCGGATTTGCACATTTCCGCTGGTGAACCGCCGATGATTCGTGTTGATGGTGATATTAAACGCATCAATTTGCCAGCGATGGACCATAAAGAAGTCCACGCCATGGTATATGACATCATGAATGATCGTCAGCGTAAGGATTTTGAAGAGTTTCTCGAGGCTGACTTTTCGTTTGAGATCCCTAATCTGGCGCGTTTCCGGGTTAATGTATTCAACCAGAATCGTGGTGCTGCTGCGGTTTTCCGGACCATTCCCTCGACTGTTTTGACGCTGGAAGAATTAGGTGCACCGGAGATTTTCAAACAGATTTCGGATAATAATCGAGGCATTGTGCTGGTGACCGGTCCTACCGGTTCCGGTAAGTCAACAACGTTAGCGGCGATGATTAATTATCGAAATGAAAAAGATAACGAACATATCCTAACCATTGAAGATCCAATTGAATTCGTTCATCGCAGTAAAAAATGTTTGATTAATCAGCGTGAAGTTCATCGCGATACCCATGGTTTCAGTGAAGCGTTACGAAGTGCTTTGCGGGAGGATCCCGATATCATCCTGGTGGGTGAGTTACGTGATTTGGAAACCATCCGCTTGGCGCTCACCGCCGCAGAAACGGGTCACTTGGTGTTTGGCACTCTCCATACTTCTTCGGCGGCAAAAACCATTGACCGCATTATCGACGTGTTCCCGGCTGCTGAAAAGGACATGGTACGTTCAATGTTGTCAGAATCGTTACGCGCTGTTATCTCTCAAACCCTATTGAAAAAAGTAGGTGGTGGCCGAATCGCTGCGCATGAAATCATGATCGGCACTCCGGCAATCCGTAATTTAATTCGAGAAGACAAGGTTCCACAGATGTATTCTTCGATTCAAACCGGAGGGGCTTTAGGTATGCAGACTTTGGATCAATGTTTACAGGATTTGATACGCCGGCAACAAATCACTAAGCATGAAGCCTTACCACGTGCCGTGAATAAGGATTTGTTCCGTTAGGAGAACATGATGGAAATTGTCACAATTCTTAAAGCGGCAGTGAAACACGAGGCCTCTGATATCTTTATCACCTCAGGCCGACCAGCTACATTAAAAGTAAATGGCCGAATGGCTACACTTTCTCAGGAACCTTTAACTGAAGAAGAAGCGCGTGAACTGGTGTTAAGTACCATGAACGATGAACAAAAACGCACTTTTGAACGTGATAAAGAATGCAATTACGCGATAGATACTAAAGGAGCCGGACGTTTCCGGGTAAGCGCACTTTATCAGCGTAGTCGGATTGCCATGGTGCTGCGACTGGTTAAAGGTGAGATACCTACTATTGAAGAGTTGCATGTTCCTGAGATCATCAAAGAGCTTGCCATGACAAAACGCGGACTAGTGATGTTTGTCGGTGCAACGGGAAGTGGTAAATCAACAACGCTGGCTGCAATGATTGGCTATCGTAATCAAAATAGTACCGGACATATTTTAACTATCGAAGACCCGATAGAGTTTGATCACAAGCATGCCGGGTGTGTAGTTACGCAACGTGAAGTTGGCGTAGATACTGACTCCTACGAAATTGCGTTAAAGAACTCATTACGACAAGCGCCTGATGTCATTATGATCGGTGAAATCCGTAGCCGAGATACGATGGATTACGGTATTTCCTTTGCTGAGACCGGTCATTTATGTCTTTCAACATTGCATGCTAACAATGCCAATCAGGCTATGGAGCGGGTAATTAACTTTTTCCCAGAAGATCGGCACCAGCAATTGTTTTTGGATTTGTCTCTCAATCTGAAAGCGGTCGTCGCACAACGCTTGATTCCCAAAAAAGACGGATCAGGGCGTGCGGTGGCTGTAGAGGTTTTATTAAACACGCCGCTGGTCGGGGATCTCATTGAAAAAGGCAAGGTCGCTGAAATCAAGGACGTTATGAAGCGTTCTCGTGAGTTGGGAATGCAGACTTTTGACCAATCATTGTATGATTTATATAAAGCGGGTGAAATTTCCTACGAAGATGCGCTGCGAAATGCAGACTCAAGTAATGAAGTCAGGCTAATGATAAAATTAGGTTCCGATAGTGGTGAACCCCCAGCAGAAGCCGGTGCCCAAGCTTTATCCCTCGAAACAGAAACCGAAACTATGGGTACGCGTTTTTAGTTTTTCAGGGATTTTAAAAAAAGGTAAATATGTCTTTTTTTTAATATGTTACACTTGAATTGTAAATCGTAATATTATGATTCCTAAGTACAGAAACCCTAATGTGTTCAAGGTGTCAGCCTAGACATCGGCAAGCGATTAACAATACTAAGCAATAAATCTAAAGGAATAAAAACTATGAATATTTCAGTAAAATTAACCGCAGCACTGCTGACGATTGGTTTGCTGGCTGGTTGTGCAGGCCCAAATCAGCGTGCGTACGATAACTACACTTTATGTTCCGCTCTTGGTGGTGCTGTAGCTGGTGCCGCAGTTGGTGCCGTTTCAAGTGGTGGTTCAGGTGCAGTTGGTGGTGCAGCAGTCGGTGCAGCGTTGGCATTATTACTTTGCTCAACTGATGAAGCTAAAGCAGAAACAGTAGTAGCCGCAGAGAAAGCAGTATGTGAACATGAACCTGTTCCAGGTGCGTTACTTGACGCCCGTGGTTGTGCAATGGACTCAGATGGCGATGGCGTTGTTGATGGCATCGACATGTGTGCAAACACTCCAGCTGGTGTAACTGTTGATGAAGTCGGTTGCCCGATTGATTCTGACAAAGATGGCGTGCCAGATTACAGAGATCTTTGCCCTAACACTCCACAAGGTGTAATTGTTGATGAAGATGGTTGCCCGATTGCTGGTCAAACTATTCTGTCATTAACAGGCGTAAACTTTGAGTTTGATAAAGCTGACCTGACATCAGAAGCTCGTACTATCTTGGATGATGCTGTTACAGCGTTACTGAACACTGATGAAGTGGTTGAAGTACGTGTTGAAGGTCACACTGATAGCATTGGTTCTGAAGAGTACAACCAAAAGCTTTCACAACGTCGTTCAGAATCAGTTGTTGAATACCTTGTTTCTAAAGGTGTTAACGGTAATAACTTGATTCCAGTTGGTATGGGTGAAACCTCACCAATTGCTAACAATGATACTGACGCCGGTCGTGCATTAAACCGTCGCGTTGACTTTATTGTTAACACAAAATAACAGCATCTTTTAAGTTGTTACGGAAAAGGCCCTTAACCGGGCCTTTTTTGTGTCTGATGATTTTGATTTATAACAGGCAAGTAGCCGTTAAAATTTTCTTGGCGTTAATCCCAGCATAAATAAAAGTACTTAGTTAACCTACTTAAATAGGTTTGAAAAAATTACATCCAACCATGTTATTTCTACTAAGAATTTGAAATTTGTTTTCTACTTTTATCTTCAAATATTAATTAAAACAAATGTTTATATGGCTGGCATGATTCCTGAATCATCTTGATCGGGTTATCTCTTTGTATGAATCGTTTCATCAAGAGGTTTTATCTAAATCAGGATGCATTAAATCCTTAAGGGTAGGCTCCTAGATTTTTTAATTATGAGGATAAAATTATGAATAAAGATATTGCATCAGGTAAATGGACTCAATTTAAGGGGAAATTGAGAGAAAGCTGGGGTGATTTGACGGATGATGAAGTTGAGCAAACCAAAGGTAATGCTCAGCAACTGGCTGGCTTATTACAAGAGCGTTATGGTCTGGCAAAAGATCAGGCCGAAAAAGAAATTGATGCACTTACCAAATAACAGGTTTTTAAAAGTGCTCAATTAAATTATTAGCGTTTGATAACGCTTATAACGAAACGAAGGCGCCGACAGGCGCCTTTTTTATTGTATTTAAGGATCCTCAAACATGAAATTTTTCCTGACGACATTTGTAATTTCTACATGATTTATTAGTTCAATATGAGTGCTTTTGTTGTAAGTGTTTGATTAATATTTGTTTATCTGGTTGGCATGGTTATGGCAACAATAACTGTGTGACATCTTAAATTTAGGAGATAAATGATGAATTTTAAAAAGAATGCTTTAGCTGTTTTGACCATAACAACTTTAATGACAGCGCCTGTTATGGCCAATAATTCTTGGCAGGGTGAAGCAAAAGATGCTTGGTTAGATGGCAAGTTGGAGACGGCATTATTACTCAACACCCAGTTAAATAACTTTAATATTGATACTGATATTGATAATGGTGTAGCGGTATTAAGTGGGCAGGTAAAAAACCAAACCCAGAAAGATTTAGCGGGCGAGATTGCTAATAATATTGAAGGCATTACCGATGTGAAAAATAATCTCACTGTAGATGCAAACTATCGAAATGACGATTCAGCCGATAGTGATAATAAATCTTTCAGTCGTGCATGGCATGATATGACGGTGACTGCGGGTCTTAAAATGGAGTTTGCAGCGCATGATGAGCTTGAAGCTTCAGAGATCAGTGTTTCCACTGATAATGGTGTTGTCACTTTGAAAGGTAATGTGAAAAACGCTACTGAGAAAGATCTTGCAGTTGAAATGGCCAGAGGCTATGACAAGGTCGTGGACGTGAAAGATCAACTTGTCGTGGCAAACTGATCGTCACATGTTAAATAGCAGAGAACAACAGCTTATTCAGGAGTTGAAAAGTATCTGTGCAGATGGATACAGCTTCTACAATATGACCGCAAGGAAGGCGGTCAGTAGCGAGATAAGAATGTTGTTTCGTGAAATGGCTATGGTACGGGCTGAAATTGTTAATGATATTAACAAACGTTTTTCTGGATTAAAAAACTCAGAGCCTAGTACCACTGAGTTAGCTTTGACCATGCGAGCGATCTATAAGCTCGCATACGGAACATTTAGCGAGCTGATTAATAAAGAGCATCTCGCTGATTTAGAAATGATGGAAAAGCGATCATTAGAAATTTTTAAAATTTATGTAAGAAGAATGAATGATCGTCGAATTTCTTCATATTTAGCTGGTCACTTGGCAAATATTCAATTAAGTCAAGATCGTTTACAACGGTTGAAAAGCGAACAACCTCTGCAACGCCGAGTAAGTTGAAATTATTGGATCTGCTTGTAAAAAGAGGCTGGAAAATTATTTCCAGCCTCTTTATCTAGGTTAAGAAACCCGCGGATAGCTAATGTTAGACTCAAAATCAATTACTAAATTGATAACGAGTCTTATGCCTAAATTACTACTAATCACGACCGATGATGTCCTGTCAGCGACATTGAGTCATTTACTTTCAGCATGCGACTTTAGTCTAATTCAGGTAGCCGATCTTAGCGATCATAGTTATCAAGCAGACTTGGTAATCTATGCGCCTCAACAAGCCACTGAAGCTGACTGTAAGTTATTCTCAACACATCCATTACAAAACACGGCAGATTGGATTTTATTAAGTGATGGCCTGCCGAATAAATGCTTGGACATGATGATGACTCAGGGAGTGGCTTATCATTTA